>DYPE01000094.1:0-1302 GCA_020720085.1 Dichelobacter nodosus | reverse complement strand
TTGCGCGCCGCTGTGGCCTGGCTGTTTGTCGATGAATTTCAAGATGTGAATGCCGAGCAATACCGCTTAGTGTACCTGCTGGCGCACGGCGCGGAAGTGTTTGCCATTGGCGATCCGGATCAAGCGATTTATGGCTTTCGTGGCGCGGATTGGCGCTATTTTGGGCAATTTGGCACGCAATTTCATGCCACTGCCTTTACGCTTACCCACAACTACCGCAACCAGGCCACGATTTTAGCCGCTGCCCACGCGGTGATGGCGGAAGAAAATCCCGCGCGTGCGTCGTTACTTGCCAACCGCCCGGCCCAGGCCCGCATTCTCTGGCAACAGTTGGACAGCGCTGAACAAGAAGCGGAATGGATTGGCACAGAAGTGGAAAAATGGGTGGGCGGCACTTCGCATCGTGCCCTGCACAGCAATGAAAAAAATTATGGCTTTCAAGAAATCGCGGTGTTGTACCGCTTGTCTGCACAGGCGGGCATGTTACACCGCGCCTTGGCGCAACGCGGCATCCCGGTGCAACACGTGGGCGTTACGCCATTTTTCCAAGCCGCGCCACTGCGACCCGTGCGCTGGCTGACGCAAGCTGCGCAAGACCCAGGCGCGCAGGCGTGGATCGCACTGGCCGCGTGTATCCCTGGCATTGGCACTGCCACACAGCGGCGGCTGGCGCAGGCCGCGCCATTGCAGTTTCACGACTTTATGGGGGACGTAGTACGTCCCGCTGGGCTGGCAACCACATTGACACAACGGCTGGTCGCCCTAACCGAATGGGTACAACGCTTTGGTGAACAAGCCGCGCGCATTGGCGTGACCGAAGCATTGGAACAGGCAATTACGTCCTTGCAGTTGCCATTGGACGCAGCGGATCGCCAGCGTTTGTTGCAATTGGCTGGCGCATTTGGCCGTGATCTCAGCGCGTTCGCCAGCTATGTCAATGCACCGTCCACCGCTTATGACCCGCGCGCCGAAGCCGTGACGCTGTTGTCTCTGCACGCAGCCAAGGGCTTAGAATTTCCAGTGGTATTTATCGCGGGGGTGGAATCCGGCCTGCTGCCCTGGCAAGGCGGCGCGACCGACGAAGAACGGCGGTTATTTTATGTTGGCCTTACCCGCGCACGCGACATGCTGTGTCTCACCGCCGCACGCCAACGCACGTTGTTCGGTCAAACCCAGCGCCACGCGCTGTCGCCGTTTCTGCTCGCCATTCCCGAAACGCTGCGCGTGCAGGGCGGGGATAAACCACCGCCCCTACGGATACCCAAACATCCGCCTAGCGTGCCACAATTGCTGCTATTTTAA
>DYPE01000005.1:7859-49381 GCA_020720085.1 Dichelobacter nodosus | reverse complement strand
TATATCACTGCCGTTGCCGGACGTGTAGGGCAAATCGAATTTGATGTCAATCTGACGGATAACTTTGAGCTGGATGTGAATGCAGATTGGTACAACTATCGTACCATCACTTTGTATAAAACCCCAGATAGTGATGCGGGTTCTTTGTACATACAGGCTGGCTATACTCAGATCAAATTTAATGATAATCAGCGATACAATAACCGCAGTAACTGGGTATCCAGCAAAATCAACGACATTGAGTTATTAGCAAAGAATGGCGTGGCGTATTTGAATATCAACGGCGTTCCCTTTAAGGATCCCAACGGCGACAGAGAAGATACCTTCACACTGGACACCAGCCGTCCTTTTATCAAATTGGCGATCACCAATATTGAACCAGGAGATGAGCTGTACGAAGTTACCCTTAAAGGCGGCAGCGCGACCACGCCAACGCCAACCCCAACAACCCCAACTCCTACCACACCCACAACCACAACGGGTTCATCCAGTACCAATGCGTCAAGCGATTCCTGCGCGGCGGAATATGATCCTATTGCTGGCAAGTTGAAAGTACCGTGTGTTTTAGTACCCTCGGTGTCTGGTTTTGGCAGTGTGTCTGTGGACATATTCAATGTGCAATTAGATCAACGTGCAGGCAGCCTGACTTTTGATTTGAGCTTAAACACCTTAAAACAAAAATGGAAGATTACGCCTACAAAACAATATGTTGCTAACGGCAAAACCTGTACCGATATACGGCTGGATGAGTATAACAGTGCTGGCACTGCTATAATTGATACCAGTTATACTACAAGTTGTAAGTAACTGGAAATGTAGCTGCTCAGGTGGATAGATACTTTATTTATCAATTTGTTATAATAACGCTTGTTTTTGTGCGGATAATCTCAACTGAAAAAATAAGGCACCACCCACCTGAGTAGCAGTAATTCCCGCTGAGTTGTCAGCCCCTGTAAAATCAGGGTGGTAAAAGCGGCTTGGCACGGAGGCCTGTGTATTCCTTATATCCGCCGCCATGAAAGGCTTCATGGATTTTTTTTGCCAGTTGGCGGTTAATTCCGGGCACGCTGCACAAATCTTCCACGCCAGCGCGTTGCACGCCTTGCAGGCCGCCGAAATGGCTGATCAGCAACTGGCGGCGGCGCGGGCCAATGCCAGGCAATTCTTCCAGCATGGAGATTTTGCGCGCAGCGGCGCGTTTTTTTCTGTGGCCCGTAATGGCGAAGCGGTGCGCTTCGTCGCGGATTTGCTGCAACAGCAGCAATGCTGGGCTGTCTGCGGGCAGGTATACGGTGTTATTGGCAGGCGATAACAGTAAGGATTCTAGCCCAGGCTTGCGTGTATCGCCTTTGGCAATGCCAATCATCGGTAAATTGGGGTGATCCGCCAACGCTGCGCGCGCGCGCGCCACTTGGCCTGGGCCGCCGTCGATCAGCAATAAATCTGGCAAAGGGCGCGGTTCTGCGCCGTTGTTGTTTTCCGTGCGGTAGCGGCGCTGTAATGCTTGTTCCATCGCAGCATAGTCATCGCCTGGCGTGATGTTGCGCAGATTAAAACGCCGGTATTCTGCTGGGCACGGCCCGTCGCTGTCGAACACCACACACGACGCTTGCGCGGATTCGCCCTGAGTATGACTGATGTCAAAACACTCTATGCGTGCGGGCAAGGTTTCCCACTCCAGCCAGCGCGCCAAGTCGGCCAACCGGTCGCGGTATTGCCCCGGTTTACGGCTGGCGATGCCCAGTGCGGCATTTTCCTTGGCCATGGTCAGCCAATGCGCGCGTGCGCCGCGTACTGCGTGGTGAATGTGTACCGCCTTGCCGCGCTGTGTTTGGATGACTTCTTGTAAAACTTCTCTATCCTCACAGGCTTGGCTTAAAATGATTTCCGCTGGGATGTCGTCGCGGTGCAAATAATATTGCGGCAAAAACGCAGCCAAAACCGCTGCTTCGTCTGCGCCTTGGGTATGTTTGGGAAAATACGCGCGGCTGCCCAGGTGGCGTCCGCCACGAATGGTCATCACTTGTACACAGCCCGCGCCGTCTTCCACCACGCACGCCACTACATCCACATCATGCGCGCCATCCACATCCATGTATTGACGCTCCTGCAATTGGCGCAAGCGGGTAATTTGGTCGCGCAAGCGCGCTGCCTGTTCGTAGGCCAACGTTGCTGCGGCTGCGTTCATGCGTTCCACCATGCGGTCAATGATTTGTGCGCTTTTGCCTTCTAAAAAAAAAATGGCGTGGCGGGTGTCCTCCTGATATGCGGTCTCGTCAATTAAACCTACGCATGGCGCAGTACAGCGTTTGATTTGATATTGCAGACAAGGCCGCGCGCGGTTGTTGAATACGCTATTTTCACAAGGGCGCAATAGAAATAGTTTTTGTAGCAGATTTAAGTTGTCGCGCACCGCGCTGGCGCTGGGATACGGGCCAAAATAGCGGCCCGGCTCTTTTTTTGCGCCCCGGCGCAAGGTGATGCGTGGAAAGGGATCGTTGGATAGAAAAATGTAGGGATAGCTTTTGTCATCGCGCAATAAAATATTAAATGGCGGTAAATATTTTTTAATAAGATTATTTTCAAGCAACAACGCCTCGTTTTCAGTGTGCGTGGCGGTGAGTTGAATATTGGCGATTTGTTGTACTAATGCGCGTGTCTTAGCCGACAGCCGGGAGGGCGCGCCAAAATAACTCGCTACGCGCTTTTTTAGATTTTTTGCTTTGCCCACATACAAGACTTTCCCACCTGCGTCTAACATGCAATACACGCCCGGCTTTTCGGTCATTTCCCGCACGCGGGCTGGCGTAAAACAAACTAATAAATCAGTGGGATATTCCATGCGTGCGGGTAAGCCTGGCGGCTTTGCATGATGTTTGCGCCTTGGCGGCGCTGAAGCTGAATTGGTCGCTGCAACATGGGCAGGGTTGCGGCGTTGGCTTGAGTAGGGTTTGACCCCAGGTTTTCATTTTTCAAAAAAAAAGGCTTAACTAAGTAAGCCTTTGATATTTGGCGCGCCCGAGACGATTCGAACGTCTGACCGCTTGGTTCGTAGCCAAGTACTCTATCCAGCTGAGCTACGGGCGCTTGTGGCGGAGAGAGAGGGATTCGAACCCTCGATGAAGCTTTTTGACCCCATACTCCCTTAGCAGGGGAGCGCCTTCGGCCTCTCGGCCATCTCTCCTAACTCATGAAAGGGTGATATTTTAACGCCTATTTATAGACAGCGCAAGCGGTGAAACGGGAGTACGTGATTATGGGCGGGGCCAGAGGCGTCTACTGGGGAAATGTCCCGGCTGGAATAGGTACCGTGTGCGCATCGGGCGGTGTCGATGGGGTCTCTGGCAGGGTGGCTACGCCTGGAAGGGAAATTATCACGGTGTCTGTCCGTTCTGGGGTAGAAACCGTTACTTCCGCCGCTGGCTGCGCTACGCTCGGATTGGATGCGGGTTCTACTGACGTTTGCGGCGTTGTGGTTTTGTCTGGAACGGTCGTGGCGGGCGGAATGCTGGGTGAGGTGGCCATTTCTCCGCTATGATTCGTGTCACCCGGTACTTCGGTCTTGGGCGGCACGGTGCCTGGAGACACAGGTTCCACCGGTGTGGGATCGGCAACCAGCGTTTCGGTCTTGGGCACTACTGTGTTTGGCGGAGATACGGGATCGACTGGTGTGGGATCGGCAATCGGGGGTTCGGTCTTGGGGGCGGTTGTGGTTGGGGGCGGTAGGGGTTCCAGTGGCGTTTGGGGTGTTAGGCTGGGCGGCAACGGTGCGGGTGCGGCAGGCAACGTTGGCAAAGGCAGCGCTTCCACGAGTGGAATATGGGCAATTTCTTCCTGCCAATTGGCCTCAGCAGTATGGGATAGAAAATCGTCCGCGCGCAGTGGCGTGCCTGATGCAAGCGGAATGTCTTGGGTTTTTGGTGCCTCGGGTAACAAAGGCCGTTGGTGAAGATAGTTTTCTGGTGTATTTTGTTCAAGCTGTGGGCGTGTGGGCAAGGGGACTTTTTCCTCAGCTTCTATGGCCTTGCGGCGATTTTCATGCTCCGGGCGCGCTCCGGCGGCAGGTTTGGTCGTAGCGCTATTGCCTTGATTGGATTGGGGTTTTTCTTTCATCTCATGGGGTTGGTCTGTGGTCGTGTGGTCTGGCGGGGGCGTTCCTTGCGCGTAAAACGCGGGAATTTCGGGCAATACTACGGGGATAGCGCCGCCCATGTCGCTGCTGATAAAACCCGCTTGGTCTGGCCCTACCACCACGCTGCCTAGGGCATTGGTAAGTACGGTAGCACCGCTATGCACACGATCATACAGCCCGGGTTTGGCTATGGGCGCGGGTTCGCCCGGTGCAGGCTGCGGAATATAGCGAGATTCGTGGTCAGTGCCACGCACGCCAATAATGCCAACTGCGGTTTTAATTAGATAATTGTGTGGTTGTTGTTGGGCAATTTTGCCGCTTACAGAGCGAATTGCGCCTTTTTGCAAGGACAATTCCAAGCGGTTGGCGGCGTTTTGCGCGCTGTCAAAATGATATTCATCCAAACGCAATTCGGTTTCGCCGCGCACCACCAGCCGGTTGCCGTCGCTGAATTGCAGTTGCGCGTAGCCTTGTTGGCCGGTGCGGATGGTGTCATGGCCGAGCAATTCCATGTCTTTGGCCGCTTGTTGCGCTACTTCGGCGCGGATGATCGCCACATCGGGATGTACGAAAATGAATTTGGCGGCTGCCAATTCCGCTGCCAATGGCGCGGACAAGCAGAGGCTGAACAGTGCGAGGATGCCTTGCTGCCAGCAACGGAAGACGGAATTAGAAGGTGTGAAAAAGGATAAGAGAAACATTATTTCTTTCATAGTGATAGAGTTCAATATTGGCCTGGTTGTGGGTATGGGCGTAGCGCAAGGCGATGCCCCAGGCGGGTTGGAAACGCCATTCTAATTCCATATCCATATTTAAATACTTGTCATCGCGTGCAGTGCCAAAAAAAGCGAGGGTATTTTGATATTGTTTGTGCTGCCAGGCCAGGTTGGCGCGCCAGGTAAGGTCTTTATGCAGTGGCACGCCAATGCCGGCGGAAACGCCAGCCAGGGTTCTATCGCCTGTGAGGGCAGCAGCCGTATTTTCCCAGCCGCCGTAGCCATTCAACCACAGCGCGTAGTGTTGCTTTTCCAGCACGCCGCCTATGCCGCTCATGGTTTGCGTAAAATCATTGGATTGTGCCGCGCCGTCAGTGTAATTCACCTGCGTGTGGCGGGCGAACCAATGAATGCGGCGGCCTGGGGCGAGTTGGTATTGCCAATTCATAAATCCGCTGCCATAAAAATACAGCGGGTCATCGTCTAAATAAAATTTACCTGCTTGTGCGCCTGCCACCCAACTGTGGTTACCGCTCTTGCGTAGCACGCCGCCTTGCAGGGTAATTTCAGAACTGCCGTAGGCACGCGCGTTGGGCGCTTCCTTGTGTTTTACACTGGCTCCAGCAAAGCCTTGCCACGCGCCATGCAGTGGCCGTGTATGTACGGTGGTGAATGCCAGTTGGGCGTAGGTGGAATTCTGCTGACGGGAATTTTCACTGAGCTGAAAAGGGACGTCGCCCAGTCCAGCCACGGTTTCAGCCGCAGTGGCGGTATTGATATTGTCATCGTATCCCAGTATCCATTCCAAACGGCTGGCTGAAATGCGCTGATCAGCGGTTTGGCGTTGGCGGATTTGGGCGAGATACCCCTCAGCGCGCTGACGCTCCGCTGGCAATAATGCCAAAGACAGGGCATGGTTGAATTCATTTTTCGCTGCAAGCCAATTGCCTAGGGCAAAATGCGCGCGGCCTAGCGCCAAACGTGCGGCAGCCCAAGCGGGGCGGCGAATGGTGGCGCGCTCCAGCGCCAGCGTGGCTTCACTTGGATGATCGTTGTCTAGCGCCGCTTGTCCTAGCCAATAATCGAAATCTGGCTCTCCCGCATAGGTTTGTTCATGGGTAATCAGTAGGGCATAAGCTTGACCGCTTGCGCCATCTGCCAAAGATTGGCGCGCATGTGCCACCAGGCTGTCTACATGCGGTTGCGCTGCGCCTGCGAGCGGCGGCAAAACGGATAACATATAGAATAACCTGGCAATTTTCATGGGCAGTGTTTCTGGGCACTATTCAAATTGGTACACCACGCCTGCGTAAATTCGCCGTGGGTCTTGCGGCGCGGCAACAAAGGATGAGCTTATGCCGTCAGTAACCTGGTGGTAGCGTTTGTCCAATATATTCCACACCGTTACGGATAGGCGCAAATTTTTTGTTGCCCGCCATTCGCCATGCACGTCAAAACGGGCATAGGCATCGGCCATGTGCTCTTGGTCGGTGTTGGCAGCATCACTCCACAATAGCTTGGGGCTGAGGGTAAATGCGCCTTTGTTATAAGTCAAGCCCAGTTTGAATTTGTGCTTGGCCACGTTAGGCAGAGGCATGGCCTGGTCATCGCGTTCCAGTTCGCCGTCGGTATAACTATAATTACCCCATAGCTTCAGGCTGCCTCCGCCATGCAAGCGGTGCAGGTAGTCCATGCTGATGTCACCGCCGTAGGCGTCGGCTTGGCCAATGTTGGCGTTATATTGGGTATAGCGGATGACGCCGCCTGGAATATACTCCGGTTGTTGCGGATCGGCTGGGGCGCTGGCAATAATGTCTTGCGCTTGGTTGTAATACAGGCTGGCACGCGCTTCCCAATTAGGTGTAAAACGGTGGGAGAGGTTGGCCTCAACCGTTTGTATCTGTTCCGGTTTCAAATTTGGATTCGGAATATTGAGAAACTCACTGATATAACGCCCCTGTGCGTCGGCTTGTCCGGAAAAACTGCCAAAATGCTCGTAGGCCAGAAACGGCGATGGCGCGAGAAATGCCGTGCCGTATAACAATTTTAGCGTGGTCGTTGCGTGCGGGCGGTACACCAGCCCTAAGCGCGGGTTGACCGAATCGCCATAGCTGGAGCTGTGGTCATAGCGGATGCCAAGCGTGCTGGTCAGTTGCTCGCTCCAGGCTTGCCGCCATTGGAGATACGCGCCAAAATTGTCGTAGTTGAGTTGGTAGAGGTTGGCAGGCAAGGTGTTGTTGCTGCCCAAGTAATAAAAGCCTTGCGCGCTGGGCGGCAGATCGGGGTCAAAGGGTTTGAACAAATCCACCGGCTTGGGCTGGGAAAAATAATCCGCCACACTCAATCCGCCGATCAGGCTGCTGTTTTCGCCTAAGCGGTACTCCAGTTGCGCGTCAAGTTGTTTTTTTGTGCCGCGCGCATATTTGTAGCCATCGGTAAAATTGGTGTAGATATTGGCAAAACGGCTTTGCGGGGATACTTCGTAGCGCGCGTAGTCGAATTGGACAAATCCACTGAGGTTGCCTGTAAAATCAAACTGATAGTTAGCATACACATCGGTTAGGCGGCTATGCCAATAGGCGTCTGCGCCATAATTGGCGGTGTCTGGACGTGCGGCGGTGTCGGTGCGGTGGTGGAATGACCAGTAATTGCCGCCCAAAGTAAAACGGTCGGTGAGCGCCAATTTGAAGTAAGCGCTTTTGCTGCGGGTATCGCCAGCATATCCATGGCGGTCTGCCGCCTTGATTACGGTTTCGCCGCTGAAAGTCACCAAATCACCCAGCGTGAAATCTTCTGGGTAAAATTCCGCGAGATTGGGATTGTCCGCCTCTTGCCAGTGCGCGCCAGCGCTGAGGCTGGCGTGCGCGCCCAGTGGGGTTGCGGCATTAGCATACAGCGCGCGACTGCCAAATTCGCCGCCCAGCACGGCCAGTTCCACGCCGTTGGCTTCTTGCGCCGACTGGGTGATGATATTGATTACGCCAGTGAAAGCATCCGCGCCGTATAGGGCTGAGGCTGGGCCATACACCACTTCCACCTGCTTGGCATGATACAGCGGAAAATTATCACTGATCGGCACTGGCTCGCCTGAAGGTGAGTTAATGCGCACACCATCTTGCATCACAATAAATTTGTCATTGCGCACAATGCCGCGCAGGCTGATGCGGTTAAATTCCATGTTAGACGCATAACTGTGCGTGTCTACGCCAGGCAAATCTTCCAGCAAATGGTACAAATGCACATATCCTCGCTCACGGATTTGCTGTTGGGTAATTACCAGCACCGTGCCTGGCGCATCGGCAGCGCTTTCCGCCTGGCGTGAGGCGGTGGTGACAGTAAGATGGAGCAAATCCGCCAGCGACAGCTCTAGTAGGTCATCCGAATTTGGCGCAGCCTGTGCGCTTGGGAATAGTTGCAAGCCCGCAATAACAGCGCTTAACAACCAAAATGTTCTTTTCATCTTGTCCTCTTGGATGGAGTTTAAGTGGCTACTGGCGCATCCAGTGGTATCAGCGTATTTTCCCTTTCAGGATGAGTACAATAGCATAGCCGTTTTGGGCTTGGTAGAAAAAACCAGCAACCATTTACGCCCGGTGGTATTCTCGTAGGCGCCTTCACCGCATCCGCAATATGAAAAACATCAGGAGAAACAGCATAAAAAAACCCGCCAGAGGCGGGTTTTTTTATGCACAGTACAAAAAAAGCTATACTTTATTTGCAAGAAGTCGGCAAATATTTTTGTGGCAGAGTGGTTTTGGCTTTGCAATTCCAAGTTTGGGTAGCAGTGTCATATTCCAGAGCTAACACGCCAGTCAGTTTGGCATCATTAAATTTAGCTGTATATGCATTGCCGTCCAGTACGATGCCAGTGGTGTATTTACCGCTGGTCTTGCCGCCAATGGTGGTTACTGCAGGCAGTACGCTCTTGTCGGAATAATATTCTTCAGCAGGTGTTTTCAGACCAGCTAACAGACCCAGACCTTCAGCCACTTTCGCGCGTTTCAGGTAGTCAGTGTACGCAGGAATCGCAACCGCAGCCAAAATACCGATAATGGCTACTACGATCATGAGTTCGATTAAGGTGAAACCTTTTTGTTGTTTCATGGTAATGCTCCTTGTCAAAACAAAGTAAATATAACGTATTATGAACGATCCTAAAAAGCTTGTGTCTTGAATGGCACCAGCACACTTACGATAAAAGCAATATGGATGCCACAATTCCACAATTTGATTACTGCCGTTTTCCGACCTATGTGCAGGCATTTTACTGCGTAATTTTGGCATGTTATTTGCTTTATGGTGTATTGATGTGTTGATTTTCAGCACTTTTTTGTTATTTTTTGTTGTTTTTTTAGTTACTTATGTTGATGTGTTGATTTTCAGCACTTTTTGATTTTCAGCAGTTATTTACAATAAAAATATTAATTTTCATCAGGTTAGTCATGTGCGTTCATGCGCTGGCGCATCTCTGCGATCAGTTTGGGTAAAACGTCCACCACTTGGGCGGGCGGCAGATTTTCGATCTGGCGCACCAGCGCGCTGCCCACCACTACTGCATCGCTGAACGCGGCGACTGCTGCCGCTGTTTCTGCGTCCTGAATGCCAAAACCTACGCCTACTGGCAAATTGGTGTGCTTGCGCACTTCGGCAAGTTGCGCCGCCACTGCCGCGATGTCTAACCCGCCTGCGCCCGTCACGCCTTTAAGCGATACATAGTACACAAAACCGCGTGCGTGCTGGCAGATGAGTTTCATGCGCTGCGGCGTGGTGGTGGGCGCGATCAAAAATACTGGCGCGATGTTGTGAGTGTCTAGGATATGCAACAACTCATCCGCCTCTTCCGGCGGCAAATCCACGGTCAGTGCGCCATCCACACCCGCTTGCACGGCGGCTTGGGCGAATTCAGCATACCCCATAATTTCCACTGGGTTCAAATAGCCCATGAGCACCACGGGCGTGTGCTGATCTTGCTCACGGAACGCGCGCGCCAAATCAAGCGCGCCGCGCAAGGTCATGCCTTGGGCCAAGGCGCGTTCGCTGGCGCGTTGAATCACCGGGCCATCGGCCATGGGGTCGGAAAACGGCACGCCCAATTCGAGAATATCCGCGCCAGCCTTGACCAGGGCGTGCATCAGCGGCACCGTGATGTCCGGCGCAGGATCGCCGGCTGTGATATAGGGAATGAGCGCGGTGCGCTGTTGTTGCTTGCAACGGGCGAAACATGCGTTCAAACGGTTCATGGTTGGGCCTCCTGCGACTGGGTCAGGTGAATTTCCGGCGTGGCAACGCTGTCTTGTGCGGCCACAGTGTGAATGTCTTTATCACCGCGCCCAGACAAATTGACCAGCACGATTTGATCGCGCGTCATGGTTTGCGCCAGCTTTTTGGCATACGCCAGGGCATGGCTGGATTCCAACGCGGGAATAATGCCTTCTAGGCGGGTCAATTCATGAAACGCAGCCAATGCTTCGGCATCGGTGATGGTAACATATTGGGCGCGCCCGCTGTCTTTCAGCCAAGCGTGTTCCGGCCCCACGCCAGGATAATCCAGGCCAGCGGAAACCGAATGGGTGGGGATAATTTGGCCATGGTCATCTTCCAACAAATATGTACGGTTGCCATGCAGCACACCGGGTTTGCCCGCCGTGAGCGAAGCGGCATGTTGGCCAGTGGCCAGCCCCAGGCCAGCGGCTTCTACGCCGTGCATGGCCACGCTGCTGTCATCTAGGAAAGGATAAAACAAGCCCATGGCATTGGAGCCGCCACCCACGCACGCCACCAGCACATCCGGCAGCCGTCCCGCTTGGGCCAAAATCTGTCGCCGCGCTTCGCGGCCAATGACGGCCTGGAAATCGCGCACCATCATGGGATAAGGATGTGGGCCAGCCACCGTGCCAATAATATAAAAAGTATTGTCTACATTGGTGACCCAATCGCGCATGGCTTCGTTGAGCGCGTCTTTCAGCGTTTTCGAGCCAGACGTCACGCCGCGCACTTCCGCGCCCAGCAGGCGCATCCGGTAGACGTTAACGGCCTGCCGCGCCATGTCTTCCACGCCCATGTACACCACGCATTCCATGCCATGGCGCGCCGCCACAGTGGCAGTGGCCACGCCGTGCTGGCCTGCGCCGGTTTCGGCAATGACGCGCGGTTTACCCATGCGTTTGGCGAGTAGCGCTTGGCCCACGGTGTTGTTGATTTTGTGCGCGCCCGTGTGGTTGAGGTCTTCGCGTTTAAGGTAAATGCGCGCGCCGCCGATTTGTCCGCTCCAACGTGCGGCAAAATATAACGGCGAAGGGCGGCCCACGTAATGGTGTAATTCATCGTCCAATTCAGCGGCGAATTGCGCATCCGCACGGTAACGCGCATATGCTTGGCGCAATTCCTCCAGCGGGCGCATGAGCGTCTCCGCCACAAAAATGCCGCCATGGCGGCCAAAATGTCCGCGTTCATCGGGATAAGCGCCAATAAGCGGCGCGCCGGGCGCGGGTTTTACGGATGGGTTTAACACAATGCACACCTCTGTATGAAATCAGCCATTTTATTCCAATCTTTAATGCCTTTTTGCGCTTCCACGCCGCCACTGACGTCCACACCGAATGGCCGTGCCTGCGCAATTGCGGTGGTTACGTTATCCACAGTAAGACCGCCCGCTAAAATCAACGGCTTGTTCACTGTGGAGGGAATGCGTTGCCAGTCAAACGCCAAACCGGTGCCGCCTGGCATGTTGGACACATAGGTATCCAGCAACAGTCCTTGCGCCGAGGCATAGTGCTGCGCCATGTCATGCAAATCCACGCCTTCTTTCATGCGCACCGCCTTGAGATAAGGGCGGCCAAACGCTTGGCAGTAGGTTGGCGTTTCGTCGCCATGAAATTGCAGTAAATCCACAGGTACTTGCGCCAGCACTGTGCGTACTTGGTCTACAGACGCATTGACAAACAGGGCAGTGAGCGTGACAAAGGGCGGCAATGCCGCAGCGATGGCCTGCGCTTGCGCAACCTCCACATGGCGCGGGCTGGACGGGTAAAACACCAAGCCGATGGCATCCGCGCCCAACAGCGCTGCCTGGTGCGCATCTTGCGCACGGGTGAAGCCGCAGATTTTAACGCGCACGCGGTTCATATTTCAAAGGTCTGCCCCGCCTCATGGGCGGCCTGCCGTGGCGGTTGGGCAGGTTCTGGCGCGATGGACAGAATAAATTGTTGTAAAACCAGTGCAAGCGGATGACGCGGCTCAACGTCAAGCAGCACACGACATGTGCTTAAGGCGCGGCAATGGTCATCGGCAATAAGAGCACGCAGGGCCTCGCGTAGGAGTTGCGCGGATAGTGCACGCACAAGATGGCGAGTAAGGGGCGCGCGTTGGATTTGCTCGGTGCGGCGTAGCAGGTGCAGTGCGGTTTCCAGATAACCTGCGCGCCATAACTGCATTGCCTGGCGGCGTGTAACTTCGGCCTGGCGTGCCGCTGCCTGGGGAAGAGACAGGTCAGTGCCGCAGCGCCCGCATACGGAGTTTTGATGCAAGCGGGCGCGGCAGACCGGGCAGTGTTCCATGCTTAGAGTTCCAAATAGTAAAGAATATCCGACAATTGCTCTACAGCGACTGACATGGCTTCAAAATCGCCTTCTGTGAGCGATTCCTGAATCGATTCTATGAGGTTGATCATATCTTCGCGGTCATCTGCCGATGCGGTGTCTAGTAAGCGCTCCGCCTTTTCGATTAAAGCTTTGGCCTTGACGACTTCATGATTTTGCGCAGTTTCGCTTTGTGCTTCAGCACTGTCATCCGTGTCGGTATCGCCAAAAATATTTTGAATTCGTTCGCGCGCCTGACGCATGGTGTCTTCTTCAAATTTGGCAAACGCATTTTCAATAGTAATACGTTTTTCGAGACCGGTTTCTTTTTCTTTGGCCGATACACACAAAATTCCATTTAAATCAAGATCAAGATTAAGCAAAATAGGATTGCCAGCTTCAACATCTTGTAAGCCTTCTACCGTGAATTGGCCAATAAGAATATTGTTGAGCGCAAAAGAATCTTCGCCTTGAAATACTTTGATTTCCACCTTTTTCTGGCCGTCCACCATCGTTGAAAATACTTCACTTTTGTTGATGGGCAGCGGACTGTTTTTGCGGATAATTGGCACATACAGGAAATGCGTGTATTCGCCGTTCAATTCGCCAACAGCGCTGGTGCCGTAGGTATAAGGCGTGACATCCACCAACACAGTCGAAACCTGCATTCCGGCGATCATCGCTGCTTGGATGGAGGCGCCCATGGCCACACATAAATCAGGGTGGACTTCGCTGTGCGCTTCCATGCCAAATTCGCTGTGCAAACGTTCACGCACTTGCGGTGTGCGGGTGCTGCCGCCGACCAGTAAGATTTTATCAATGCTGGAGGCAGTTAACCCTGCGTCTTTTAAGGCGATATGGACGGCTTCCAGGGTCTCGTCAATGTAGGGCTTGATCATCGCGTCATAGGTGTGGCGCGCAAGCTCCAGCGACAGGTGAATCGGTTTGCCGCCGAGTTCATATAAATATTCTTCTTGAATTTGTATGAACGGCTCGTCTGACAAGGCTAATTTTGCTTGCTCCGCCGCACGGGTAACGCGCGCCATGGCCTTGCGTGAGTCGGAAATATTCACACCATGCGTGTCTTTGAGGTGTTTGAGGATGTATTCAACAATTTTGGCGTCAAAATCGTCGCCGCCAAGATGATTGTTGCCGTGGCTGGAAATGACTTCAACCACATCGTTTTCAATGTTGACCACCGACACGTCGAATGTGCCGCCACCCAAATCGTATACGAGGACACGCCTGTGCGATTTTTGATCGGCTTCGTAAGACAGCGCAGCAGCGGTCGGCTCGTTGATCATGCGCACGACTTCCAGACCGGCAATTTCACCTGCTTCGCGGGTGGCTTGGCGTTGCGCGTCAGAAAAATAGGCCGGCACTGTAATTACTGCTTTTTTGACCGGTTGTCCTACATAAGTTTCAGCAATGGCCTTGAGGCGTTTGAGAATCATGGCTGAAATTTCTTGCGGACGGTAATGCTGCCCGGCCATTTCAACCGTAATGTTTTGCCCCATGATGCGTTTGATGGATTTGACCGTGCGTTCTGGATACAGCACATATTGATTTTTGGCCGCTGCACCAACCAACACACTGCCGTTGTCGTCAATCCCAACAAAAGACGGAAGGATTTGATTACCCTGATCTTCAATCACGACGACTTTGCCGTTTTCAACCACCGCGACTTCGGAGTTGGTTGTGCCAAGATCAATGCCAATAATAATTTCGTTGTTCATGAGTTGGTCTTCTTCATCAATGTTCTAAACTTGAATTTTCCCATGACGTTGTTGTCACAGGTTGGAATGAAATGCGCTTTCAGCGTCATTAAGGTTTAAACTACGCGCGTATGTCGCGCGTGGCGATTATTCTGCGACCTCAAGTTTGTTGACCCGCACTTCTGCAAGCCGCAATACCTCATCTTCCCACATAAACCCCTTGCGCAGTTCTTCTACCACACAGCCATTGGCGTATGCTGGATCATTGGCGGTTTCTACGGCGCGCATGGCATAGGGATCGAGCGGTTTGCCCAAGGCGTTAATGGCGCGGACACGGTAGCGCTCCAGCAGTTGTTCTACACGGCGCACGGTCATGCCTTGTCCTTCACGCAGGGATTCGACAAATTCAAGTTGATACTTGCTACCCCAGAAACCTGGCTTGTAGTGGCGCAACGCATCCATGCCGGCTTCCATACGGTCGTAAATTTCCAACCAATCCAGCAGAAAAGTGCGTAATGTTTCGCGGGTTTGTTTGCGGGATTCGGCTGCGCTGCGTTCTAGGGTTTTACTGAGGGTGGCATGACTTTCTTGCAGGGTTTCAAAAACGCTGCGAAAATCGTCTAATGCGCTTTTGAATTGGCGAGATTCGAGTTTGACTTCATTGCGCAACGCCGCCATTTCAGTAAATAAAGTATATAAATCAATTTGTTGCCCGGCATCTGCGGTGTCTTCTGTTTCTGCTTGCTCCAAATAGGTGCTAAACGCTTGTAACAGTTGGTCTTTATTCATAATTACGTTATTTAGGCTGCACAGGGAAGGAGAGCGCGGCAAACAGCGCTTGGCGGAAGATTTTTATATCCGGGCGGCGTAACTCGCCGCGCTGGCTAAGCAAAGGTTCTTCTATGTCGGCGCGCGAAACCGCTTGAATATGCAAGAGCTTATACGTCAGCCGTTTGTGGTGGTCTTGCACGTGCTCATAGGCTTCGCGTATGCGCTGGAATTGCTGGGGCGCATGTTCAGGGGGATGGGCGCGCACTTTGGCCAGGTATGCCTGCTTAACCTGCGCATCGTCATCGGTATCTTCTGGAAGTCCCAGTATTTCAAAGGGTGTCATTTTTTTTGGCGTCCTTTTTTACTGCGCGGCGGGGGGAAAGGATGTTGTTCTTCATCCTCATCAAACTCGCCGAATTCACCAAACTGATTCATTATATTCAGGATGTGTGCCAGGGTATCCACATCAAGGTCAGGCGGTAAACGCCCTCTTTTTTGCAGCACCCGCGCGATCAACATGCCTAGCCCGCCACGGAGCACTGGAAGAATCTCATTTAGATTCGGGAGACTACTGCCAAACAGCTCCCGTAATAGAGCACCCGTATCCATGTCGCCATTGAGCAGTTCGTCTAAATCATCCCTTATGGCAACCAGCGCTTCAAGCTGAAATGGCGTAACCGGCATATCGTTCAACGAAAACACAGGCGCACGCTGTTGAAAACTATCTAAAAAGTCCATGATCAAGCCTTCAGCGCATAAATCGCCAGCCGCTTTGGCTTGCTTCAACACCTCATGCAGGTGTTCCAAATCCCTGTGCGCGAGGTTAACCATACTGCCCTTGGCTTTGGCATAATAATTGTAAAATAATAGGGTTCGTTGGGTTGGCCAACGTTTCATTCCCGCATGGGCATACTCTTGCAGCAAATGGTAGTTAGCGATGTATTTAAAAAATTCGCACATCACCATCATTTGGTCATAATCGTGAAACACCGCCGCCGCCTTTTTCAGTAAATCCCCGCAGGTTTGTAATAATGCCGACACCGTACGTGGCGAGTCATCGTAATAGGGACGGAGCCAACTGACCAGTTGCAGCAACTCGGCAGACGAGGGTGCATAGTTTTTGCCCAGCGGCGGCAATAGCGCCGATGTTTTGGCGCTAGGCGCGAGTTTAACCAGCAATTCCGGCATTAGGTGGCCAAGTTTTGCTTCCAGATGAATAATTACATACCCAACCAACCTTCCTGCCAATGGACTAATCGCTTTTTCCAACAAAGACGCAGCCAGGGGGGGATTGCCTTGGTAGAAGGCCAACAACGCCTGGTTAATGCGCAATGGCACGCTGGGCGCGCCACGCTCATATTGCGCCGCACTGCTCAATTCTTTTGCCGCCAGGTCAAGTTTTTTCTGTTTGAACAGCTTACGCGCATGAGCCAGGTGTGAAACAATCAACACTTCGCGCGCTTTGGTATGAATCGGATCATGCTTGAGGATACGCAAGGCATACCCCACCGCTTTTTTAAATGCCTTGCGTTGCTGCGTAGCGTCAATGCCTTTAAGCAAAATATCCACATCATCGGGGAATATGCGCAAGGCTTGCTCAACAGCGGCGTAATACTCAGCATTGCTAAACGGGCTTTTTCCGCAGAGCGCGATATAATCCAAATGCGCTTTTTTAAACTGCGGATCCCATTGAATGGCTTCTAACAACTGTTCCCCAATTTCGCGCACATTGCCAAATTCAGTCTTTAGCATGATATCCGCCTGCCAACGCTGAATGAGCGCGGCGCGCAGTCGGTTGTCGTCCTCTGCAAGCACCGGGCGCAGAAGGTCAATACAAGCTTTCGCTGCACGCTGCATGAAGGAACCTACTACATCCCGATCTACAGCGTAATACAACATCTGGAGGCGTTGCTGGTCGAAGCGGGATAACTCAAATTGGTTGGCATATCGCCGTATATGCCCATCTCCCAGCAGAGGCAGCCAATGCAGCAGCAATTGCTGTGCGCGTGCGCTGCCAAGTTCTTCATGATGTTGCAAAATAAACTTAAACAGCGCATCTTCCTGGTCGGGCTTAATACGTGCCAAATTGTGCAATAATTTGAGGTGATTTTTGTCCCAACCATGCAGTGTTGCGGCAAATAAGCTTAAGCTGTGGGCTAACTGCGAGAATACATTGATGTCAATGCTTGCTGACGGTAAAAGGCGCGCCAGGTGCGCGTAAGGGGAATGGGTGGGAATTTTCGCGCACAGCGCAACAGCCGTTTGCGCGCCGCCTGCGTGTTCGAGGGAGAGTAAGGCTTTTAATAATATGCGAAAATCACGAAAAGGCGAGCGAAGTGAGATCGCTTGTAACAGAGTTTCAACGTCTGCTGCTGGCTGTTGTTGACAATAAGCGACCAGCGCTTGTTCTGCGGCTTGAAGCGGCACAGCCCAGACAGGGTGTTTCCCCAGCATATGGGTCAGGTCTTGATTGCCAGCCAATAAATGCGCGCCCAGGAATTCGGGAATACCGCGTGCGGCAAACGTTTCGGCAAGCTGCGCTTCAAATTTTAAGTAGGTCTGCGCTATTTTCGCATAGTGCCCGCAACGTCCCAGCCATTCTATATATTCAACAATGCTCGGGTCATCACTGACCTTCGCCAGCGTGGTATAGTATTCCCATAAGGCAACCGCTTCTTTCGGCATGTCCTTCGCAGCAAACTCACGCGCTCGTTCCAGATATGCAAGCGCAAGCGCTTCTTGCCATTCAGGGCGCGTTTCACGCTTAACCAATTGCTTATAAAGCTCAATCGCATCTTTATAGTTGCGTTGCGCAATCAAGTGTTCCGCTTGTTGTTGAAGTTCGCTACTAGATTTTTGCGCTAGGGAGGCTTTTGAAGGCGGCGTTTTTTTGGAATGAGCCATGGAGAATTGAATTTTTAACAAGAAAAATAGTCGAATGGGTGGACAACCATAAAGAGTTCACCAACCCTACTCAATTAGGGTAGAAGCGAAAATTATACGGGAACACGCTAAAATAGCAATCGCCAAGCGTATATCACGAGGCGCTGGGAAGGCAGTAAAAAATATCCGACTTACCCTGTGGGTCTACTATTACCGCCGCTTGTTCTACTGCCAACAACCAGCGTTTAATGGTCAGCGTTGTAGGGGCCGCGCCCATGTAGCCGCCTAAACCGCGCTGGCCAATCACGCGGTGGCAGGGAATGAATAGTGGCAGCGGATTGGCTTTACATGCCATGCCCACAGCACGGGCGCTGGTGTTCAGGCGTTGCGCCAGTTGGCCATAGGTCATGGTTTGGCCATACGGAATTTCGCATAGCGCATGCCACAATGTTTGTTGAAACGGCGTGCCCATGGGCGCGAGTCCCAACGTTTGCGCCAGACGGGCAGGCTTGCGCTGGAAATACGCGCGCAACCACGCAAGCCACGGATTGTGTGCGTCTTCCTGCATGTCTTGTGTGCGCTCGATTGCGGTCAAGATAAAAGAAACTTCGCGCAACGCGCCATCTTGTCCGCAGTCCAGGCGCAACGCCGCAAACGGTGCGGGGACAGGCATTCTAAAAAGGAATGTCGTCATCAAAATCCGTCGGCGGATTCATCGCAGTTGGCGGTGCAGACGGTGCAGGTGGCGGCGCGCTACGCGCAGGTGGGGCGGCGGGTGGGCGGGCCGCAGGCGGTTGTTGCGGCGGTGCCGCATAGGGATAGGCTGGGGCAGCAGCAGATTCTTCGCGGCTTCCCAACAACGTCAGCTCATTCACAATGATTTCAGTGGTATAACGTTCCACGCCATCATTGCCCGTCCATTTGCGCGTTTGCAAACGGCCCTCAAAATACGCTTGGTTGCCTTTGCGCAAGTACTGTGCTGCGACTTCCGCTTGGCGTTCAAACAGCACCATACGGTGCCATTCGGTTTGATCCTGCCATTCGCCAGAATCTGGATCGCGGCGGGAATGGTTGGTGGCCACGTTGAACGTGGTCATGGCTTTGCCTGCCGCACTGTAGCGGGTTTCCGGATCCGCGCCCAGGCGGCCCAGGATGATTACCTTGTTAACGGTTCCCTTGGACATAATCGTGCTGGTTACCCAAATTAAGATAAAAATGAAGAGAAATAGAAGGAGGATTGTAGCATTCCACGCCTGGAGATGATAACTATCGGTTAATCATACTTCTCATGCGGCTGATGAGTACTTTAATAAAACCAAAGGCAATGGCGGGGTATTCGTGCGCCAATTGTTCCATGTCGTTGCGTTCAATGACCAGAAACGTGCAAGGCCCAGCGCATTTGGCGGTAGCAGAACGGGTTTCCGCATCAAATAGCGCCAATTCGCCTAAAAAATCATTTTCATGCAAGGTGGCCAGGTGTGCTTCCGCGCCATCTTTATTACGTAAAATCAATACACTGCCCGTCACCACAATGTATAGTCGGTCGCCCAGATCGCCTTCGCGGAACAATACATGGCCATCCTCGTAGGCTTCCTCAATGGCAATGGTGGAAACCATATAAATGTCTTCGGTACGCAGTTGCGAAAACAGCGGAACCTTGTTGAGCACGATGATTTTTTCCAGCGGCAGCATGGGCTACTCCAAAGGAGGACAGTCGTTGGCAGCCAAGTGCCCTCGGCCAAACGCGCCGTGCGGGTAATCCGCTTTAAATGCGCTTGAATTCAATGCGTAACGTTGGCAGCGTTCGACCCATAAGCGCGATGGGCCGTCCTCGGGCAGGAACGCAAGCAGTTGTTCAAAGCGCTCCAGTGCGGGTTTAAATTGCTGTTCCATCGCCAAGTTTCTAGCTTGCTCAAAGAGTTGTAGGCTGTCTACCGAAAATGGGCAGGCATTACGCGGGAAAATTTCCCATATAGGCATTCCTTCGGCGTGATCTTTGAGATGTACCACATCCACTTGGCGGGCTTGAAAAATTACGCCAGTTTGCAGAGTGGCTACGGACTGGAGTTTGATTCTGTCCATGGTATCGCCCGAAGCAAGGATGGGCGTGTTGTACAGTTTGGTTAAGCCTTGAATACGCGCAGATAAATTGACTGCCTCGCCAATGACGGAATAATTCAGCCTGTCGTCCGCGCCGATATTGCCGGCCACAAGGCTGCCGCTGTGAATGCCTATGCCCACGGAAAAATGTTTGTCCTTGTACTGCCCCACTTCCAAGTTAAACAGCTCCAACGCGGTTAAAATATCCTGTGCCGCCAAGACAGCAGCCAGTGCGTCGTCATCCACCCGAGCAGGCACGCCGAACAGTGCCATGAAGGCGTCGCCTAGATATTTATCGATCGTGCCATTGCGGGCATCAATGCAGAAACTCATGCGGGTGAAATAATTGTTGAGCAATTCCAACAATTCATTGGGCTTGAGATTGGCGGACACACGCGAAAAGCCATGCAAATCTGCGGTCAGCACGCTGGCTTGGCGTTCTTCGCCTTCCAGGTTGACACCGCCTTGCAGGATTTCATAGGCAATTTGCTTGGAAACGATTTTTTCCATGGCCTCACGCAATTGCTCTTTTTCGGCGAATTCTTGCAGCATTTGGTTGAATGCTTCGCCAAATTGGCTAAACTCGTTGTGGCCGCCAATGCGCACGCGAAAGTCATAGTGGTCGCGGCCCGCTTGTTCCGCTACAGTGTATAGCATGGCCAGATTGCGCAGCCACGGCACCGTCACCCAATACATCACGGCTCCGGCAATCAATAGCCACAGGCCGCTTACCGCTGCAAAGCGCATGGCCCACAGCCAACGTTGATAGCCTTCGGCGCGTGGCGACAGTAAAAGTAGCGTTGGCGCAGACGGGGAGGAAACGCGGGTTACCCACCAAGTCTGACCATGGTGTCGCCACTGTGCGGGATGATCCGCTTGCAGTTGCAGCAATGGCTCCACGCTTTCCGCCGTCAACACGGGAGGTTGCATTGGGCCTGGCGGCACGGCAACAATGGGCGCGCCGCCAGGGCGAGGCAAGGCCACGGTACTGCCCGTGGCTTGCGCCAAAGTAGTGAAAAAGTCTGTGTCCAGCATTTTTACAGCAAACAACCCACCAGGCGCAACGGATTGTGCAGTGGGTACACCGCTTACCAGCCAAGTTGTGGTTTCATTCGAAATTACACCATGTTGCGTTTCACCACGTTGTACGCGCGCCAACAGTTCGCTGCCACGCAACAGTGGATACAAATTCTGGCCTACCGCCAGAATACCACCATTGCTATGCACAAACAGAAAATCTCCCGCGTGGCCAACAGGCAAATCTTCAGCCGCCAGTAAGGTGGCCGAGGTGTCGCGGCCTGGTATGGCCAATTGTTGGTGCAGCCAGTGCGACTGTGCCCATTGGTTGGCCTTGGCGTTGAGTATATCCAGGTGTTGCGCCAACCATTGTGCTGCGCTGGCACGGATAATTTCCAACTTGGTGAATTGCTGCTGCCCGTCATCCGTCCGCAATGCCCAATCCACCATGGCAAATAAACTGAATGCGCTCGCCAGCACCAGCGCAATGGCTAGCAGAATTTGTTGATAGCGAAGCGAAAACACTTAGGCGGTCCGTCTGCGGCAAAAAATGGATAAAAATCGAGCGGGGGCATCAGTCCGGCAATACCAATTGCATCCCGGTGTGCAGGACAGTATTGGGCTTTACGGCATTGATGGCGGACAGTTTGGAAATATTTACGCCATAGCGGCGGGCGATATTCCATAGTGAATCGCCAGGCTGAATGATGTGGCTGCGGCGCTTGGCCTGTGCAGTGGACGTCGACTTGACATTGCGAGACACGGGAACACGCAAGGTCACGCCCGTTGCCAGCGCATTACTCCTTAAGTCATTGAGTTTACGTAATACCTTGGCAGTGGTATTGAACTGGCGGGCGATTGCGGCCAGCGTGTCGCCAGAACGCACGCGGTAGGCCTGACTGGCCTGGGCACTGCGTTTGCGCGGTGCGGTTTCTTCCGCTACATCCGCTTGTTCCTCCACCTCGGTTTCTGCTTGAGAGAGTGCGGCGACAATTTCTTCGCCCATTTCTTCTACCTTGTCGGCAGGCAGCAGCAACAAATTGTCGGCATCCGGCTCAGTAGCGCCGCGTTTGTACGCTGGATTGAGCCGGAGCAAATCTTGGTAGTCAATACCAAGATAATTCGCGGCTTGGGAAAGGTTAATGCGCTTGTCGGTGTTGATTACGTTAAAAGTTTGTCGGTCGGGAATTTCTGGCAATTCCACGTTGTATTCCTCTGGATTGGCAATGACTGAGGATACTGCCAACAACCGGGGTACGAATTGCTCGGTTTCCTCGGGCAAGTCCAACGACCAGAAATCCGTGGGCTTGCCTTCCTGCAAATTGGCATTCACCGCCTTTTGTACCGCGCCTTCGCCGCAATTGTAGGCGGCAATCGCTTTCAGCCAATCTTGGTCAAAATAATCATATAGATAATATAAATAATTTAGCGCTGCGTCCGTAGACGCCACCACGTCGCGGCGACCATCGTACCAACGATTTTGACGCAAGCCGTAACGCCGACCGGTGCTGGAGATAAATTGCCATAAGCCCGCCGCGTGCATGGGCGAGTAGGCTTTGGGATTAAAATAACTTTCAATGGCGGGCAACAAAGCGATTTCTTGTGGAATTTGCATTTTGCCCGTGGTTGTGGCGATATGGTGCAAATAAGGTGAAGCGTTTTCCGCGAGCTTAGGAAAGTAGCGCTCTTTGGCCAAGTAGAATTCGCGCATTTCTTCAACGCGCGGATGATCGTAATAGTCTTTCAACAACAGGCCAAGTTTAACCCTATCCCACACCGTGCGGATGTGCTCGCCAGAAATGGGATAGCCATAGCCTGCCATTCCGAGCATTTCTTGTTGGCCGCTCATGGAGGATTGGCGCAACAGGCCATCCGCACGCTCGCGCAGCCGGTCTTCAGCAGCATTGGGGGAAACGCCTGTGAGCGCGCATCCCGAGACGGTTACTATAAAAATCGCCAGCAATACCAGGCGGATATAGGTCATGTGATTCATCATCATATCAGTTCTCAAGCAGTGCATGATTTAATCCAAGGAATCTTTTTAAGCTTAACTAGCCACTAACCTCTCATCCAAGCGGTCAGTGTGTAGTGGCGAGTTAAGCACTGGCCGTTACCTTTCATCCAAATCCGCCTCAATGGCGCGCTGTTCTACGCGGGAAAACAACTCGTCGGCAATATCTTGCAAAATTTCCTCGGGCATGGGAAATTCTTGTAAGTGTTCGCGCTGCCACGCGGCATAGCCGCCGCTTAATAACCACAGCAATTGGCGTTCGGTATGCGACAACGGCGTTAGCGCTTGGCGCATAAGCTCCAGCGCGCGCGCTTCGTGCGGCTCGTATTCTGGTAACGCGCGTTGCGCCTCGCGCAGAAATGCGGGCCAAAACGTTGCGCCGAATGGCGCTGGGCCATCGCGCAATTGCGCAATCAACGTGCGAGCCAATTGGCTGTATTTTTCTTCTAAAATAAAAGTGACGTGTTCCAGCTTCATTACGATATTGTATTATATGCCAAAAACTACAATAAAACGTTCGACCTACAGTCTGGAAAAACTAAAAACCAGCCCTGGGGTCGAACGCGGGCGTTAGCGGATGGCGTGCCAATGGCTGAAATAAATTATTTCACCGCAGCCAACCATGCGGAAAGCGTGGTGAAATCGGCGTCAGTCAGCCCTTCTACTTTGGCTTTCATTTTGGCGCTATCCGCGCTGGCACGCTTGCCGTCACGGATATCCTTCATTTGATTGAGGGAGTATACGTTGCCTTGACCAGCCAGCTTGGGCACATTGCCATTTTCTGCATTGGAAACTGGCGTATTGGCGTCTTCGCCATGGCAAGCGGCGCAGCCTTTTTCTGCGAACAATTTGGCACCTGGTGCGGCTTTATCCACGCCGCCCTTGGCGATGGCGGGTTGGCTGGCCAGCCATTTGGCAATGGCAGCGAATTCTTCGGGCTTCACTGTGGCGGTGATTGCCTTCATCGCAGCGGATGCGCCATTGGCGCGCGCGCCAGATTGAATGGCGGTCATCTGGGCGGTCATATAATCCTCCGCCAAACCGGTGAGTTTGGGGTACATAGGCGCGGTAGGCGTAGCGCCATCTGGGCCATGGCAGGTCATGCACATTTTGGCTGTATACAGGGCTTTGCCGTCTGGGCCTTGCGCCAACACGGAACCACTGAACAGTAACGCACTGGCAGCCAGAGTCAATAATGAACGATTGGATTGCATGATAGAGTGCTCCTTTTTCTTTTTGCGTAGCTTCGGTAATATTTAGGAAGGATGGATTAAATATGGCTGTGTGTTCCCCGTGCCGTATAGCAGCAGGAAACCGTTTCAACCGTAGGAAGCCTAGCAGGTTTACCCCCTAAAATCCAGTAATCACACGGCGCAAGCCGCCTTTGCCTGGGGAACCCAGTGTTATGTCCGCACATTCTGCCCAACGTCATCTCATGGCCTGCCATGAATGCGATTGCTTGCATGAAGTTGAGCTGCCATTGCAGGCACATACCTTGCGTTGTGCGCGCTGCAACGCAGTGCTCATGCGCTGGCGTCCGGGCAATGGGCAGGCGTTTGTGGCGTGGTTATGTGTGGCGTTGATTTTGTATTGGATAGCCAACGCATTTCCTTTTATGACGCTGGAGACGAGCGGGCGTGAGCGGCACATTTTTCTGGCCACCAGCATTGCCGCACTTTATCAGCGCGCCATGCCCGCATTGGCTGTGCTCGCGTTCGTCCTGGTACTGCTCGCGCCGTTGGCGCGCATCGTTTCCTTGCTTTATTTGACGCTGGCGCGGCGTGGGCCATGGTGGCTGTGGGTTTATCGGCTGGCAACGGGGTTGGTGCCGTGGAATATGGCAGAGATTTATTTGCTGGGCGCGCTGGTGGCGGTGGTAAAACTGGCGGATTTAGGTGCCCTGATGCCCGGCCCAGGATTTTGGGCGTTTCTCGGCCTGGTGTTGGTGATGGCGTGGGTTGAACACACCTGGGATAAGCACGCGCCATGGCATACTTAAGCGCGCGCCAAAACGGCCAGCAAGCCTGCCTGGCGTGCGGCCAAATTGCGCCGCTAGACCAGCGGCTTTGCGCGCGTTGCCAAGCGCCACTACACTCACGCGAGCACCACAGTGTGCAACGTGCCTGGGCTTGGTTACTCGCTGGGATGGTATTGTACGTGCCTGCCAATCTCTATCCCATCATGACCACTGGCGTGCTCGGCCAGAACACCGCCAATACCATTCTTGGCGGCGTGGACGCGCTGATCCGCCACCATGCCTACCTGGTGGCCGCCGTGGTGTTCATTGCCAGCATACTTATCCCCATTCTAAAATTTATCGCCATGATATATTTATTGCTTGTCATTGGCGGGCAACGCATTCATGCGACACGGCAACAAGAGCATTTGCGCCTATACCGCCTGGTGGAATGGGTGGGGCGCTGGTCTATGATTGACATTTTTGTTGTGGCAATTTTGGCCGCGCTGGTGCAATTTGGCGGTTTAGCACAAATTACCCCCGGGCCAGGCGCAGACGCATTTGCCGCTGTGGTGGTATGCACCATGCTCTCCGCACACGCACTAGACCCGCGTCTAATTTGGGATGGAACCCGCGAGAACACCCGCCCGCCAACAGAGTAAACATCATTTAACCAAATTATAATTATGGGGAATACCCTCTCCCCACAGAAATCAAGGAATTCAACATGAAAGCGATAGTTCTTACTGCGCCCGGTGGCGTGGAATGCTTGCAATGGCAAGAAATTCCCGCGCCGGAATTGCCTTCTCCCCATCATGCGTGCATACGCATTCACGCCGCTGGGCTGAACCCAGTGGATTACAAAATGCGCAACCGAGGCGGCACGCGGCCTGAGTCCCTGCCCATTGTGCTCGGCTGTGACGGCGCGGGCATCGTGGAGCACGTGGGCGAGGCGGTGCGTCACTTCCAGCCTGGCGATGAAGTGTATTGGATGAATGGCGGCATTGGCGGCGCTGAGCCAGGCAATTACGCTGAATATACCGTAGTGCATGAGGATTATTTGGCGCGCAAGCCTGCCAATTGGCCCATGCACGAAGCTGCGGCGTTGCCGCTGGCGTGGATTACGGCCTGGGAAGCGCTGGTGGATCGCGCGCAACTGGCGCGCGGCCAGACCGTGTTGGTGATTGGCGGTGCGGGTGGCGTGGGCCATTTGGCGATACAATTGGCGCATGAATTGGGCGCGCGCGTGGCGGCCACGGTGGGCAGCGCAGCCAAAGCGCAATTCGCCCGCGCTCTGGGCGCGGAACATACCATTTTGTATAACGAAGAAAACATCGCGCAATCCTGCGCCGCCTGGACAGACGGACAGGGCGTGGACATCATTTTCGATACCGTGGGTGGCGAGGGCTTTTGCCAAGCATTTGCGGCGGCCAAGGTCTATGGCAAAATCGTAACCCTGCTAGAGCAAGCCTGCACAGCAGAGGCCATCAAGCAGGCCAAGGTAAAGAATTTAGGCATTTTTTATGAATTAATGCTCACGCCGATGATGCAAAATCTGCACGCCGCGCGCGTGGGCCAGCGCCACATGCTCGAAGCCGCTACGCAATTGGCAGAAGCTGGCAAATTGCGCGTGCATCTCAGCCAGGCGCTGCCGCTGGCACAAGCCGTGCAGGCGCATCTGTTGTTGGAACAAGGGCATACCCAGGGCAAAATCGTGTTGGATTGTATATAGGAGAAAACGCAATGAATGAATTCTCATTAGGGGAGCGAATTTGGCAACACCGCCTTACCCGCCGCGACTTTTTATGGCTGATGGGCGCAACCACGGGCAGCGCGATGATTGCAGGCTGTGCGCCCAATCCGGTCACCGGCCAATCGCAACTGATGTTGATGTCAGAAAGCCAGGAAATTCAGACGGATAAGGAACAATCACCGCACCAATTTTCAGAAGATTTTGGCGTGGTGCAACTGCCCGCCATCAATCAATATGTCCGCCAGGTCGGCCAAGGGCTAAGCGGCCAATCCCACCGCCCGCAAATGCCATATTCCTTTCAGGCGGTGGGCGCAAATCACGTCAACGCCTATGCCTTTCCTGGCGGCAGCGTGGCAGTAACACGCGGAATTTTAACGGAACTGAACAACGAAGCAGAACTGGCCGCACTGCTTGGCCATGAAGTGGGCCACGTCAACGCCCGTCACGCCGCCGCGCGCATGAGCACCGGCCTACTCACCGAAGCAATAATGGCCGGTGCGGTGCTGGCGGTCAGTGTATCCAAATACAAAGACTACGCGCCCGCTGTGCAAACCCTGGGCGTGGTGGGCACGGGCGCGTTGTTGGCGCACTACAGCCGCGAAGACGAACGCCAGGCCGACGCGCTGGGCATGGAATACATGACGCGCGCCAATTATGCGCCGCAAGGCATGGTGGGGCTGATGCAAACCCTGCAAGAAAAATCGCAGGGCGACCCCAGCATTGTCGAGTTAATGTTTGCCACCCACCCCATGAGCAGCGAACGCCTGCAAACCGCGCAACAACTCGCCGCCACACAATATGGCCGTTTCCAGGCCGCGTCCATGCAGCGCGAACGCTACATGGACATCACCGCACCGCTGCGCCAACTCAAACCCGCCATTGAATTGCAACGCAAGGGCGAAGAATTGGTCGGAGATCAACGCTATACCGAGGCCGAACAAATGTTTGCACAATCACTACGCAAAGCGCCCAATGATTACACGGGCCTGGTGCTGATGTCCAAATTGCAAGTGGAAATGGACAATCCGCAAAAAGCACAGCAATACGCCGAAAAAGCCAAGCAAATTTATCCCACTGAAGCACAGGCGCAACACGTCAGCGGCGTGGCGCGCATCATGCTCAAACAATTCGACCGCGCCTATGCGGATTTCAACACCTACGAGCGCGTGCTGCCCGGCAATCCGCAGACGGTATTTCTCAAAGCCACATGCCTGGAAGGCATGCACAACCAGCAAGCCGCCGCACAAGAATATCAGCGTTATGTCACCCTAGCCCCGCGCGGCGCGCAGGCCAGCCATGCCCTGCAACGCCTGCAAGCGTGGGGCTACCGCTAACGCAGTAGTAGTAGTAGTAGGGTGGGCAAAACGTCCCTTCGGCAGAGCTTCAGGACACCGCTTTTTGTTTTGCCCACCATAATGTGGCACGAAATGGTGGGCAACGATAAAGATGTTGCCCACCCTACCTGGCTGATTGAGGAATCATGACAATGCCCAGAATTGCCTTCTTTTTTGGAATTTCAGTTTATATGTATATGGATGATCATGGCATACCACACTGCCATGCGATTTATGGTGATTATGCAGGCGCATTCCGCATTGATACTGGAGAATTGATGGCCGGCCAAATTCCGCCCCAGCAAGCTCGTAAAATCAAGGAGTTTATTCTTGCCAATCAAGCCGAATTGATGGAGACCTGGAATGAACTCAGCGAAAAATAATAGTTGGCAAAAGCCAATTAAAGTGAGCGCAATCCCGCCCTACCGCTTGCGCGTGATGTTGGAAAATCAACAGGAACTCGAACTTGATTTGATGCCCCTGGTGACACAAAGGGAAGTTTTCTGGCGCTTGCGTAACTTCCGTTATTTCAAGAAAGTCGGCATTGATCCGCTGGGCGGTTTATGCTGGCCGGAGGGGGAAGATATTGCGCCGGAGAGAATAGCGTATTACAAAACATAAAAAGATGCCATCTCTTTGAGAGATGGCATCTTTATAGCGGGAATTGTTGGGCTTCGTGCCTCAGCCCAGCCTACATGGGCTGGTTGCAGATTTGGCATGACGCTGACTGCGCTGCAATATATCCGCAGTCGCCGACGAACGCCACTAACAATCATGGTGGTCTTCGCGCTCTGCGCGTTTTGTAAAGACGCTGCGGAATGGCTCATGCGGCATAGAGCGCTCGCACGAGCAAGAAAAAATAAAAACCGCCAAGCGGATTTTTACCGCCACCGGTCACTGAACGCTTCTCAGCAAAAAATGCGCATAGTAAAGTGAGCTACCCTGCTGGATACCCACACAGGATAGCTGTTTGAACTGTGTCATACTTCAGCGGGCATACCCATGAACCCATGTATTAAGGAGAAGCCTGATGTTTAATGTACCCATTGTTCACCGACGCGAGCGGGTCTCACGTCTCACGTCTCACGTCTCACGTCTCAAAATAGCCTGATTCGGCTGTTGTTGATTTGTCAAGTTTCGTGTTTTCAATTCCTTAGCTTACCGAAACGTGTTTTGTCCGCGTTAGGGTTAAGCCTCGCGCTGTTGTTATTGCCGCTATGGGGTCATGCGGCAAATGACGGGGTGCGGCAGCTTGCAGCGGGCAATGGTTACACCTGCGCCCTGAAAAATGACAACAGCATCGCCTGTTGGGGATTAAACGATAAGGGACAAGCCGCCCCACCAGTGGGCAATTTCACGCAAGTAACGGCAAGTGAGTCTCACGCCTGCGCACGGAAAAGCGATGGCAATGTTGCCTGCTGGGGATTAAACGACAAGGGACAGGCCACGCCACCGACGGGCAGCTTCACACAAGTATCAGCGGGCGGTTCTCACAGTTGCGCACTGAAAACCAACGGCAGCATCGCTTGTTGGGGAGATGACTCTCGTATCCAAGCCTCTCCACCAGCGGGCAGTTTCACCCACGTGGTGACAGGCACTGCTCACAGTTGCGCTCTGAAAACTGACGGCGGCATTAGCTGTTGGGGTGACAATGCTTATGGACAAGCCACACCACCTGCGGGGAGTTTCACCCGATTAGTGGCAAGTGCTAATCACACCTGCGCCCTGAAAAGCGATGCTAGTATTGCTTGCTGGGGATATAACAGTGGTTACCAAATCAGCACTGTACCAACAGGCAGTTTCACGCAGATAGCGACAAGCGCTTATCATAGCTGCGCCCTGAAAAGCGATGGTGGCATTGCCTGTTGGGGAGGGATAGATATAGGTGAATCGGCTAGTCTTAACCTTAAACTAATCACCCCACCAACAGGCAGTTTTACCCAAGTGGCAGTGGGTGCTTATCATAGTTGCGCACTGAAAAGCGACGGCAGTATCACCTGTTGGGAAGGAGGATATACCAACTATGGACAAGCCGTTGCGCCAGCGGGTAGTTTCACCCAAGTGTCCGCGGGACCACGACACACCTGCGGTCTGAAAACCGACGGCAGTATTGCTTGTTGGGGAGATAATTCTGATGGGCAAGCTACGCCACCAGCGGGCAGTTTCACGCAGGTGATTGTGAACTATAGTCAAAGCTGCGCACTGAAAACTGACGGTAGCATTGTCTGCTGGGGACGTGTTGGGAATAGTAGTTCACCAGTGCGGGAACTGGCTTCACGCAGATAACGGATGGTTGTGCGCTGAGAAACAATGGCAGTATTCTTTGTTGGACACCCAACTATACCCCACCAACGGGTAGTTTTACCCAAGTGGCGACAGCCAACAATCACATTTGCGCACTGAAAACCGATGGCAGCATCACCTGTTTACCCAATTATCCATTCTCCACTCTACCATCTGGCAGCTTCACCCAACTGTCAGTGGGCTATCAGCATGGTAACAGTTGCGCAGTAAAAAGCGGCAGCGGTAGCATTGTTTGTTGGAGAGGAGGGGAAGAAGGCACCCCACCGGCGGGCAATTTCACCAAAGTATCAGTAGGCTATGATCACAGTTGCGCAGTGAAAAGCGACGGTAGCATTGCCTGTTGGGGAAACAGTAGCTTTGGAAAAACTACCCCGCCAATGGGCAACAACTTCACGCAAGTGTCAGCAGGCTTCTATCACAGTTGCGCGGTGAAATCTAATGGCGCAGTGTTGTGTTGGGGCGAAGACGTGCCGCCGATGGTGACCGTTGAAGTGCAAGGCAACGGCACTGTGTCCGCCCCCGGCATTCAATGCGGTGCCAGCGGCAGTGATTGCAGCGAACTTTATCAACAACGGAACAGCGTCACCCTGACCGCCACGCCAGCAGCAGGTGCTGTATTTAGCGGTTGGAGCGGCGGAGTATGCGAAGGCACACAACCGACCTGCACCCTAGCCATGAGCAATGTGTGGCAGGTGAAAGCGCAGTTTACGAATGCTGCGGGCGCATCCACCGCGCGCATTATCAACCTAAGCGTCAGCGACATGGTGAATCCCAACCTCAACATGGGCTTTATCGCTCAGGGTGCGGGCACGGTGAAAGTACTGCTGCGCGCGTGGAATTTGGAGTTTGCTGGCATTCCGTCGGTGGACCCCCTGTTGACGGTAAAAAAAGGCGGTGTACTGGTGGCCAGCAATGACAGTTGGCAAGTGCCTGCGGCGCCGTGCCAGGCCATTCCCGCGAATAAACAGCAAGCCGAGTTCGCCGATGCGCGCAATGCTGCGTGTTATTTGGATATTAATCCCAACGAAGGCTATGTAATTGAACTGACGTCCAAAAATGGTAATGTGGCGCGTGCACAGTTGTCAGCGGATGTGGATGCCTCGGGCAGCGCGGCGTTGGTGAATGCCAGCACCACGTTCTCTATTGACGCCAGCAATCGTGGCAACGCGGGCATGGGGTTGATTGTCAGCGGCAACGGCCAGTTGCGTGTGTTGCCGCGCATTTGGAACCTGGGTTTTGCCGGCATCAGCGCCAATACCAACCCCAGTTTGTTGCTACGCAACGGCACGACGCTGGCAACCTTAGCCACCAACGAGGATTTCGCCAGCGTCAGTGGTGCGTGCGCGCCGGTGACCCATGCCATGTTGGTAAATCCAGAGTTCTACAACGAACCGCGCAATGCCGCGTGCCTGACCTCGATTGATGCCAATCAACCCATTCACCTGTTAGGTAATACTTCTGTGGATGGGCGGATTCAGATGTCGTTGGATTTGCAGTAAATAAAGTCAACCGCTGCTAGGCATTGAACGTCCTTGGCAGCGGTTGGTTATGCGGTCTTGAGTGGGGGACATGCGAACCGAACCGGAATTGCTGGTCTTGTACGGACTTTTCACTTAAAACGGCGCGGATGGCAACATCCGCGCCGTTTTTTTTATGGTGAGTGTTTTGGTTGGTGATTTTCGTCAAACTTCAATAAAGACGGGAAGCCAGGCATGGTGGGCAATGACAAAAATGTTGCCCATCCTACCAGGCTTAGGGGTAAGGCCTGCCAATGTGGCGCAAACCAAGCCCTGCAAAGGCGTAATCCAAAACCAGCGATGCCGTGTGTTGTATGCCGCCCTTTCAGGGCTGATTTTTTAATCATCTCTAACCCAGGACGATGCCCTGGGCTGTATAGATAACGCCCCGTTGGGGCTAAACCCGGCACATCCAATCCGGGGCGTTGCCCTTACTAAACCCGCCACATTTTCCTGTCGAAAAAAACCAAGGAAATAAATAAAATGGTAGTGCCCCAATCCATAGGGTGACAGGCAATAAAAAAATAATGAAAACAATCAACTATTCCAGGGGCACCCTATTTATCGGGGCATTACCGATGTTGCCCACCCTACCCGGCTAGACAGGAACTCATGCCGCAAACCGTTCCACTTGTACCATCCGCGCTTGATGTATACGCTGTTCGCGCAACAGTTCGATTTCGTGCAAGGCTTGAGCGGTAATGTATTGCTCGTGACAGTGGCGGCAGACAATCAGCGGAATATCTTCGATAACCAGCAGGTTTTCACCTTGACCGAAAGCTTTGGTGATGCGTTTTAGTTGTGCGGATTCGCCGCATACCGGACATTTTGTTTCATTCATAGCATATACACCGTGATGATGATCACTTGGCCTTTTATTTTAGCAACGATTTCGGCGGCAAAACCGTCCCGTGTTTCGCCATAAATCACATATTTTCGTTCCAGGGTTTGCTTGTCCTGTTCAGCGCGGGTGATCGCACCGCTCAGAACCACATGTTCAATAGAGTTGTTCCCAAATAAGCCAAAAGGCTGATTTCATCGTTCATAACATATTGTTTTTACTGATGTTTGTTTTATTTGGGAACAACTCTAATGTCTTGGACGTGCAAATCATCTGCAATCATTTCGTCCAAGGCATGATGTGTCATAACATAACGGCTTTCCCTCACCGCACGACGAATAATATTAGAGTTGTTCCCAAATAAGCCAAAAGGCTGATTTCATCGTTCATAACCTATTGTTTTTACTGATGTGGGTTTTATTTGGGAACAACTCTATTGTACTCCCGCTCAAACATGTTTCGTCTTGCTCACTTAGGAATGGCTAAACCGGATTATCCGATTCTAGGTAGCAATATTCTAAATCAAAGCGTTGCGCTACATGTTCGCCCAAGGCTTGCACGCCGTAGCGTTCGGTGGCGTGGTGGCCGCAGGCAAAATAGTGGATGCCATATTCATAGGCTAAATGGTAGCTGGATTCGCTGGCTTCGCCGCTGATAAAGGCATCCACACCGGCTTGTGCGGCGGTGGTCAGCAGTTTTTGTCCGCCGCCGCTGCACCAGGCCACGGTGTGGATTTGCAACGGGCCGCCTGCGAGGTACAGCGGTTCGCGGTGCAGACGCGCGGTCAGGTGGCGTGCCAGCGTGGCGGCGTCCAGGGTTTGCGGCAGCACGCCCGTCCACAGCAGCGGTTCAGTGGGCAGCGGGCCGCGTGGGACAATGCCTAATTTCATGGCCAGGCGCACGTTGTTGCCCAATTCGGCATGGCCGTCTAGGGGCAAATGGTAGGCCAATAGGTTGATGCCTGCTGTCAGGCAGCGGGCAATGCGTCTTTTTTTTGCGCCCAGAATGCAGGCATCTTCGCCTTGCCAAAAATAGCCATGATGCACCAGCAAGGCGTCAGCACCCCAGTCGGCGGCTTGATCCAATGCGTCCAAGCTGGCAGTCACTGCGGTGGCAAGCCGTGCTACTTCGCGCCGCCCTTCAATTTGTAAGCCATTGGGCGCATAGTCGCGGTAGGTATGGATGGCGAGCAATCCGTCCATGTATGCGGTCAATTCGGTAACGCTGATCATGGTGGGAGCACCACCGTAGGCGGGAACGCCGCCGTAGGCGGGAACGCCACCGTTGCGTGCTGCTCCAGTATGCGCAGCAATGCTTGGTTTTCCTCGGGCGTGCCTATGGTCAGGCGCAGGCAATGCGCCAGCGTAGGATGCGCACCGTGTAAATTTTTAACCAAAATCCCGTTGTTTTTAATTAGGTTAAATAACTCCGGGCCATTGCCAGCGCGCATGAGTAGAAAATTGGCTTGGCTGGGCCATACGGTATACGCAGGCAGCGCGGCAATGGCCTGGTATAGCCACTGGCGTTGCGCGCGTATGCGTTGGGTTTGTGCGAGCAAGGTGGAATAATTTTCGAGCATGTACAGCGCGGTGGCTTGGGTCATGCTGTTGATATTATACGGTAAACGAAGTTTTTCTAATTCATGTAGCCAAACCGGTGGCCCAGCCAGCATCCCCAGGCGTATGCCTGCCAGGCCGACTTTGGACAGTGTGCGCATGACCAATAAATTATCATAACGCCCCAAATCGGCCATAAAGCTGTCATCCGCGAACGCGCAATACGCTTCATCCACCACCACCAGCCCTGGCGCGGCGCGGAGAATGGCTTCGATTGCGGGACGCGCGAATAAATTGCCAGTGGGATTGTTGGGATAGGCTAAAAAAATCAATGCAGGCCGGTGTTGGGCAATGGCCGCCAGCATGGCGTCGGTGTCCAGCGCGAAATCCCCGCTGGCGCGCAAGGGGATGCCACAGTATTCGCTGTGCGTCATTTTGGCAATCATGGCATACATGACAAACCCCGGCTCTGGGGCCAAAATCACCCGGCCCGGGCCGCCTACCAATAATGCCAACATTTGAATCAACTCATCCGAGCCATTGCCCAGCACAATGTCCATGCCATCCGGCACGCCCATCGCCACGCGCAGGTTGGCTTTCAGCGCCAGGGCCGCCGCATTGGGGTAGCGGTTGAGCGCCACTGCACGCAGGCATTGCAGCCAATGGTCACAATTTTGCGCTGTTTCCCAGCCATACGGGCTTTCCATGGCATCCAGTTTAATCAATCCGTGCGCATCCGGCACGGGATAGGCACGCAAGGCGCGGATCGTGGGCGCAACCCAATCGTCAATCGCAGTCATGAAATGGTATTAATCCTTTTTTTTGAAAAGTTTACCCAATAAAGACGAAACGCCAGGGCTGTCATTGGTGCGCGCACGGGCAGCAACCACAGACGCGGGTTTAGCTTGCGCTGCTAACGGTGCAGGTCTGGCGGGTGGAGGATCGTTGCGTATAATGTCTTGGCGTATTTTCTCTTTAAGCTGTTGTTGTTCAGGTAAACTTCGTTTGCTGGGTTTATTATTTTGTTGATACGGCTGCATAAATTCACCGTCCTCCATATGGCGGACGAGATAACGGCCAAAAGAATCAAGGAATTCGTCGGTAATGTCTTCAGGCCGCAGCCGGTATTCGCGCCGCCCCAACCCTTCAAAATTGCGCGCTTGCACATCAATGGTAGATTCTTCATAATTTGCTTGGAATTTGAACTCCACAATGATTTCTCCACGCAATACAAAGGTCGTGCGCAGAAAGGCTTGACGCCCGTCATTCACCTGATTCTCCGTGAATGGCACGTTGTGGCTCCACAAATAATCGTGCATGGGCGTTACATCTTCGCGTTTCGTAATATCAAAACGCACTGGGCGCGGATTGCGGCACATAAAGCGCAAAAAAAAGGAATTAGTCTGTTCATCGTATGTGCCAATAATGTATTCTTCCTGGAGCATTTTTTTTAACACACCCGCGCCGCGTAACGTATAATCCACCCGCGTATCGGGTTTAATCATATTCAATTGTAGCGCCATTTCACGCAAATATAAAAATAGTTTTTTTGCTTTAGGCTTCACTTGCTTTTCAAAAGTTTCTTTTAATTGCTCTCGATATTTCTGTTGTTGTTGTTCTTTAACTTTAACTTCATCGGCTTGTTTCCTTAATTCATCTAAAAAACTCATTCTCCGCGCTCCATATTGACATGTATTCGCCACACGCATTTGCCGGTGCTGTGGATACGCTAGCCTGGGGTTGTGGCTAGCCATCCACGCAAGAAATGCGCGATAATTTTCAAGGTATTCTGCCTGCCAGAGGAGGTATGCACCGGCAGCAATAACAAATAACCTATTGATTGAAAATAATTTTTTATTATATCAAAATATCCCGCCAGGTTCCATGCAATGCAACCAATTTTTAGACAAAGGTGCGCGCGCAAGCGTTTGCCACCCATCATTAATATCGTTTTAAATCAAGTGATTATTTATGTCCCACAAGGAATTCCAATTTATGAGCACTGAATCCGTTTCCCTCACGCAACAACTGCTGACATTACTCGAACAAGCGGGTAGCCAGGGCGTAAGTAGAAGTAAGTTAGGCATCAGCGCAAGCAAGCCAGGCCAGGCCCGCCAAGCCGTGCTGGTAGAATTGTTGGTCAGCGGCCAGGTGGTCAACCAAGGCACGGAAAAACGCCCCAAATACCTGCTGGCCAACAGGGTCGTCACTGCCCCCCCCGCCACGGTCAGGAAGCATAAGGATAAGAATGATGCTCTGGAAAAAATGCGCCGCGTGCTGGAATCACAACGCCGTTTGGGCGGCAACGCCTACCCCGTGCCATTACGCCGCCTGCTGGAATTGGCAGAATTGCCCGCCAATTTTGTCTTTGCCAATAGCAAGCAGTCGCCCGTAATTGGCGCGGCCACTAAAAATAAATCAACACATCCAGACAATCCGCTGGCCTTGCGCGAGGATGCGGATCAACTCGCCACCAGCGCAATGGTGTTGCGCTTTACGCTTGCCATAGCGCGCACACCCACCAAACACTGTCACTCCGTGGCCACGTTGAAAACGAACGTATCTTCTGAATTAAAAAAAATATTTCAATCAGGTGCCAACGCACGCATCAAAGGCGAACGCTTGCCCGCAGACATAGGCTGGATTTCCGACAGCACACCCAAACTTTTTTTCATACAAGACCTACACTTGCCGCGCGAAGCCCAAACCGTGTCCCAACCAGTTACCGCGCAATCCATACCTGCCGTACAATCCCCTGCGGAGTTTGCTGAGCGCTTCACCGCAGCATTTCACAAGTTAAATCAAGAAAGTGGCGCGCATAATTTTGTCAGTCTGGTGGATTTGCGCCGCGAATTGGCAGAATTCAGCCGTACGGAATTCGACCTGGGCTTGCGCGAATTGCGTGTGGCGCGGTGTTTCTCGCTCAGCGCAGCAGAAGGCCGCCACGGCATCAGCGCAGAAATGCGTGAAGCCGGTATCCGTGAGGGGGATAGTTTGTTATTGTATGTATTACAACGCTAACTGTCCAAGGAAATTACCATGTCGCAACAGCCTGCTTTATTAGAGCAATTCTTTAATAAATTCCGCCAAGAAAATCCATTTAACAATAATCGGATCACTGCCCCAGGTCGCACGGCAACGCATGTGCCGGAAATTCACGCCCAGGCATTTCAGCAACTCATTTATTTTATTAATCAAGCACGCCGAGGTGAACAGGGCGTTGGTGTTATGGTGCATGGCGAGGCGGGGATAGGCAAAAGTCACCTGTTGGCGCAAGCTTGCGCTTGGGCAGAAGAGCAAGGCGCGATTTATGTATTTTTGCATAATTTACAAGCCGCTCCGGAACGCATTCCACGCTATATTTTAAAGTCCATCATGCAAAAAATTGCTGTGAACTTTCATGATGATTGTAATAAAACAATAATTATGAAAATAATGCAAAACATAATCAAAAATGGCATAATCAATGATAAATCAAAAATAGCAGACTCAAATAAATTAAGATTATATTGTAATCAATATATTAAGAAATCAAATTCTCATTACAATGATGCGCAAGCCTTTGATATTATTTTTGAATTATTTATACGCTGTTACATGAAAAATAAGGTTAAAGAGAAAAATGAATTTTTTTCATTAGCATTAAATTGGCTTTCTGGTAACGCAATTGATAAAGAAGATGCTAAAAAATTTGACCTGCCACTAGAGGCAAATGAGGAAGGCATTTGCAAATTAATAGATGATGAGGAAATTTCCAGTGTTATATCTGCGTTATCACACCTTGCGCTCCTCAATGGGATTCCCATCATACTGTTTTTTGATCAAGTAGATAATCTAAAGGATGAACAAGTCAGAAATTTATCTATTTTTATTCAAGCGTTATTAGACCACATTCCTAACTTATGCGTAGTAACTTCGGGCGTACAAAATACGCTAGTGGAATTCAAGGCCAGAGGGGTGATTGAAGATGCCGCATGGGATCGTCTAGCCAAAGAAAAAATCCTCTTGCAGCGTATCAGCGCAAGCGAAGCAAAATATTTATTACAATCGCGGCTAGAAAACTATCTTGCACCATTCATCCATGCGCCAGAAATTGCTGCAAAACTGCAACACGATTCTTTTTTTCCACTTGGCCAGCACTGGGTCAGCCAATTGTTGGGGGAAACACTAGAATTCCGCTCCCGCGAAGTGATTAACAAAGCCCGCGATGGTTTCCGTCGCCAACAAAGCGCATTGCAAGTCGCGCAATCCGATGAAGTATGGCTGCGGCATTGGCCGACGGATATTGTGCCTATGTTTTCTGAGAAAAATGAGCCGGTGATTGATGCCGCATTAGAACAACGGCTACAAGAAAATATAGAACAACGCAAGCGCGATCCTGCGGGCTTGCCGCCAGACGCGAGCAACTTATGTGGCCTGTTGGCTGCGGTGCTTGCGCATTGTGCACCTGAATTTGCACCAGAATATCCTGTGCTTGGCATAGAAACGCCAGGAGTAATAAACAAACGCAAGCCTGCGTATCAACTCAAAGTGAAAACTACAGATAGCGTGGGCGTTACAATCACCACTGGGATTACAGTCAGTGCAACGCACAGCAAAATTTCTACTTTATGGAGCTTACGCAGAATATTAGAAGATTTGGATAAAAATCCAGACTATCCTCAACGGGTTATTTTGGTTACAGATGCACGCATTCCTTTGATCAATTCTTTAGGTAAAGACGGGCGCAGTTACCACGATAAATTGCGTGCCAACCACGCTGATCGGTTTCAAGAAATTGAATTAGAATTTAAGCATTATTTGGAATTAGATGCCTTGCAAACCTTAGTTGGTGATGCACGCTGTGGAGATATAGACATAGTTTTTCCAGATGGCCGTTATCTCGCTTTGAAAGAACAAGAAGCCATCGCCTCTCTCCATCGCCGTAATTGCTATCGCCAACACCCGTTATTACAAGTTCTATTACAGTCAACGCCCTTAGCGAAATCATCTACGCAAGAAGTAATTAGTACCTGCTTTGATATTCATGCTAAAAAACTGGATAGCCTAGATATTGAACAATATATTATGGCGCAACTAGGATTAAACATGGGTATGAGCAGCTTAGAGGTTACTAATAAATATATTCACCATAAAAAAGCAGCAGAACGCGATAAGGATGCGTATCATGATTTGATTAAGAAACATTGTTTAGCCTTAGGCAAGGCAGGAAAGATCAATGTAACGCCCATGGGAGAACTGTTATCTCTGATGTATCGCAGCTAAAGACAATTTTTTTAGGCGCAAACAGCGCACCAAACTGCCGCCAAAGCCGTTGTAGAGTTGACGGGGTAGTCTGGCGCTACATATAGTTGTAAGTCAAGCCGTTGTCATGAAAATGTCAGTAAGCAGAGACAAAAAAACTCCCACGTCATTCAATAAGAGTCTATACGATTAGGTAGCTAATTTTTATTCACATTCAGATTTACTTCTAGCAATGCCACGAAGCTCATCATTTAATATTAAAAAAAACCATCTCTTGAAAGTTTTAGATAATGATAATTTACTGTTGTGTGCGAAGGGCAATCATTAGGAAGATATTCCCATGAGGGATATTTCTTTCAATTCATTATTTTTTCCTCAATAAACTCAAATGAAAAACAAAAAATCAATAAGTTACAAAACAATTTTTACATAATGGCTTTTTATTATATTATAATCAATATATTAGAATTTGCATGGACTCTGAATCCATACCCGTGCCATGCGCCTGTTGCATCCGTGTCTGGTAGTTCAAAAATGACGGACTTTGGGTGAAAAACACCGCAATAGCTGAAAAAGCCGCGTCTGCTGGTGTACTTGGGAGCGTTTCGCCTTCTTGCGAAGCCTGGCAGAGTCTCAATGCAAATCAGGTTTGGCTAGGCGCGATGCGGTTGCTGTGTAGTTGAAATTCATTTACCCTTGGGTGAATGAAATAACCACAGGGGGGCACATGGCTGAGGCGAGCCGTATCCGCGAAATTCCGTACAATTACACCTCATTTTCCGACCGCGAGATTGTATTGCGCTATTTGGGCCAGCGCGGTTGGGATCTGCTCAATCAACTGCGCGGTCAGCGCGTTACAGGCCGGTCAGCGCGCATGTTGTTTGAGGTGTTGGGCGATATTTGGGTGGTGGATCGCAACCCCTATATCCAAGATGATTTGTTGGCGCATGGTCAGCGCCGCGAATTGCTGCTGGCCGCGTTGCGCCACCGTCTGGCGCAAATCACCGCGCGCGCCGACCCTTCGGCAAGCTCAGGGCACCGCCCTTCGGCAAGCTCAGGGCACCGCCCTTCGGCAAGCTCAGGGAGCGGCGCGCTGGCCTTGCAATTGGTCGAATTGGCGATTGTCGCAGTGGAGGATTTTGCCACGCGCTTGCGCCAGCAGGGCGAGTTGCGCCAGGCGTTGCGCCGTGCTGTGCGCAGCGCTGCCGACAATCTCAGTTTTGATGGCCTGGCGCGTGTGTCCCATGCCACCGATGCCACGGATTGGCGCGTAGCGCCGCCGTTGGCGGTGCTGTATCCTGATGATGAGGCTGAAATTCCGGGGATGATTGCGGCCTGCGCTGGCCTGGGCCTGAGCGTTATTGCGCGCGGCGGTGGCACGGGCTATACCGCCAGCGGCGTGCCGCTCCATCCTGATTGTGTGGTGCTTAACACCGAAAAATTGGACTGGGTGAGTCCGGTGGAGCGCATACAACTGCCTGGCACGCAGCAAACCGCGTCGGTGGTGCGCGTGGGCGCGGGCGCAGTAACGCGGCGGGTGGCAGACGTGGCGCGGGCTGCGGGTTTGATTTTCGCGGTAGACCCCACTTCCATTGACGCTTCCACCATTGGCGGCAACATTGCCATGAATGCTGGTGGCAAAAAAGCCGTGCGTTGGGGTACCACGCTGGATAATCTGCTGTCGTGGCGCATGGTGATGGCCGATGCCACGTGGTTGGAAGTGGAGCGACAGGCGCATAACCTGGGCAAAATTGATGTGCGGGAAACCGTGCATTTTCGCCTCACGCGCTATGCCCGCGATGGCCGCACGCCATTGGGCGCGCCCACTCTGCTCAGCGTGCCAGGCGCGGGATTTCGTCAGGCCGGGCTGGGTAAGGATGTTACGGATAAAGCGCTGTTTGGCTTGCCAGGCGCGCAAAAAGAAGGCTGTGATGGCATCATCACTTCTGCCTGTTTTGTGTTGCACCCGCAGCCAGTGGCATTGCGCGCGGTGTGTTTGGAATTTTTTGGCACTGTGGCTGAGGCAGTGCCCGCGATTGAGGAAATCATTGCATTTTTTCACGCACCCCCTTCGACAGAGCTTCAGGGCACCGC
>DYPE01000005.1:0-7759 GCA_020720085.1 Dichelobacter nodosus | reverse complement strand
TCAGGGCACCGCGCAAGCCTGCGGCGAATTACAGGGCCTGGAACACATGGATGCGCGTTATGTGCGCGCAGTGCAGTACACCCCCAAATCCGCGCGCGGGCAATTGCCGCGCATGGTGTTGATCGCCGATGTCGCGGGCCATAGCGCGGCAGAAGCGGATCAAGCCGCACAGGCGGTGGTGGCCTTGGCGCAACAGCGCGGCGGCGAGGGCTTTATCGCGGTCAGCGACAGCGAACGCGCCCGTTTTTGGGCCGACCGTGCGCGCACTGCCGCGATTGCGGCGCATACCAATGCGTTTAAAGTCAATGAGGATGTGGTGATTCCTTTGGCGCGCTTGGCAGAATATAGCGATGGCATTGAACGCATTAACATTGAGTATTCTATCCGCAATAAATTAGAAATTGTGGCGCAATTGCGCGCGTGGTGCGCCACGCGCGGCGCGCTGGCAGGCGAATGGGCGACGCAGGAAGATGAAGACAGCGCTGAGGCGCGCGCCGCAGCAGAGCGCGATAAGCTGCAACGGATATTGGCGTTGCTTGATGAAGTCGAAGCGCGCTGGCGTGACTGGCTGGCACGGCTGGATGAAGTGGAATGGTTCCGCCAGATGCAGTCGTGCGCGGTGCGCGTGTCCTTCCGCGCCGAAGTGGCGCACCCGAGTCAAGAAATTCTCGCGGGCCAGGCATTTGCCAATGCGCGCGCGCAAATTGCCGAAATTCACACCCGTGTGCGCGCCAGTCGCTTGTTTGTGGCCACACATATGCACGCGGGCGATGGCAATGTGCATACCAATATCCCGGTAAATTCAAATGATTACAACATGATGCAAGAAGCTGAACGCATCGTCCATCGCGTCATGGCGTTGGCGCAGGCGCTGGGCGGCGTGATTTCTGGCGAGCATGGCATCGGCTTGACCAAATACCAATTTTTGGCCCCAGAAAAAGCGCGCGCATTTGCTGAATACAAGGCCCAGGTTGACCCCAATGGCGTGTTTAACCGAGGAAAACTGCTGCCTGGCTCGGGGTTAGCCAATGCCTACACGCCGTCATTGCGCCTGTTGGAGCAGGAAGCGCTGATTTTACAGGCCGGTGCCCTGGAACATTTGAATGAAGGCGTGAAAAATTGCCTGCGTTGCGGCAAATGCAAAGCCGTGTGTACCACGCATGTGCCGGGCGCGAATTTGCTGTATTCGCCGCGCAATAAAATTCTCGCGTTGGGGCTGATTATTGAGGCCGTATTGTACGAAGAGCAAACGCGGCGCGGCATTTCCGCCAGCCATTGGCGGGCGTTACGCGGTTTGGCGGATCATTGCACGGTGTGCCGCCGTTGTCTGAAACCCTGCCCAGTGCGCATTGATTTTGGCGAGATTACGGTGGGCATCCGCGAGGTGTTGCGCGCGCGTGGTTATGGCCGCAAGCCGCCTGCCGCGTGGTTGGGAATGCAGTTTTTGAAATTGCGCCAGCCCAGTGCAGTGTATTGGATGCGCAAGATTTTTATTGAAGGCGCATATGCGGCCCAGCGTCTGGCCTCGGCCTGGTTCAAACCGCTGGCGCGCACCCTGCTGGCGCGCCCACCCGCGACCATTGCACCGCCCAGCATTCCAGCGCAAATCATTCATTTTGTTGCAAAGCCGCTGCCCGGGCATTTGCTGCATCAGCCATTGCGCCGCTTGTTGCGGGTGGAAGACGATAAGCAAGTGGCCATTGTGCGCAATCCGCAGCGCACAGAGGCGGGCAATGCGGTGTTTTATTTTCCCGGTTGCGGCTCAGAACGGCTATTTACTGAAATTGGCCTGGCTACATTGGCGATGTTGTACGAGTTGGGGGATCAAGTGGTGCTGCCGCCCGGCTATTTGTGCTGCGGCTATCCGCAGGCCGCTGGTGGCGATGCCGCTTTGGGCGCGGACATGACGGCGCGCAACCGGATTTTGTTTCACCGCGTGGCCAATACGTTGAATTATTTGGATATTAAAACCGTACTGGTGTCGTGCGGCACGTGTTTGGATCAATTGCGCGAATACCGGTTTGAGCAAATTTTTCCTGGCTGCCGCTTATTGGATATTCATGAATATCTGTACGAACAAGGGGTTACTTTACCAGAATCCACCCCAGCACAACGCTATTTGTACCACGACCCCTGCCACACCCCCATGCGTCAGCACCCGCCGTTGCGCGTGGCCAGCGCGCTGTTGGGACAAAAAGTCGTGCTCAGCGACCGCTGCTGCGGCGAAGCGGGCACCTTCGCGGTGGCGCGGCCCGACATTGCCACTCAGGCACGTTTTCGTAAAGAACAAGAAATCCGCCGCAACCTGGCAGAGCTGAACGGCGCGACGGATTTCAAATCCGCGCCTGCGGTTATGCTCACCGCATGTCCAGCGTGTCGCCAAGGCTTGGATCGCTATCGTAACGATGTCCCTATTCAAACCCGTTACTTGGTGGAAGAATTGGCCCGGCTGCGCTTGGGTGCAGATTGGCAAGCGAGCTTGCTTGCCAATTTGCGCGGCGATGCCATTGAGCGCGTGCTATTGTGAAAGTGAATGGTGAATGGTGAATGATTAATTCATAATTCATAATTCATAAATATTGATTTTTTATTACGTTAAAGGAATCTAACCATGAATCGACGTGAATGGCTTAAAAACGCAGGCGGCGCACTGGCAGCGGGCACCTTGCTGGCGGGCGCGCCAGCCGTACATGCGGAAAAAAAAATCCAGTGGAAAATGGTCACCACCTGGCCTAAAAATTTTCCTGCCCTGGGCACAGGCGCGGAATATTTGGCAAAGTTGATTTATGAAATGTCAGACGGCCAATTGCAAATTAAGGTATATGGTAGCGGCGAATTGGTGCCTGCGTTTGAAGTGTTTGACACCGTAGCGCGCGGCACCGCAGAAATGGGTCATGGCGCAACCTATTATTGGAAAGGCAAAAGCTTGGCCGCGCAATTTTTCTCCGCTGTGCCATTCGGTCTGACCGCGCAAGAGGCCAATGCTTGGCTTTACCATGGTGGCGGTTTGGCGCTGTGGCAGGAAGTGTACGATGCCTTTGGCTTAGTGGCCGCCTCAGCGGGCAATACCGGCGTGCAAATGGCGGGGTGGTTTAATAAGGAAATCAACTCAGTCGCGGACTTGAACGGCCTGAAAATGCGCATTCCCGGCTTCGGTGCCACTGCCTTGCAAGCCGCAGGCGGCACGCCCGTGGCCTTGCCCGGCGGTGAAATTTTCCAGGCATTGCAATCCGGCAACATTGACGCCACTGAATGGGTTGGCCCGTACAATGATTTGGCATTTGGCCTGTATAAAGCGGCCAAATATTATTATTACCCCGGTTGGCATGAACCGGGCACCACGCTGGAAGTGATGATCAACAAAAAAGCCTTTGAAACCCTGCCCAAAGCCTTGCAACACATTGTCACCGCCGCCGCGCGCGTGGCCACGCAAGACATGCTGTCCGAACTCACCGCACGCAACGGCCAAGCGCTGTCCGTGCTGGTCAATGAACACAAAGTGCAATTGCGCAAATTGCCAGACGATGTGCTGAAAAAACTCGCTGGCCTGGTGGAACAGGCAGTAACGGAAGAAACCGCCAAAGACCCACTGGCAAAAAAAATCCATACCGAATTCAATAAATTCCGTAAACAAGTGATGGATTGGCAAGATATTTCCGAACGTGCCTACCTCAATGCCCGCGCCATGACCCTGGCCATGCCTTCGTCCTGATGGGACAGGACAGCGCGTTATAACCCAATCCTATCCATAGTGCGGAACGCGCACGTTATAAAAAATCCCAACCCCAGCAGCATTGGCGCGGATAGCCACCACCACCGCGCCTATACTGCGTTTTTTTGAGGCTATTCTGCATGAATGTTTCCGCCTGGGCCATCCGTAATCCGGTGCCCTCTATCTTACTGTTTATTTTGCTTACCTATTTAGGCGTACAAGGTTTCCGTGCGCTGGGTGTGCAAAATTTTCCTGACATTGAATTGCCCACCATCACGATTAACGCCACGCTGGAAGGCGCAGACCCGGAGCAATTGGAAAGCGAGGTGGCGCGCAAGATTGAAAATCAACTGGCCACGTTGCAAGGCGTCAAACATCTTCGCACCATCCTCACCGACAGTGCGGCGGCGATTTACGCTGAATTTGACATCAATAAAAACGTGGATGCCGCGCTTAATGAAGTGCGCAATGCCATAGACACCATCCGCGCCAATCTGCCCAGCGCCATGAATGACCCAGTGGTGTCGAAAATCACCACAGCCGGCGGCTCGTTGGTGACATTTACTGTGGATGCGGACAACCTAAGCGAAGAAGCGCTGTCGTGGTTTGTGGACAATGACATCACCCGCGCACTGATGGCGGTCAAGGGCGTGGGTAAGGTGGCGCGCGTGGGCGGCGTGGATCGCGAAGTGCGCATTGAACTTGATGCCGCGCTGATGGCGGGTTTGGGAGTAACTGCGGCGGAAGTATCTAGCCGATTGGGACAAATGCAGCAAAACGCGCCAGGCGGGCGCGGCGATGTCGGCGGCGCGATTCAATCGGTGCGCACGCTGGGCCGCGTTTTTCTTGCGGACGAACTCAAAGCCATTGACATTCCGCTCGCCAATGGCCGCCATGTGCGCTTGGATCAAATCGCCCGCGTGCAAGATACTGTGGCGGAACGCGGCAGTTACGCGCTGTTTAATGGCAAATCCGTGGTGGGATTTCAAATCTCGCGGGTGCGCGGTGCCAGCGAAGTGGCGGTGGTGGAGGCCGTGCGTGCGGCAGTGCAAAAATTCGCCGTTACGCACCCGCAGGTAAAAATCACAGAAGCATACAACAACATAGAGCGCATCAAGGCCAATTACACTGGCTCCATGCACCTGCTGTATGAAGGCGCGGCATTGGCAATTTTGGTGGTATTTTTATTTCTGGGCAGTTGGCGCGCCACACTGGTGTCTGCTGCTGCACTGCCACTGGCGATTATTCCCACCTTTGCGGCCATGCACTATTTTGGCTATTCACTGAATATTTTGACGTTATTGGCATTGGCGCTGGTGGTGGGCGTGCTGGTGGATGACGCAATTGTGGAGGTAGAAAACATCGAACGCCATTTGCGCATGGGCAAAACACCGTTCCAGGCGGCCATGGAAGCGGCAGATGAAATCGGCCTGGCCGTGATTGCCACCACCTTCACCCTGATTGCGGTGTTTCTGCCCACCTCGTTTATGGGCGGCGTGCCGGGTAAATTTTTCGAGCCATTCGGCATCACCGCTGCGGTGTCGGTATTCTTCTCGCTGGCCGTAGCGCGTTTGCTCACGCCCATGATGGCGGCTTACATGCTAAAGCCGCATCCTGCCAAGCCGGTGCATGAGGGCTGGATCATGCGCGCTTATTTGTGGTTGGCGCGCGGTTGCCTGCGTTTTCGCTATTTGACGCTGCTCGCCGCCATTGCGATTTTCGCGGCTTCGATGAAAATTTTGCCGCTATTGCCCAAAGGCTTTGTGCCGCCGGCTGACACTGCGCTGACTTCGGTTTCTTTGGAATTGCAGCCCGGCAGCACGCTGGCAGAGAGCTTGGCGATTAGCGAGCAAGCGCGTAACCTGTTGACTCCATTGCAAGATGTTAAGCAGGTTTTTTCGATGGTAGGCAGCAGCGGCGGGGTAAGCAGCAGTCCCTTCCAAGAAGGTGCGGGCTTAGACCCGCGCAAATCTACGCTGGCCGTAGTGCTGACCACCCGTGACGAGCGTTCCTACCCGCAAACCGAGGTGGAGCGCACCATCCGTGAAGCCTTGCGTAGCTTGCCCGGCGTGCGTTACAGCGTGGGCAGCGGCGGTGCGGGCGATAAAATGCAAGTGATTCTCGCCAGCGACGACGGCAATTTACTATATGGTGCCGCGCAAAAAGCCGAGCGCGACCTACGCACTTTGTCGGGCATCGGCAACGTGGTGTCAGGCGCAAGTTTGCAACGCCCGGAAATTCACATTATTCCCGACTTTGCGCGCGCCGCTGAGCTGGGCATCAGCACCGAGGCGCTGGGCAGCGTAGTGCGCGTGGCCACCAACGGCGATTTTTCCACCCGCCTGCCTAAACTGAATCTGCCGCAACGGCAAATCCCCATCCGCGTGCAATTTGATTTGGCCACTCGCCAAGAGCTGGATTCCATCCGCCAACTGCGCGTGCCAGGCCGCAACGGCGCTGTGCCGCTGTCTGCGGTGGCCGAAGTGCGCTTGGGCAGCGGCCCGGCGCGCATTGATAGGTTCGACCGGATGCGCAATGTCGCCATTGACATTGAACTCAACGGCTTGCCAGTAGGCCAAGTCATCGCGCAAGCCGACCAACTGCCCAGCCTGCGCAATCTGCCGCCTGGCGTGCAACGCCAAAGCTCGGGCGAAGCCGAACGTATGGCTGAACTGTTCGGCGGTTTTGGCGGCGCGATGCTGATTGGCGTGATGTTGATTTACATCGTGCTGGTGCTGCTGTTTCACGATTTTCTGCAACCCATCACCATTCTCGCCGCACTGCCGTTGTCGGTGGGCGGTGCATTTTTGGCGCTGCTGCTCACCCACAGCAGCTTTTCCATGCCTGCGGTGATTGGCCTGCTCATGCTGATGGGCATTGTCACCAAAAACTCGATTTTGCTGGTGGACTACGCCATTCTCGCGCGCCGCGATCACGGCCTGGCCCGCGCCGACGCGCTGATCGATGCCTGCCGCAAACGCGCACGGCCCATTGTCATGACCACCATCGCCATGGGCGCGGGCATGATGCCCACGGCGTTGGGCCTGGCCGCTGACCCCAGCTTCCGCCAGCCCATGGCCATTGTGGTCATTGGCGGATTGATTGCGTCCACTTTCCTTAGTCTGCTGGTGATTCCGGTGGTGTTCACTTTTATTGACGATATACTGCGCCTCCTCCGCTGGCTGGGCGGTAGCGGTGTTGGCAGTAAAAATAAGCCAGCAGCAGGGCACGCGCAGGCATGATCAACGCGGCGGCTGATATGGAGTTTTTTTATGGACCAAGCCAATTTTGTTACCTGGTTTAGAGAAGCATCGCCCTACATTCACGCCCACCGAGGCAAGACATTCCTTAGCGAAATTGACCTGACCAGAGTGAAAGAACGCGATATTCACGTCAGCGACGTGGATAAATCCAAAGTCACCATCAGGAAATAAGCCATGCCCATTCAACGCAGTGAACGCATTTACAGCGCGTTTATCCATAAGGCAATAGCATGAATAAGCTCATTGAAATAGACGGTGAAATTTTAGGCGGCATTCCCGTTTTCGCCGGAACTCGTGTGCCGGTGCGCAATTTATTGGATTATATTGAAAATAATCAAACGGTTAGCGAATTTAAGGAAGATTTCCCAACGGTCAGCAGCCGCCAAATCAACGCGTTTCTGGAATTGGCGTTTGCCAATCTAGCGCGGCAAGCCGCATGAAAATCTTGCTGGATGAATGCCTGCCTGCTCGTTTGCGCAAGTTTCTTGACAGCTATGAAGTGTCCACCGTACCCGCGCAAGGCTGGCAAGGACTCAAAAACGGCGCATTGCTTTCACACGCAGAGCAGGATTTTGATGTGTTCCTGACCGTTGATAGCAACTTGCAATATCAGCAAACCTTGTCACGCTACGCGCTAGGTATCGTTGTGATTCACGCCCGCAGTAACCGCCTAGAAGACATTTTGCCGCTGTTGCCATTGATTCAAGAAGCCTTAGCAGCGGTTGAAAATGGTAAGGTTATTATCATTGGGGTTTAATGTATGTTCATCTGGCTCAAACGCTTA
>DYPE01000093.1:9855-12709 GCA_020720085.1 Dichelobacter nodosus | reverse complement strand
TAACAAACGACGCAGGCGTTGCAGCCGATAGGCGCGCCGCGCCAGCCGCCGCCGCGCGCTACGCGCTTCGCGGCGGATTTTGTTCAACGATTCGCCTTCTTTCTCCGTTTCTGCTGCGTTAAATGCGCGCACGTGCAGGCACAAAATCTGCCCATCCGCCAGCGCAGCCGCGCCAACTGAAGCCATGCCGATGTCCAAACCGAGGGTGTAGGAAATTGTGTTGTGAGAAATCATGTGAAGTTGTCCTTTTCATGGAGGGTTGGTAAGTGGTATAGTATAAGCACTTGTGGCACTTCGGGGTGAGAGCCGTCGCTACAATAAGGTACTTAAATGTTACCGAACCCAAACCCGGCCTTGTGCCGGGTTTTTTATTGCTTATTATGAACTTAAACCATATGGCGGGGATAAACCACCGCCCCTACATTGTGGCGGGGATAAACCACCGCCCCTATATTCCTATGCCCGAAACACAGGCCATCCGCATTGGCATCAGCGCGTGTTTGCTGGGGCATAAAGTGCGCTATGATGGCAGCCATAAATACAATGAATTTATTGACAACGCCTGGTCGCGCTATTTTGAATGGGTAGCCATTTGCCCGGAAATAGGCATCGGGATGGGTGCGCCACGTCCGCCCATCCGCCTGGTGCGATTGGACAATGGCGAGGTGCGTGCGCTGGGCATTAAAAACAGCGCGCTGGATGTCACCGCGCCGCTGTCTGCCTACTTTGAGCAAGTACGCGCGTCTTTGTTATACCCGTGCTCCGGGTACGGTATCAGCGGCTATATCGTTAAGAAAAATTCGCCCAGTTGCGGCTTGCTGCGGGTGAAAATTTATCATCCCAATGGCACGCCCCAGGGCGGTGGCACTGGCTTGTACACGCAAGCATTACAGCAGGCATTGCCCGATTTGCCGATTGAAGAAGAAGGCCGCTTGCAAGACAACGGCTTGCGCGAAAGCTTCATTGTCCGTGTGTTGGCGTATCACCGCTGGCAGTTATTGTTGGCGCAGGGCTTGACCGCCAGCGCATGGGTGAATTTTCATACCCGTCACAAGTTGTTGTTGATGGCGCACAACCAGGCGGCTTATCGCCGCCTGGGCCAGCAGGTGGCCCGGAACGCGGGCGTAGCAATAGCGGGCCAAATGGTGACGAATGACCCAGACCACGGGCCGTCGGCGTATTTCAGCGCTTTCATGCAGGCATTGGCGCGACGCGCCACGGCAAAAAGCCATGGCAATGTGTTGCTGCATTTGTTAGGCTACCTAAAAACAACGTTGGACAAGGACGATAAGGCAGAATTGCTAGGGCTGATTGACGCCGCCCAACGCGGCAAACTGCCGCTGATTGTGCCGCTCACCTTGCTCAACCATCATTTCCGCCGCCATCCCAACGCCTATGTGGCGGAACAACATTATATGAATTATGAATTATGGATGATGAACTCATAATTCATCATTCATAATTTATCTCGGAGTTTTTCATGCAACTGATTGTACAAGGGATGCACCGTTCCGGCACTTCGGCAGTGGCCCGTTTGTTGAATATGATGGGCGCGTATTTCGCGCCGCCCGAGCAGATGATGCCGCCCACCGACGCCAATCCCAAAGGCTATTGGGAACGCGAGGACGTGCGTTGGCTCAATGAACGCATATTCACCGCGCTGAATATGTCGTGGGACAACATTGCGGATTTCAAATCCAGTGCGCTCACGGAGGAAATCTGCGCGCCATTCCGCGAAGAAGCGCGCAAAATTGTATTCAGCCTGGATGCCAACCGCCCGTGGCTGCTCAAAGACCCGCGCTTGTGTTTGTTATTGCCGTTTTGGCAAGAATTTCTGGAAATCCCAGTGTGCGTGTATGTGTACCGCAATCCCATTCAAGTGGCGCAATCGCTGCAAAAAACCCGGCCTGATTTTTCTCTGAGTTTAGGGCTGGCGTTGTGGGAAAAATACACCGCGTTCGGACTGGATACTTCCCATGCCATGCCGCGCATATTTATTAGTCATGAATCCTTGTTGGCAACGCCAGTGGCCACAACGCAGGCGTTGTATCAAGCTTTGCTCGACCACGATGTGCGCGGTCTGCACCTGCCCACTGCGCGCGAAATTGAGGCGTTTATTGACCCGGCGTTGTTCCATGCGCGCGGCGATAGCGCGTTACAAGAGGGTTTTGCCAATCCGCGTCAATTGGCGCTATTTTATGCGCTAAAGCACGGCACCGTGGACACGACCACGTGTTATGGGGAGGGACTTTCGCCGGGTGCGCACGAGACGCTGGCCGCACACCAGGATAAGCTGCGTGCAGCCGAAGCGGCTGCGCATTTGTACCAAGAAGTGGAAAAAAATAAGCAGTTGGTTGCGCGTTACGAAGGCGATATGGCACAAGTGCGCGGGCGTGTGCTGGATTTGCAGGAGGCTGTGGATAAAAAAGAACAAGATGTCCGCAAGTTGCACAGCGAAATCGACCGCCTGCGCGACCAGGCCGAGGCAGCGCAACAGCAGCATGAGCAATTGCACGACCAACTGCGTCAAACGCAAAATGAAACACAAAATCAATTACAGGCCAAAACCAGCGCATTAGAACAACTGGAAACGCGCGTGCAGCAGCAGGATAAAAACACCCATCGTTTACTCAGTTGGCTGGCAGCGCTGGAAGAGGATGTCAATGCGGTATTCCGTTCATTTACTTGGAAAATTGGCAACACCCTCACCCGGTGGATTTTGCGCCTGACCTTGCGCAAGCCTGGGTTGACCGCGCAACATCATTTGGCCGCTATGTTCGCGGAAATCGAGGCTTGGAAATCACAACATGCCCGCGTGTTTCAGGCCGCACAGCATGGTCAAGCCCGGAACGCG
>DYPE01000093.1:0-9755 GCA_020720085.1 Dichelobacter nodosus | reverse complement strand
GCGGGCGTGGCCGTGGCCGCGCAAGCGCATGACAACCGCCAGAGTCCTGAGTGGTATAAAGAACCCACCGCTTCCGCTTCAGCAGCACCGCCCAGCGCACCGCCCGTTGTGCGCGCACCACACAATCCGCGCGATTATGCGGCTTGGGTGAAAAAATATGATACGCCCAATGATAAGTTGTTGAAAAAAATGCGCGCGCGCATTGCTACCTGGAACAATCCGCCGCTGGTTTCCATCGTCATGCCCACCTACAATACCGAGGAAAAATGGCTGCGTGAAGCCATAGACTCGGTGCGCGAACAGGTCTATCCCAATTGGCAATTGTGCATTGCTGATGATGCTTCACCAGCACCGCATGTGCGCAAGGTGTTGCAGGAATACAGCGCCAAGGACAAAAGGATTCGTGTGTGCTTTCGTGAGGAAAATGGCCATATTTCGTTGGCTTCCAACAGTGCGCTGGAATTGGCCGAAGGCGAGTTAACGGCGTTTTTGGATCATGACGACCGCCTGCATCCGCACGCGCTGTTTTGGGTGGTAAAAACGTATTATGACTATCCCAAAATGAAATTGTGGTATTCCGATGAGGACAAAATCACGGAGAACGGCGAACGCTACGAACCGTATTTCAAATCCGACTGGAACCCGGATTTGCTGCTGTCACACAATTTAGTAACCCATTTGGCAGTGTACCGCACTGACTTACTTAGGGAAATTGGCGGTTTGCGCCAGGGTTTCGAGGGCGCGCAGGATTATGATTTGGTATTGCGCATGGCAACCAAACTGCACGCGCACGAAGTGTTTCATATTCCGCGCGTGCTGTATCATTGGCGCGCAGTGGCGGGCAGCACCGCGCATCGCGGTGACGAAAAACCCTATGCCATCATTGCTGCGCGCAACGCCATTGGCGAATACTTGGCGCAACGCGGCGCAGCGGACGCGCTGATTACGGAGTCGCCAGAAGTCATGGGTGCCATCCGTGTGCAGTACCAACTGTGCGCGCCGCCGCCGTTGGTCAGCTTGATTATTCCCACGCGCAATTGCCGGGATTTGCTGCATACCTGCGTGGAAAGCATTTTGGCTACAACCGAGTACAGCCATTACGAAATCTTGGTGGTGGACAACGAATCCGATGATCCGGCCACCTTGGCGTATTTTGAGGAATTGGAACAACGCGGCGCTGCACGGATAATTCCTTACCCGCATCCGTTTAACTACGCCGACATGAATAACCAGGCCGCCGACCACGCGCGTGGCGAAGTGCTGGGCTTTTTGAACAATGATTTGGAAGTGATTAACCGGGGTTGGTTGACGGAAATGGTCAGCCACGTTATGCGCAGTGAAATCGGCGCAGTGGGCGCGCGGTTGTGGTATCCCGACAATACCTTGCAACACGGCGGGGTGATTCTGGGCATAGGCGGCGTGGCTGGCCATTCGCACAAAGGCTGGCCCAAAGGCGATGTCGGCTATTTTGGCCGCGCTGCATTGGTGCAGAATTTTTGCGCGGTGACCGGTGCCTGCATGGTGGTGCGCAAGGAAAATTTCGTGCGCTTGCAGGGCTTTGATGCGGAAAATCTGAAAGTGGCATTTAACGACGTGGATTTCTGCTTGCGCTTGCATGAACACGGCTTCCGTAATCTGTGGACGCCGTATGCCGAGTTGTACCACCATGAATCTGCCAGCCGTGGCTATGAGGATACCCCGGAAAAAATCGCGCGCTTTGAAAAGGAACGGCAATATATGAAAAAACGCTGGGCCAATTTCTTGCTCATGGACCCGGCCTACAGCCCCAACCTGACGCTGGAAACCCAGGATTTTGCCTATTCCTGGCCGCCGCGTGTGAGTCCTGAACCGTAATGGACGCGCGCGCCTGGCTGCACGCCATTCATGCCTTGGCCGCTGAAGCTACGCGCGCTGCCCCGCAACGATTTAGAATTCTGAATGTCTGCGGGGGTCACGAGCGCACCATTACCGAGGCTGGGCTGCGTTCCGTGCTGCCCAGTTTTATGGAGTTAATTCCCGGCCCAGGCTGCCCGGTGTGCGTGTGCCCGGAACAGGATGTGTACGCGGCGATACAAATGGCCATGCGCCACAATGTGCTGCTGGCTGCGTTCGGCGACATGTTGCGCGTGCCAGTGAATGCGCCCAAATCGCAGCCGCGTTCGCTGGAACAAGCCAAGGCCGCAGGCGCGGCAGTGATTGCCATCGCCTCGCCGCTGGATGCAGTGGCACTGGCGCGCGCCCATCCGCAGCGCACTGTAGTATTTTTCGCTGCTGGCTTTGAGACCACCATGGCACCGGTGGCCGCCATGTTGGCGCAGGGGGTGCCGGATAATTTATTGATGTTGCTATCTGGACGACTGACTTGGCCGGTGGTGGAGTATTTGCTGCGTCCTGGCGATGCCCAATTTGACGCGCTCATTGCGCCCGGCCATGTGTCGGCAGTCATGGGGGCGCAGGAATGGCACTTTGTGGCGGAACAGTATCATCTGCCCACTGCGGTGGCCGGATTCACACCCACTGGCCTGCTGGCGGGATTCCATGCCGTGTTGCGCCAATGGCTGGTGCAACGTCCGGCGTTAGAAAATTGCTATGCTGAGGCTGTGTGCGACGTGGGCAACCCGCGTGCACAGTTCCTGTTGCGCCAAACCATGCGCGTGGTGGATGCGCCATGGCGCGGCATTGGCGAAATTCCCGCTTCGGGTTTTGCATTGGCCGAAGCGTATGCGGCGCGCGATGCACGGCTGCGTTTTAGCGAAACTTGGGATGACGCCCGCCGCCACGCGGGTGAAATGCCGCCCGGTTGCCAATGCGCCGATGTGGTGCTGGGCAAAATTCAGCCCACAGCGTGCAAATTATACGGCACAGTCTGCACCCCACGCGCCCCAGTGGGGCCATGTATGGTGTCCGACGAAGGCGCGTGCCGAATTTGGTGGAGCGGCGGCCCGGCACACGGGTGTAGCCCGGAACACGGGCGTAGCCCGGAACGCGGGCGTAGCATGGGCGAAATTGTGCAAATCGACTCAATGGATGCTTAGGCCCGGAACGCGGGCGTAGCGAGGATTGTCATGACCATTCATATTCGTTATTTTGCTGCATTGCGCGATAGTTTAGGGCGCGCCGAGGATATTTTGCCATTCTGTCCTGGCATTACGGCGGCAGAAATTTGGGCGCACGCCAATCCTGGCACACCTTGGCCGCCAGCCATGTTAGTGGCCATTAACCAGGAGTACGCGCAAGGCAGCAGTGCGGTGGCAGATGGGGATGAAGTGGCGTTTTTTCCGCCAGTTACTGGCGGTTGATGGCAAACGTGCGGTTGGGACTATACCAGTATGAGATTGTCGCGGTGAATGAGTTCTGGTTCATCCACATAACCAAGAATTTCTTCCATGCGGCTGCTGGGCTGGCCAGCCAGTTTGCGGCAGTCGCTGGCATTGTAATTGATGAGACCGCGCGCGATTTCATGGCCATCTGCGGATACGCAGGCCACTATGTCGCCGCGTTGAAACGAGCCTTCCACGCCAACTACGCCCACGCTGAGCAAGCTTTTGCCGCCTTGGCGCAGGGCATCTACTGCGCCCAAGTCAATAATCAGCCGTCCGCGCATGTTGAGGTGGCCGGCCAGCCAATTTTTGCGTGCGGCAGACGGGGTTTGGCTGGGCGTGAGCCAGGTGCCAGGCGGTTCGCCAGCGGCGATGCGCAGGAGTACATTGGTTTCCCGACCAGACGCAATTACCGTGGCCGCGCCAGAGCGCGCGGCCAGCTTGGCGGCGCGCAGTTTGGTGGCCATGCCGCCGCGCCCCAGCGCACCGCCAGAGGGCGCTGCCATGGCCGCCAATGCGGGGTCTTCAGCGCGGCCATGACTGACTAAGCGCGCTTGTGGATTTTGGCGTGGATCACTGTCGTATAAACCTTGCTGATCAGTCAAAATCACCAGCACTTGCGCTTCCAACAGATTGGTAATCAGCGCGCCCAGGGTGTCGTTGTCGCCTAAGCAGATTTCCTCGGTGGCCACCGTGTCATTTTCATTGATAATCGGCACTACGCCCAATTCTAATAAGGTGCGCAAGGTGCTGCGGGCATTGAGGTAGCGTTCGCGGTGGGCCAAATCGTCGTGGGTAATGAGAATTTGCGCGGTTTTTACGCCGTGTTCTTGAAACGAGGTTTCATAGGCTTGCACCATGCCCATTTGCCCAACCGCAGCGGCAGCTTGCAAGTTGAACAGTTCGCTGGGCCGTTTGGCCCAGCCCAAACGCGCCAATCCTTCTGCCACTGCGCCAGAAGAAACCAGCGCCACTTGCTTGCCTTGCTGGCGCAGGCCAGCAATTTGTGCCACCCAGTTGCGAATGGCCGGGCGATCCACGCCGCGCCCATCTGCAGTCAGCAGGGCGCTGCCAATTTTAATCACCCAGCGCGTGGCCTGGCGTAGCGCCTCAGCGCGTAGCGTATCCGTCGGCATTGCCTTGTTCCAAATGATTCATGATGGCCATGCACAGGGCTTGGCAACCTTCGCCGCTTAACGCGGAAACGGGATAAAACGGGCCATCCCATTCCATGCGTTCCAGAAAGTCTTCATACCACGCTTCCCGCTCGTCCGCTGGCAGCAGGTCGATCTTGTTCAAGACCAGCCAGCGTTCTTTGTCGGCGAGGTCATCGCTGTACAAGGCCAGTTCTTCGGCAATGGCGTGCGCGGTTTGCACGGGGTCTTCGTCAGGATTGGGCGGCACTGCGTCCACTAAATGCAACAGCAGGCGGTTGCGTTCTAAGTGTTTGAGAAAACGGATGCCCAAGCCCGCACCTTCGGCGGCACCTTCAATCAGACCGGGAATGTCGGAAACGACGAAACTGCGCAAGCGGTCTACCTTCACCACGCCCAGGTTGGGATACAGCGTGGTGAACGGGTAATCCGCCACTTTGGGGCGGGCAGCGGAAACTTGGCGAATGAAGGAGGATTTGCCCGCATTGGGCGCGCCTAACAACCCCACGTCCGCCAGCAGTTGCAGTTCCAGTCGCAGGGCGCGGTTTTCACCGTCCTGGCCGGGCGTGGTGTGACGGGGCGCGCGGTTGGTGCTGGTTTTGAATCGGGTATTGCCCATGCCATGCACACCGCCCTTGGCCACCAGTAGCCGCTGGCCATCGCGCACCAGATCGCCCATGAGTTCCTCGGTGTCAGCATCCCACACGCGAGTGCCCACAGGCACTTGCAACGTTAAGGCATCACCGCCGCGCCCAGTGCGTTGTGCACCTTCGCCGGGCCTGCCGTTTTCCGCCTTGTAATGGCGGGTGTAACGGTAATCAACCAAGGTATTCAGCGCGCTATAGGCTTGGATAAAGATATCGCCGCCGTCGCCACCATCGCCGCCATCCGGGCCACCAAACGGGATAAAGCGTTCACGCCGGAAACTTAGGCAGCCGTCACCGCCTTTGCCAGCGTGTACTTCAATGACGGCTTCGTCAACAAATTTCATGGGATAACAACGAAAAGGCCGCGTTAAGCGGCGCAGGACGACCTTAGCAGGCCGCCAGGGTTTCCACCGGAGCGGAGGCGGGTGGTATCACATTTACATGCTGGCGTTTGTTTGGGCCTTTTTGTACAAATTGCACATGGCCTTCCGCCAGCGCGAATAAGGTGTGGTCTTTGCCGCAGCCTACATTCACGCCTGGATGTACGCGCGTGCCACGTTGGCGAATGATAATATTGCCAGGAATCACGAATTCGCCGCCAAAGCATTTGACGCCCAGGCGTTTAGATTCGGAGTCGCGACCATTGCGGCTACTGCCGCCTGCTTTTTTGTGTGCCATAATTTCTGCCTTTTTACAAAAAATTAGCCAGTAATGCCAGTGATTTTGATTTTAGTGAAGCTTTGGCGGTGGCCCATTTGCTTACGGTGGTGCTTGCGACGGCGGAATTTTACAATGCGTATTTTATCGCCGCGTCCATGTTCTTCCACCGAGGCGCTTACCGTAGCGCCTTCTACCACGGGCGCACCAATTTTCACCGTGTCGCCGTCGCAGATCATTAATGCGGCAAAATCCACCGCGCTGCCTTCTTCCAGGGACAGTTTTTCGACTGTGAGGGTATCGCCCTGGCATACTTTATATTGTTTACCCCCGGTTTTAATCACCGCGTACATACTGCTTCTCCGCTTGCTACTGCGCAATAAAAAATGGTTTTTCGCGGATAGATGTGTATCCGCGTTGGGCACGGAAGGTTTGGGATAACCTTTTCTGAGCCGCTGAAAAACGGGAAATAATATAGGATTTTTGCATATCTTTCAATGGGAAAATCAAGTTGCCCATGGAATTTAATTTTTTAATTAGAATACAATGAGATGGTGGGTAGGGAAAACGGCAGTGGGCAATGAATTGCCCACTGCCCACCGTTCAATAGGGTTGATGCCGAGGATTAGTAGCGCGCTTCTTGTAAGGCGCGAATCCGTTCTTCCAGCGGCGGATGGGTGCTGAATAAAGAGCCGATTTTGCCAGAAATGCCAAAGGCAGCCACTTCGCTAGGCAAGTTGGACTCCCCTTCGCTCAGGCGACGCAGGCGATCCAGCGCGGCAATCATCTTGTCGCGCCCAGCCAATTTAGCGCCGCCCGCGTCCGCATGGAATTCACGGTAGCGGCTAAACCACATCACCACAATGCTGGCAAGGAAGCCTAAGATAATTTCCAATACCATCACTGTGATGAAATAGCCAAAACCCGGCCCACTGGTGGATTCTTCGCTTTCACTGTCATTATTGCCGGATAGGGCGCTGTCGATAATGCCGCCCAGAATGCGCGCCAGCAGGATCACAAACGTGTTCATCACGCCTTGGATTAATGCCAGCGTCACCATGTCGCCATTGGCCGCATGGCTGATTTCATGGGCTAGCACTGCTTCCACTTCGTCTTCAGTCATGCCGTGCAACAAGCCGGTGCTCACTGCCACCAGAGAACTGTTGCGGCTCATGCCCGTGGCGAACGCATTGGGTTCAGGCGCATTAAAAATGGCCACTTCTGGCATTTGTATGCCCGCCATTTTGGCTTGGCGGCTGACGGTTTCCAGCAACCAACGCTCCTGGGCGTTGCTGGGTTGCTCAATCAGTTGCGCGCCAGTAGACCATTTGGCGATGGATTTGGACATGGCCAGCGAAATAAATGAACCGCCCATACCAAACACCAAGGCCAAGATTAAAATGCCTGCGCTACTGCCGTGGGAAATACCTAATGCGCTGAGCAGCACGTTGAGGAAGATGCCCAATACTACCATAATCGCTAGATTTGTAGCTAAAAACAGAATGATACGCTTCATACAAGTCTCCTGAGATTTCAATGACAAATTATGACGACGGTGATTTTATACCGGCTTTGGCAAAAAATATCAAGTCATCCCTGCGTTGAAATTCGGAAAAAACTAGACCTGGCCAGGCAGTAGCGCTTCGTTTCGCCATAAATCGTCAAACGCTTCGCGCTGACGTGCCACATGGGCAAAATCGCCATCCACCAAAATTTCCGCCGCGCGGGGGCGCGAGTTGTATTGGGAACTCATGGCAAAGCCATACGCGCCCGCCCCCAGCACAGCCAGCACATCGCCAGAATCCAAGGCCAATTCACGTTCTTTTCCTAAAAAATCGCCGGTTTCGCACACCGGCCCCACCACATCCCAGGTATGCGCCGTCGTGTCGTTGCGCGGGTGTACGGGGGTAATGGTTTGCCATGCGCTATACAACGACGGACGGATAAGATCATTCATGCCCGCATCCACAATGGCGAAGCGCTTGCCATTGCTGTGTTGCTTGAGATATTCCACTGTGGTCAGCAGCAGTCCTGCATTGGCAACGATGGCGCGGCCCGGCTCCACCAGCAGACGGTATGGGCGGCCTTGCAGCCCGGCCAATAAGGTTTGCGCGTACTCGGCCACGGATGGCGGCTGTTCAGCACGGTAGCGCACGCCCAGGCCGCCGCCCATGTCCAAATGTTCCAGATGAATGCCTTGCGCGGCGAGTTGGTCTGCCAACGTCAATACGCGATCCAGTGCGGCTTGGAATGGGGCCAGTGAGGTCAGTTGCGAGCCAATATGACAATCTATGCCCACAATGCGGACATGTTCCAATTCTGCCGCACGTGCGTACAAGGCCAGCGCGCTTTCCCAATCCACGCCAAATTTATTTTCTTGCAAACCCGTGGCAATGTAGGGATGGGTCTGCGCATCTACGTCAGGGTTCACGCGCAACGAAATGGGCGCGGCCACGCCATGCGCGGCGGCCACTTGGTGAATGCGCGTCAATTCCTCGGCGGATTCCACGTTGAAACTCAAAATGCCATAGGATAATGCGGTTGCAATGGCCGTTACGCTTTTGCCCACGCCGGAAAAAACGACTTTAGCCGGGTCGCCACCTGCCAGTAGCACGCGCCGTAATTCGCCTTCAGAAACAATGTCAAACCCTGAATTAAGTCGCGCCAACACGTTGAGCACAGCGAGATTGGAATTGGCTTTAACCGCGTAACACACCAAATGTGGCTGCGGGCGCAAGGCTTCGTCAAATGCCCGCCAGTTGCGCTCCAGCCCAGCACGCGAATAGACATACAGCGGCGTGCCGTAGCGTTCGGCCAGTTGGCGCAAATTCACTTGTTCCAACCACAAACCACCTTCATGTAATTGCAGGAAATCCATTAAATTATCTCGAATTTTGAGGGGTGTCGGCCACTGGGGGCGTTGACGGTTCAGGCAACACCAAATCGCCTTTTTGGCCACAGCCTGCCACTAGGCATAGTAATACGGCGAGCCAGTATTTTTTACAGGCAAATGCAAAACAGTTCATGCCGAACTTAACTCCAACCGTGCGCTTGGAACCAGCCAGCACGGTTCAGCACGTCACGCGAGTAATCGCGGCCCGTGGTTTTGCAATCCACTTCATCCACATCGGCTTGGTTATTCATGATTTCTTCTACGCAGCCATACGTCGCGGTCGCGCCAGCATTGTAGGCGGCGAGAATTGCGCGCAACATCAAATGGTTGGGTACGCCACGATCCGTGAAGAAGCGTCGTGCGCTGTTGAGTACGGTACAAGCGTACATAATGTTCGCCCTAGGGTCTTGCCAATTGCCGGTGCGGGCAAATTCATGCCAATCATAGTCAATTTGCATCAAGCCCCGGCCATATCCCGGCCCATCGTTGGGTTCCAATCCAGTGCGCGGCGGACGCGGCTTGCGCTTGGCAAAATCGCCCCGCCCACCTGGCCCTTCAGGCCGCAAGGCCAAGCCCCAATGCGATTCGCGCGATCCAATGCCGCAAATCACGGAAGGCGGTAATTGGGTGTTTTTGGCCGCTTCTAAAATACTGTTTTTGTATCGCTGCGCTTGCTCCTGTTGTTCTAACATGGCGGAACTATTACGATCCAACGTGGTGGAAAAACGCCCGCCCGCCAGGTTACCCGCAGCAGGGCCAGTCACGGTTATTACCCCGCTACCGCCTGCCGATGCAGAGGGGGTGTTGCTAAATATTTTTTTGAAAAAGCTAAAAAAAGCCATGTTCCTTCTCCGTTGCCAAATGCGTGTGAAATTTTTTGGCAGTATAGCTGTCCCGGCTTTGGATGAAAATAGCGGATTGATTTAGCTAATGTAACTAATTAAATCGTAACTACCTATCCCGTTATGCCACACGACAGGGGCATGAAAAAATAGCGTGCGCAAGGCGGGGACACCATTATGCCTGTTTTGTTTGCGAGCTGAAAATGGCAGGGAGTTGGATCAGGCGTGGTTAGCGGGACAAT
>DYPE01000092.1 GCA_020720085.1 Dichelobacter nodosus | reverse complement strand
AAAATATCAGCACATCGCCACGCCCGTGTTCCGGGCCACGCCCGTGTTCCGGGCCGCCAATGCTGCTGGCAAACACTTCATCCACTGCGTCTACAATCGCTTGTAGCGTGCTAGTTTCTTCATTGGCCTTGCTTTCTTTTTCAGCTTCCGCTCGCACAGCTTGCGCACGGTAGCGCACTTCCACCGGGTAAACTCGCCCGCCCACTGCAATCACGGGGGCATGGTTAAAATGTTCGGAAAAGCGTTGCGTATCAATGGTGGCAGACGTTACCAGCAGCTTCAGTCCAGGCCGCTTGGGCAGCAGTTGGCGCAAATAACCCAGCAAAAAATCAATGTTCAGATTGCGTTCGTGCGCTTCATCGATAATTAAAGTATCGTAGGCGTCGAGCCGACGGTCGCCTTGCAATTCTGCCAATAAAATGCCGTCCGTCATCAGCTTAATGAACGTGTGTTCACTCACTTTATCCGTGAAGCGGACTTTATAACCGACGGCCCGGCCCACTGGACTGCCCAATTCTTCAGCCAAACGCATGGCCACGCCCCGCGCCGCAATACGCCGGGGCTGGGTGCAACCGATAAAACCCGCCACCCCGCGCCCTGCCGCCAGGCAGAGTTTGGGCAATTGCGTACTTTTGCCTGAGCCGGTTTCACCGGCAACAATTACGACTTGATGTGCGTGGATAGCAGCAAGGATTTCTTCTTTAGCGCCGCTAATGGGCAATTCTGCTGGAAATTGCGGGATGGGCAAACGCATTTGGCGCGCTGCACGGCGTTCACATGCTTCGGTCAACGCGGCACTGATCTCGGCCAACGCGCGCTCTACAGGCTGGCCTTGGCGTTGACGTGCTCGCACGGCGTGCAAGCGTTTGCGCAAGGCGCGCGCATCGCGATCCATACAATTGGGCAATTGTTGCCACAAAGCGGCAAGTGTCATGCGGGCAACGCGCACAGCACAACGCGCGGACAGGGGGAGGATGACATGAAATTTCCGGTAAGGATTAGGTCAAAAACAACGGGAGAAACCTGTTCAGAAGGCAACCCAACGGCCCAGTCGTAGGGGGCACCGCTGCGCGATTTCAAAATATATCGCGTCGGCAAGGCACTCCTACCGCAGATCAGTCGGGCGGTGGATGATTTTTGGGCGGTTTGCGCTGCCGCCAAAATTTTTCCAGTGTAAGCAGCCATCCCTCCAGCCTACGCATGTGACAGTGAGTGAAAGCACGCAGCCGAATATAGCTCCGTTTGGCCAATGAAGAGGACTTTAACAGCAGTACAATGCCCAGTGCGGTCAGAGGCACCCCGATAGGAATGGGTAAGGGAATAAAAATTAATCCAATTATCAGGGTGATAAAACCAACAAGCACCATCAAATTTTTATACAGCCAGCGCATCATGGCTCCGCCTGGACAGGTATTTCATTTAATTGAGAAATAAACGATACGCAGAATTGCCGGTTTCTTCCCAGTGCGGGTAGCCGGAATGGAGTAAAAACTGTTGAAATTCATCGCGTTCGCCCGCAGGCACCTGCGCGCCGAGCAGCACGCGGCCATAGGCAGCCGCGTGGTTACGGTAATGGAAGAGGCTGATGTTCCAACGCCCGCCCAAGCTATTGAGAAAATGCAGCAGCGCACCGGGGCGTTCAGGGAATTCAAAGCGGAATAGCACTTCGTTGATTACGCATTGCGAGTGGCCGCCGACCATATGGCGGATGTGCAATTTGGCCATTTCGTTATCGGTTAAGTCAATGACCATATAATTTTTTTCACGTAGGCGCGCCAGCAATTGCGCACGTTCGCCATCGCCGCCGTTTAGGCGTATGCCTACGAATACATGCGCGTGCTCGGGGTCCGCGTAGCGATAGTTGAATTCAGTAATGGCGCGGTTGCCCAGGGCATGACAAAAGGCACGGAAGCTGCCCGGCTGTTCGGGAATGGCCACAGCCATCAGCGCTTCGCGGCGTTCACCAATTTCTGTGCGTTCGGCAATGTGTTGTAAGCGGTCGAAATTCATGTTCGCGCCGCTGGCAATGGTGACAAAATGGCGGCTTTGACATTGTTCGCGTTTGACGTATTGTTTTAATCCCGCCAGCGCCAATGCGCCAGCGGGTTCGGTGATGACGCGGGTGTCCTCGAAAATATCTTTGACTGCGGCGCAGATTTCGTCAGTGGACACGGTGATCACTTCATCTACCGTGATGCGAGCAATTTGAAACGGCAGCAGGCCCACTTGGCGCACGGCTACGCCGTCAGCAAAAATGCCGACTTGATCCAATTCCACGCGGTGATCATGGCGTAGCGCTTGGTACAGACAGGCGGCATCTTCGGGTTCTACGCCGATAATTTTGATTTCCGGGCGCACGTATTTGACATAGGCGGCAATGCCAGCAATCAGTCCGCCGCCGCCCACAGGCACAAAAATGGCGTCAAGCGGGCCGCTGCGTTGGTGCAGAATTTCCATAGCAATGGTGCCCTGGCCAGCGATTACATCTTGATCGTCATACGGATGCACAAACGGAATCGCCTCCTCGCTGGCCATTTGTTTGGCAAATGCGGCGGCATCGTCGTAGTTATTCCCGTGCAAAATCACTTCCGCGCCACGGCTGCGCACGGCTTGCACTTTGATTTCCGGCGTGGTTTTGGGCATGACGATTTGTGCGCGCAGTTTCAGTACTGCGGCAGACATGGCCACGCCTTGGGCATGGTTACCCGCTGAGGCGGCGAGTACACCTTTAGCGCGTTCTTCAGGGGAAAGCGCGGACAGTTTGTTGTACGCGCCGCGCAATTTGAAGGAAAAAACCGGTTGTAAATCTTCGCGTTTAATCCATATTGAGTTGCCCAAGCGTGCGCTGAGATTGGGTGCGAAGTCGAGCGGAGTTTTTAGGGCAATGTCGTATACCCGCGCTTGCAGAATTTTTTTGACATAGCTATCTAACATAAAAATTCACAATGACCAGGGCAGAGGGGCGCTATATGTCTAGCAAGAGGCGGATGGGAGATTCTAGCAATTGCTTGATAGTTACCAAGAATTGCACCGCATCGCGGCCATCGATCAGGCGGTGATCGTAGGACAATGCCACGTACATGACCGGGCGAATTACCACTTGGCCTTGTTCCGCCACCGGGCGTTCAACGATGTTGTGCATTCCTAAAATGGCGCTTTGTGGTGGGTTGAGAATGGGCGTGGATAGCATAGAGCCAAATACGCCGCCGTTGGTGATGGTGAATGTGCCGCCTTGCAATTCTTCTAGCGTGAGTTTGCCATTCTTGGCACGCTGGCCAAAATCAGCAATGGCTTGTTCGATTTGCGCGAAGCCCAGAGTTTGCGCGTTGCGCAGAATCGGCACCACCAGGCCGCGCGGCGTGCTGACCGCGATGCCAATGTCGCAATTGTCGTGGTACACGATGTCTTCGCCGTCAATCGCGGCATTGAGGATGGGGAATTTGGCCAGCGCCACGCCAGTGGCTTTGACGAAAAATGACATAAGCCCAAGTTTTACGCCATGCTTTTGCAAAAATGCCTCGCGGTAGTCCTGGCGCGCTTGCATGACGTGGTGCAGGTGGATTTCGTTGAAGGTGGTGAGAATAGCGTGGTTGTGCTGTGCTGCCAGCAGTCGTTCTGCGGCGCGCTGGCGCAGCCGACTCATGGGCGCGCGGCGCGTGGCGGGCGTTGCTTCCTGGTAAGGCACCGCCGCCGCAGGCGGATGGTTTTCCGCACTGGCGCGCACGGGCTGGGCACGTTGTTCGATATGGCGTTGCACATCGGCAGTGGTCAGGCGTTCGCCTTGGGGGGCGACCTGTTCCGGCGCAACGTCATGCGCACGCGCCAGTTTGCGCGCTGCCGGGCTTGCTGGCGGTGGCAGCGCCGCTACTGCGACACCACCAGCATTTTCCACCGCGTTGTTCAGTTCTTCTAGGCGCGCCAACGGCTGGCCCGAGGCCACCGTGGCTCCAGCGGGCTGAAGGATTTCTGCTACTATACCGTCCATCGGCGCGGGAACTTCTAGCACGATTTTATCGGTTTCTAAATCCACCAAAATGTCGCCAGCCGCCACAGTTTCACCGGCTTGTTTGTGCCATTCCAGCACCGTGGCCTCGGACACGGATTCGGGCAGCACCGGAACGTTGACCATGCGCGGCATAGTTAGGTGATGCGGCGCAGGACTTCTTGGCCTGCCACGTGGTGTTTAATCATGCCTGCCACGTGCAGGAGGATTAAGGCCAGAAAAGCATAGGCACTGAGTTCGTGGATTTCGCCAGCAATGCCTTCCCATTCCGCCATAGTGGGGAATAGCTTGGGTAGCGGGATGAAAAACCAATGTACATCAAAGCCATGAATGTTAGATAAGGCGTAGCCGCTGATCGGCACAAATATCATGGCAACATACAGTAACCCAGCCACGGCTGCGGCGATAATTTGCACCGGACGCGGGCCTTCAATGGCGGGCGGTGATACGCTGCGCAAACGCATGGCCAGGCGTATCCACACTAACACGAAAATGGTGAAACCCAGCGATTTGTGCAGGCTGTACCAGTCCCACGGTTTGAGTTCTTTGCATGGGGTCATGAACATGCCTAAGCTAAATACCACCAACAAAATGGCAGCCATCAGCCAATGCAACGCCCGCACGCTGGGCGCGTAAGTGTGTCTATCCATGTGGGTCTCCTGTTGCGGAAAAATAGAGTTGTTCCCAAATAAGCCAAAAGGCTGATTTCATCGTTCATAACCTATTGTTTTTACTGATGTGGTTTTTATTTGGGAACAACTCTAATAGTTAAAGTAACGTCAGTGGCCGTCATTGTCACGGGCGTATGGTCACTTGTCAACCGCCAGAGGGGAGCGGTTGCAAACTGCCGCAATGCGCGCCCGTAATCCCCACGCCGAGTTGCCAGCGGCTATTGAGCTGGCCCGCACGCCAAGCGGCTTCGTCGCGGGGGCATTCGTGGGTCTCGCCTTGCGCATCTTGCAATATCCAAGTATAGCGTTCTTGTTTTTCTCCTACACGCTCACGGTCATTGCGCGGCGTGGCCTTGGGCCAGTGCGGCGCGGTGTCTGCGCCATTGGCTTTTTCCGTGCGGTCATGCTGCCAGCGATCCACCTGGTAGTCGCATCGTTGGTCGTATACGGGTTCCTGGCGGTATTTGGGCGCACATTCGCGCACTTCGCGGAACGTGCCGTCGCCTTGATCCACGCGGCGCGTACCACAGGTTTCGCCGTCTGGTACTTGGGTATGGCTGCGCACTTCGCGGTGGCGCGACACATTGCGCGCATCATTGGGCATTTCATCGCACCAGGCGCTTTGCTGCACCGGGCCGTACACTTCAATGGCGATACTGCGTTCCCAGGCATGGCCTTGCAGGGTCACTGCCACAGGTTTAGACCACAGCAACGCATACAGCGCCATGGCCACAATCGCCACGATTACCACGCCAAGCATGATGCGCTTTTTGGTTTTTTTGCGCGCCAATGCCGGATCCGGCGGCGTGGCGGCGGCTGCCTTGGCCGCAGCGGCAAACAGTTCGCCATGCACTTCGTCGGCACGTTGCTTGGCACGCGCCGCGTCGGTCAGCGGTCCGCCGCATTGGCTACAAAATTCCGCATCGCCCCGGTTGGCGGTTTGGCAGCCGCCGCACACCCGATCCGCGCCCGCATATTGATGTTCAGCAACGGCTTTTTTCTGTTCTTCACTGGGAAAATAGCGCGCGCCCACATCCTGCGGTGCGCCGCAACTGGGGCAAAAACGCTGTGTCAGGCCGAGCAGATGTTTGCTGCCACAGTAACCGCAATCCCATAACATTTCATAGGTTTCCGCCACCGGCTGCGGTGGCGAGCGGCGGTTGGATTTAGCCGACTTGGCCATGGCTTACGCTCCTGGCGGCAACGGCGGCGGCACAGCGGCAAATAATTCGGCCAATTCTGCAACATGGCCCGCTGCAATCCAATCTGCCATTCCTGTTTTCCACACTAGCGTGTCACGTGCCAGCGTGCCTGCACGTACTTGTTGTTGCAGCGCATTCATATCAAAAGGCCCAGCGTTTTGTCCGCGAATCGCCACATGGTAGGCCAGCGTCGGCAATGGCGGCGGCATGGATTGGTTAAAGGTCTGTTGCGCTTGTTGCGCCATAGCCAAGCCCGCGCCCAGTGCCATGGCGTCGTTAAGCGCCCCGCCCGGCGCGTTGCCCGCTTTTTCCAACGCTTGCGCAGCCTGGTATTGGGTGTATTGCTGGAGATTGCCCAAAATGCCCATGCTGCTACGCTTATCCAACGCTGTGCTGACTTCCGGTGGCAAAGAAATGCTGTTGACCAAAAAATTAGCCAATTCCAAGCCATACGCGCCAAAATCGGCTTGGATGCGTTGCACCACGAACTTGCCAAGATCATCATAATTTGAAGCCAAATCCAGTACCGGAATTTTGGATTCGCCCAAACAGTCGGTAAACTGCGTCAACAGTAAGTTACGCAATTCATTAGCAATGTCTTCGGTAGTAAAATGTCCGCTGGCCCCCACCACTTCGCGCAAAAACTGCAACGGCTGCGCCACACGCAAGGAATACGAGCCAAACGCGCGCAAGCGCACTGGGCCAAATTCGGGATCGCGTAGCATAATGGGATTGGATGTGCCCCATTTTTGGTTGGTAAAGCGGGTGGTGTTGATAAAATACACTTCAGCCTTGAACGGGCTTTCAAAGCCGTACTTCCAGCCTTGCAAGGTGGACAAAATCGGCAAATTATTGGTATCTAGCGTGTACGTGCCCGGCGGAAAGATATCGCCCGCTTCAAACGTTTCTTTGCTAACATGAATTTGCGCTCGGCCTTCTTTAATCACCACCGCTGCCTGGCCTTCACGCACAATTAATTTTGCGCCATACTTTATTTCATTGTTGCGGCGGTCATAACGATGCACCATTACTTCGCGGTTATCGTCCAGCCATTCAACAATATCAACCAGTTCGCTTGTAAGTCTATCCCATAATCCCATGCCTGCCTCACTGCCATTAAGTTTGGCATCTTAAAGCCCTGAAAGGGCGAAATATTATAGCCCAGGGCAATACTTCGACAAGCTCAGTACACCGCGCCCTGGGTTGGATGCGTAGTTCGGACTAAGCCCTGTAAGGGCGATACAAAATCGGTGCGGAGCGTGTTGTGTCGCCCTTACTTCGACAAGCTCAGTACAAGTACAGGGCGTGATTAAAACAACCAACGTTGACCCAGGGCGCGGTGTACTGAGCTTGTCGAAGTATTGCCCTGGGCTTCTAAATATTATGCCCTTTCAGGGCATGTATTTGTCAGACTTAATGGCAGTGATGCCTGCCTCCGGTTTACCTATTTTGGGCAATTATTTTAAGTATACGGCCCATACTAACTGCCGTCAAATTTGTGCATAACGCCATGTATGGCAATGATTTTGCTTACCAACTCCAGTGTTCCCACCACGACTGTATTGCGGCAGAACAGCGCAATGCATTTAGCCATGACCTTTTGAAGGAGATTTTATATGCGGTTATTACCCTTAAGCACAGCATTACTGATATTGGCACACACCCCATCCGCGCACGCGGCCAGCTTTGATTGCGGCAACGCCAAGAGCATGTTGGAAAAAACCATTTGCGGCGATGCGCAATTGAATCAGGCAGATACTGAGTTAGGCACGGCTTTCCGCAACGCAAAAAAAGCGTTGCCCGCTGAACAATGGCCTGCCATGCTGCACGCGCATAAAGCCTGGTTGGAAGCGCGCCGAGTGCGCTGCTTGGAAACCGATGCGCCCTGCTTGCTCGGACTGTATCACAGTTGGACCGCCACACTGAATTTCCGTGCAGCACCTGAATACGCCACCTCACCCGCAGGCGCGGTGAGCGGCGCATATACTGTTGGCGAGGTGATGAGCCTGAACGTGCACGCCTTGTCTGCTGACGAAATTTCCATTGAAATCAGTGGTGCAGAGCCTACTGCGGGCCGCTGGATTTGCAACTACGATGGCCGTGCGACGATACAAGGCAATGTAGCTGAAATTCAAGAAACTGAAGCAGAAGAAACCCTGCGCCTGGAATTCTCACCTGGCCAAGTGGAAGTAGAGGAAAAGGCCAAAGGCGTGAGTTACTACTGCGGTATGGGCGGTACCTTGGGCGGGATTTATCATAAAAAACAGTAGAAATTATTTATATTGCTGAATTACAAAGTTAATCTTAAGTATTCTGGCATTGTCTTGCTGTTGTATAATGGTGGACGCAAGGAGATTTCCATCACCGCTTGAATGACAAGGAATGCCATGAATACCAACGAAATTGTAATTGCTGGCGCGGGCTTCGCCGGGTGTACAGCAGTGCGCGAATTGCGCCGCCAGGGATATACGGGCCGGATTGTAGTGATTGCGCCGCGCCCGGAATTATTTTTTTATCCCAGCCTGATTTGGGTGCCTGCGGGTTTGCGCGATGAAAAATCGCTGACCGTGCCGCTTGATGATTTTTTTAAGCGGCACAAGGTGGAATATAGGACAGGCCGAGTCACTGGACTGGACCTTGCCAATGCTTTGCTCAAAACCGATCAAGGCGATGTACAGTACGCGCAGTTGCTGATTGCCAGCGGCGGGCGTTTTATCCGTAAGTTACCGGGCATTGAGCATGTGCATATTCCGTGCGAAGGCTTCGCGCCCACCCAGGCGTACAGCGCACGGTTGGCAGCCATGACAGGCGGCACGCTGGCATTTGGTTTCAGCGGCAATCCTAATGATGGTTCGGCAGTGCGTGGCGGCCCGGTATTTGAGTTTTTATTTGGCATAGATACGCTGTTGCGCCAGCAGAAACGGCGCGAGCGGTTTGATTTGGTATTTTTCAGCCCTGCGCCCAAGCCGGGCATCCGGTTGGGCGAGCAGGCCGTGGCAGGGTTGTTGGAAGAAATGCACCAACGCGGTATCCGCACCCATTTGGGCCATGCGCTGCAAGGCTTTAATGCAAATCAAATTGTTACTGAGGGCGGTGAATTGCACAGCGATTTGACGTTATTCATGCCTGGCCTCACTGGCCCGGCATGGCTGGCAGACAGCGGCTTGCCGCAATCGCCGGGCGGTTTTATTCAAGTGGATGCGCATTGCCGTGTGCCCGGATGGGACAATGTGTTTGTAGCGGGCGACAGCGGCGCGTTTCCTGGCCCGGAATGGATGCCAAAACAGGCGCACATGGCGGATTTGCAGGCGCAGGCGGCGGTAAAAAATATGCTGGCCGCACGCGCCCATCGGCCTGCTACGGCCACGTTCACGGTGGAGTTGATTTGCATTGTGGACACGCTCAACAGCGGCGTGTTGGTATACCGCACGCCCAAGCGCGCTTGGCTACACCGGGGCTTTTGGTTTCATTGGGCCAAGCGCTTGTTTGAGTGGCATTATTTGCGGGCGTACCGTTAGCACATACAGCGAGCCGCCTGCGGATTTGAAATCCGCTACGCGGTTTTAATTAATTTGAGAAAATGATAGGTATACGCGCCTTCCGCATACGCGGCACGGCGTTTGGCCAGGGTTTGTTGCAATTCTTGCAGGCGCGCGACGGAAAGATTGAGGTCATAGCACAACGCCGTTTCGTGCCGTGCGATAATTGTCAGGAGATAATCCACCGATGGCATGGTGCGGGCGGTGAGGTCTTCCAACCCAGCCACTTCAAATCCCCAAGCTTGGGCGCTGGCATGGGGATTGGCCAGCAGTCCAGCGGGTATTTCATCCATCACCAGCACGCTGCCGCCGGGTTTCAGCAGACGCTGGCATTGCTGAAAAATGTCTGACGGCTGAATGTATTGCGCGGATTCTTGAAATACAATGCAATCCAGCGGCGCTAATTCAGCGATTTGTTGAAAATATGCCTGCACCAAGGGAATGCGATGATTTTTGTAGGTGTGGCGGATGTATAAAATTTGGGCATGGTCTGGCGTGACACCCAGGTAATCATCGCCGCGATTCACCAAACGGCGGGCCGTAGCGCCCAGGCCCACCCCCACTTCCAGCACGCGCAATGGCGCGGGCGGCATATGAGAAAATAAGTAGTCCGAGGCGCGCTGTTGCGCTACCAGCGGATTTTGTTCGTCTGGCTCCCATAGGCCGTAGTGCAACGATTCCACGGCCAAACCTTCTAAATACAAAGCCCAGGCATATACATTTAACGGAAACGCCAACGTGGCCAATAAAAATTCGGTCATGGGATTGCCTCTTCGTTAGATTCTTCTGCGGTGGATGCCAGTTCTGCCACAGATGGCTCGCGCTCCTGCGCGTGGTGCGCGAAAAAAGCCAGCATGGACGCTTGTGCGTGCTGCAATTCTTCCGCTATGAGCGTGCGCACGCCTTGGTTGGGCGTCTGGGTGATGTCGCGCCCCAAAATGCGTTGCGACAACCGTTGTAAACGTGCGTTGGCGCGGAAATCACGCGCCAATAGGCCATTTTGATATAAATCGATATAGCCAAACGGCGCGTGGTAAATGTGTTCGCGCAGATGGCCTTCTTGCTGGAATCCTAATTCCAGCGTACTGTCCTGCGCCAGCGGATTGTGGCCGTACACCAGGCTGACCAGTTTATTGAGTTCTAGCACGTTAAACGCATAATCCATCACCAACAGCATGGCTTCCATACCCTGGCGGCCTTTTTGGTCGGCTTGGGCGAGAATGCCAAATAACAATTCTGCGCGTCGGTGCGGCATCATTAAATTGGCCAATGCGGCGAGTCCAATGGGCGTGCGTTGACCTTGCTCTGCGTCATCATGGGCTTCAATTACCCATTCCAGTCGTTTTAGTTGTTCCGGCGGATATTGTTGTTCATTGGTGAGGCGGGCGCGGATTTGTTCTACGTTTTGGTTGCGGTTTTGCGCCAGCCGGTACACGTTCATGAAGGCGTCATCGCCGTAGCAATGACTCAAAAATTCAGCATGTTCCGCTGCCACGCGCGCCAGGCTCACCCGCTTTCCCCGCGCGGGCGCGAAGCCAACCAGGTGAGCCGTTAGCATGGCTTATTTACCGCCGCCTAGGCCGCCAGAGGAGGTGCCGCTGGCGGGCTGAGTAGGCGTAGTGGTGGTGGAACTGCCCGCCTTGCCGCTGGCCGCCTCTTCGGTGGTTCCCGTGGCTTGTAGCGTATTCGGATCATACATGTCCGCATCTGCGTAAGTGCCAGATTTACCGCCTTGTTCTATTGGCATATCATCTTTGGAGCCTTGGTCGCCAGTGGCTTCTGGCATATCGCGGGCAATGCGGTAGCAATCAATTTCCGAGGCTTGCGCTTCGGCCCAGTTTAAGTCGCCATTCGCGCCTGGTTGGGCAGGCACAGCCACGGCTTGGAAGCAAACATTGCCGCCCGGGATACCTTTTAAGTTGCTCAGCGCTACGGATACACTAACCGTACGGAATTTATTAGGGCGTTGCTTGCCAAACGGAGTGGGCGGTTCTAGCATAGCCACGTCGGGCTGGGTCATCACGCCAGCCAGAATGTGGGTTTTGGTGTTCAATTCTGGGCTGATTTGGATTTTGCCAGATTTCAGGCCCGGCCATGGATAATCGCCTGGTTTATCCACAGTAAAAGCCAGAAACACTTGCATGGGAATGTCATTGCGGATGCCGTCAATTAAAAAATCCATGCGCGGATGCGGCGTGTTTTCTTGGAAGCCACCATCTGGCTTCACTGGCGGAAATGCGCCTGTCCAAATGGTGCCCACGTTGTTTTTACGCAAATTCATAGCCGCGTCGCGCGGATTGCTGGTTTGCGGTTTGGAATCTTTGGGGGGTTGCGCCAAATTGCCATCTAGGTTGGGCCGTGGCGACACACCCATATCATCGCGTTGCGCAGGATCAGCCTTGCCGCCCATGCCTGAGCCATCGTCCACTTGCGCCATGGGCGGGGTGATGAGTTTGAATGGATAACCAATTTGATCCATGTGTAATGGTGGGGCAATGGCATCGGCCTTGGGCGCATCGGCCTTGCCTGCGCCAGCCGCGTGAACTACTGTGGAAAATAATGCCAATTTGGCAACGCCAAGGCCAGCAGCGGCTTTGGTTGCAGTGATTTTTGTGATTTTCATCTAAACAGTCTCCTAAAGTGCGATAAGAAAATGCCCGCGCAAGCGCACGGAATACGGTTTTATGCAAAGCCAAGGGCGGGTGGCGAATTGCATGATGCCTATAACGGCGTAAGATGCCCTTCGGGTGTGGGCAGTGGCAATGGGCGGTTATTTTAATTTTGACAGAAATTAGCTAATTACAAATGCTATTACAGTATAACGGTTTCTACACGCCGTTAAAAGCCAATCCGCAAAATATAGTGCTCATCTCCGATATACGGCGTGGGGCGGTGCAGTGAGTTCTGTAGGGTGGGCAAAACGTTCCTTCGGCGAGCTTCAGGACACCGCTTTTTGTTTTGCCCACCATTCATGCGTGAAAATGGTGGGCAACGAAAAGAAGTTGCCCACCCTACCTTGCTGTTTCTGGCGTTGGGGGATGTGGATGTGATTTTGCTTGAGGGCGGGTACAATTTCCCAGCCCTGAGCTTGTCGAATAAGCCCGTCTTTTTTTGTTGCAGGAGTTGGCGCATGTCGCATCGTGGTCGTGTTGTGTGGACGGTAGTTGTCTTGTTGGCTTGCGTGAGTGTGGCGGTCAGCTTGTCTATTTGGCGTGTGTATGTTGTATCCAAGCAAGAATGTGGTAAGCGCTTATATGAAAATGCGGTAGTCCTACGCGGGTAGTGATAAATGCTAAAATTAGGTTTTTTAACAAAA
>DYPE01000091.1:9694-12855 GCA_020720085.1 Dichelobacter nodosus | reverse complement strand
CGTAAGGCGGATAAGGCGCGTCTTTTTGCGCCGTCATCCGCCATTTTGGAGCTTCCGAATGTCGCATGACGCTATTGCTTATGCGACCTACGCTAGCTTAATGGCAGTAGCGCCCGCCACCCCATAACGGCAAACCTGCCCCGCATATTCCTCCAACCACAACGAGGTGCCCCACCATGCGTATATTGACTCAACTTTTCATTGGATTCATCTTTGCCGCTCAAGGTGTAGCGGCACACGCAGCATCGTATTACCTGTCACCCACCGGCGATGACAATGCCGACGGTCAAACGCCAGCCACAGCATGGCGCACACTGGAGCGCTTGGGGCGCGACCGTTTGGCGGATGGTGGTGCGGTGTATTTTCAGCGCGGCGCGGTGTTTCGTGGTCAGGTGAAATTTCCCAAATGGCCAAAAAATCTGCACATCGCTGCATATGGTACGGGGCAACGTCCGGTGATTGCGGGCAGCGTGGAATTGCGCGCTTGGCAGCCAACGGCGCAGGCAGGCGTGTATGTGGCAGATGCCAGTCACGCCAGCACGGCGGGCATCGTGCATATGTTCGCCAATGGCGCGTTGCAAACCATTGCGCGTTATCCCAATGTGGACAGCCCAGCCCGGAACACGGGCGTAGCGCAGGCGCATTGGCTGAAGGTAGGCGGCAAAGGCACCGCAGGCTTCACGGACCCGGCGTTGGCAGCATTGGGCAAACCCGATGGCTATTGGACCGGCGCAACGTTGCGCATCCGCAACTACAGTTGGACGTTTAATGTGCAGCCGGTCACTGGCTATACCGCCGCCAACGGACATCTGGCTGTGGCGGAATTGGGCGAGCAGTTGCCAGAATGGGGCTATTTTCTCGACGGCAAGCGCGAGGAACTCGATCATCCTGGCGAATGGTGGTATGACGCAGCCGCGCAAAAAGTCTATTTTTATCCGCCCGTTGGCAGCGACCCCAATGCCCTGCGTATGGAAGGCATGACGTTTGAACGCGGCATGATGATTGACAACCATATGGACGGCGCGGTGGTAGAAGAGTTGGAATTTCAACACTATAGCAAGGAAGGCTTGCATCTTAACAACGTTGCCAATGTCCAGGTGCGGCATTGCCACTTTGCGCACAATACCACGGGATTGAGCGTGTGGAACATCGCTGCCACGCACATTGCGGACAACACCTTCCAAAACAACCTAGAAATCGGCATCACCCTGCAAGCGGCTGCTGATTTTGCAGTGCAAGGCAGTGAAATCGCACGCAATCTGCTGCTGGACACCGCGATGTATCCTGGTTATGGCAAGCGTGCGCAGGGGATTTACAACGGCATTGGCATCAACGTCTCGGGCCATGAGTTTACGCTGACGGAAAATGTGGTAAAAAACACCGGCTGGGTGGGGATTTATCTGCAAAGCCACGGCGCACACCGCGTCACACGCAACGTGGTGATGGAATCGCTGCTGGTGCTGAACGATGGCGGCAATTTGCTCATCAGTTCGGACAACAATCAAATCACCAACAACCTGCTGATTCACGCCTGGGGCGATGTTGGTGAATCCAACGGCTGCTCGTCTACCAACTTGACACCCTGCTCCAAACACAGCGCATATGGCATGGGCATTGGCGCAAACCATACGTTTACCGGCAATCTCATCAAAAACAATGTGGTGGCGCACAACCGCGATATGGGCATTCGCCTCAGCGCGTTCACCCACACCCAAGTGCTGGAAAATCTGCTGGTCAATAATGACCCAGAACTGGTGCTAGAAGACGCGCACGGCCCGTCGGCAAATAACACGGTTGCTGGCAATATTCTGATCTCCCTCAAGCCCGACGGTCTGGGCTTAAGCCTGAGCAACACCACCGCGCATGGCAAATTTGACTATAACCTGTACGGCAACCCCTACAATTTGCTCGCCGTCGAGCGCAACAAACAGCGCTACGCCCTGGCAGCCTGGCAACAACAATCCGGCCAAGATGCCCATGCGCAATGGCTGAATTGGCAAGCGCCTGCGGCGATCATTCAGTCCAGAGGCGCAAATGCCTATGCCAACGGCGCGTTTGATGCCAATGCGCAAGGCTGGTCGCCCTTTGCCGTACACGACCCACGCGCACTCGACAACGGCGGACTAAAAATCCCCCGCGCTGCCAGCGGCAAGACGCAGAGCCTGTCCGGCGGCACCTTCAGCATTCAGCAAGGCCAATGGTATGAACTGCGCTTTACCGTGCAAGGCGAGGGCTACGGCGATATTCTGCTACGCGGCAACCGCACCGCGCCAGACTATGTGATTTTAGCGCAGCGCTTCCTGGGCTATGGCCCGCAACGGCGCGATTACCAATGGCTGTGGCAAGCGCCGGAAACCACTGACGCTTTCAAATGGCTGTTCATTACCGACGAGCAAGACGCGACCTATTGGCTGGACAACGTACAACTTACCCCAGTGCAAGGCACCGCCATCGCCCCTGCCAGCCAAGCACGGCTATACGCCAATCCCCTGGCTGAAGTGCGCACGTTCAAGCTGGGCACCCCGCTCACCACACTAGCCGGCGCAGCCGCTGACGCAACGCTCAATGTGCAGCCCTTCAGCGCCACACTGCTGCTGGCGCAAACCCCCACCCCGCCGCCGCTACCTGTGACCACTTGGCTGATGCAATCCGGGCAGCGCACCACGCTGTTTTGGACCCCCAGCGCCGACGCCACAGGCTACCGCCTCTACTACGCGCCCTATCCCAGCGCCACGCCGATAGCTTGGCTCGACTTAGGCAATCAAACCCAAATCAGCGCCGAATTGCCAACTGGCACGGCATTCTACGTCGCAGTCAGCGCCTACAATACCCATGGCGAAAGCGATTATTCCAACATCCGCTGGTTTGGCGTGCCGTGAGGGTTGTGGCGATTTTAACCCTATATTTTTAGTCTTAACACTTGGTTGGCAGGTGCCACCAAAAGGTATCCATGGCAAAAATAGATGGTTTTCGTATCCGTAATTTTCGTGCATTAAAAGATGTCACCCTCGGTAAATTATGGAATACCCAAAATGCCGATAGCTTAACGCCCATGACTGCGGTGATTGGCAAAAATGGCGTGGGCAAGAGTTCTTTGTTCGATGCGTTTGGTTTTCTCGCGGATTGCCTGAAAATGGGCGTTGAAGAAGCCTGCGATATGC
>DYPE01000091.1:0-9594 GCA_020720085.1 Dichelobacter nodosus | reverse complement strand
TTTGGTTTTCTCGCGGATTGCCTGAAAATGGGCGTTGAAGAAGCCTGCGATATGCGCGGGCGTGGCGGGTTCGAGCGTATCCGTAGCCAGGGCCAAACCGGGCCGATAGAGTTCGAGATTTATTACAAACAAGACGGTAATGCCAGGCCGATTACCTATGAATTATCCATTGATTTAGACAAATCCAGCCGTCCTTATGTAAAAAAAGAACGCCTCCGCCAACGCCGCAAGGGACAAAAGCACGGTTGGCCTTTTTCTTTTTTAGCATTAGATGAAGGCAAGAAGGGCGTGGCATGGAAGGGCGAAACCGCAGGACATGCGTTTGATGAAACAAATGGTGATGCGGATTTATTGAAATTTATTGAACGTCTTCCGTCTGAGGAAAGCGCGGAAACTGAGGTTGTAGAACTTGCCGACAAGCGCAAGCTCGGTATTGCCACCCTGGGCGCGCTGAAACAACATCCGCGCATCAGCGCGTTCCGGGAGTTTATCGAAGGCTGGTATCTGAGTTATTTCACCCCGGATGCTGCCCGTTCCCTGCCGTTGGCTGGCCCGCAAAAACATCTGAATCTGCACGGCGATAATCTCGGCAATGTTGTGCAATTCATGGAGCGTGAACATAAAGACCGGTTTAAGCGTATTCTTGAGCGTATTGCCGCCAGAATTCCCGGCATTGATAAGATAGACACTTTGCCGACGGAAGATAAGCGTTTATTGCTGCGTTTCAACGACAAGGGCTTTCAAGACCCGTTCTATGCGCAACAAATGTCCGACGGCACCTTGAAAGTATTTGCCTATTTATTGCTGCTTGAAGACCCTGTGCCGCCGCCGTTCCTGTGTATCGAAGAACCGGAAAACGGTTTGTACCATAAATTACTGGAAACTTTAGCGCGGGAATTCCGCGAACACGCCACTGGCAAAAAAGGCGGCTCGCAGATTTTTATCACCACCCACCAACCGTATTTTGTCGATGCGCTGGAACCTGAAGAAGTCTGGATATTGGCAAAAGGCGCAGATGGCTTTTCCACCATCCGCCGTGCCAGTGATGATCCACTGGTGAACGAAATGGTCAGCCAGGGCTTGCCATTGGGCGGGTTGTGGTACAGTGATTATCTGGACGAAAGGTAATCGCCATGCACCTGGAAATTCTGGTCGAAGATATTTCTGGCAAGGCGGCGCTTGAGGTGTTGTTGCCAAAAATACTTGGCGATGACACTGTGCATACGTTTGATGTCAAAGCGTACAAAGGGATAGGCCGTATTCCCAGCGGCATGAAATCGGCTTCCGAAGCAAATCAGCGTATTTTGTTGGATCAGTTGCCGCGTGTGTTGCAAGGCTACGGTAAGCGCTTCCAAAACTACGCAGGGGCGGTGATTGTGGTTTGCGACCTGGATAATAAATGCCTCAAAGCCTTTCGCGCTGAATTGCTGGGATTGTTGGAAAACTGCAATCCCGCGCCGCTCACGCGCTTTTGCATTGCTATCGAAGAAGGTGAAGCCTGGTTATTGGGCGATCTGGAGGCAGTCAAGGCGGCTTACCCAAAAGCCAAAGACAGTGTATTAGCCGACTACAATTACGATGCGATTTGCGGAACCTGGGAAGTTCTGGCGGATGCCGTGTATCCAGGCGGCAGTAAGAAACTTCAGGAAAAAGGCTGGCAAGCGATAGGCGCGCAAAAAAGTGAGTGGGCGCAGAAAATCGTGCCGCACTTGCAGGTTGAACGTAACCAGTCACCTAGTTTTCAGTATTTCTGCGTCAAGGTGCGGGAGAGTGTACAACAGCCAAACTGTTTGCAGCAGACGGTTGATTCACCTTGACCTAATCCAACCAGGCACTGCAAACTTACGCATAATTTAAGTCAAACGCCTATTCCAGTAACTCATCCAATTGTTTTTTATGCACTGCCATGTATCCTGCGGCGGGCGCGGCGGAAGCCAAGCATCCGGCGTAACTGATGTCCACCCCCAGCTCGGTAGGATGTGCTGAGCGTCTTTTTGCGAAGCGCATCAATCGCGGTAAACGATGCGCTTTGTACCTCAGCGCATCCTGTCGTAGGAAAGGTGCCCTTTCCTAGATATGTAAAACTATAGGAAAGACAATGGGTTACGCAAACTCAAAAACCTTGTCTTTCCTATAGCTGACTACGGGCTAGACCTCGGCAATCAAACCCAAATCAGCGCCGAATTGCCAACTGGCGCGGCATTCTACGTCGCAGTCTACAACACCCATGGCGAAAGCGATTATTCCAATATCCGCTGGTTTGGCGTGCCGTAAGGGTTCTCGTTAAAAAACGTTGAAAATCCATGCGCATGGTTGTGGTTATGCTGGCGTCCACACTGAAACGGAATTGGCTTGGCACAAAAACTCTGCCCAGCCGTGTTCATTGGCCGTCACCGTTTCTGCGATGCGCCCGGTGATATCGATAAAGGACTGGCGCGGTTTGCCCACTTCCATCCATTTACGCCCCATTGCGCCATTGCTGAGCAGCACGGCCATGCCGCCGGGATGGTGGGCATCGCCCAGGCGCGTCCAGCCGATGCAATTGGGATGGTCAAAATATTCGTATTGCGGCCCATGGGCGTAGTGGTGGCGCGCTTGTAGAAAAAGATCAATCCACCACCGTTCGGACCACAGCGTAATGGCGTACCGTTTGCCGTCCCTACCCTTATCTTCATACTGTGCGCCATAATAATCCGCATAAAATACACAGGGATAGCCTTCGACGCGCAGTAAAATGAGCGCATAGGCCAAGGGCTTAAACCACGATTCCACTGGCGACTCTAGTGCTTGCAATGGCTGTGAGTCATGGTTATCCACAAACGTCACCGCGTGGGTAGGCCGGGCGCGCACCAGGGTGTTGTCTAAAATGCGCCGCAAATCATAATGAACGCCCGTGCGGCTGGCGTTGTGGAAATTGTAATGCAGTGGCACATCAAATACCGCCATGCGCCCGCCAGTCACATCAATATACCAAAGCAAGGTGGCCAGATTATTGAACCAGTATTCGCCAACGGTAAATAGCTCGCGGCCCGCATGTTTTTCCAGCGCATCCAGCCATTGGGGAAAAAACCACGCGGAGATGTGCTTAATGGCATCCAGGCGCAGGCCATCCACGCCAGTGGTGTCTAGGTACCATTTGCCCCAATGCAACATTTCTGCTTGTACTTCAGGGTGTTGAAAATCAACATCGCAGCCCATTAAATAGGCGAAATTACCATTTTCCAAGGCAACGAGATCGTCAAAGCGCTTGCCTTCAAACAAATAAATATTGCTAAAATCGCGGCGCTGGGCATCCCAATCCACGCCATCAAAATGCCACCAGTGCCACACAAAATTGGAATATTTTTGCTGGCGAGGGGCAAAATTAAAATGTGTATACACGCTGATTTCACGTGGGTCGCCGCGCGGGCGCAACCGGTCGTGCTGGCTGTAGGGCGTGGCGCGCACCGTTTCAACGCCATCGCCGCCCATTTTGTGATTCAGTACCACGTCGGCGTACACGTGCAGACCGTGCGCGTGTAGCGCGGTAATGGCTGCCAGATATTGCTGGTGGTCGCCATATTTAGTGCGTACACTGCCTTTTTGCGCAAACTCGCCTAAATCATACAAATCGTACACGCCATACCCCACATCCTGCGCGCCATTCATGCCTTTGTATGCTGGCGGCAGCCAGATGGCAGTGAACCCTGCGGCGGCCAATGCTGGTGCTTGCTCGCGCACTTGCTCCCACAGAGTGAGGCTGGGGTCAAGATACCATTGAAAATACTGCATCATTACGCCATTCGTGCCGCTCATGCTATTTTCCTTTAGTCATCGGTAATGCCATTCCGTCATCCTAACTCGTAAGGCGGATAAGGCGGATAAGGCGCGTCTTTTTGTGCCGTCATCCGCCATGATGGAATCCTCAACTGTTGCATGACGCTATCGCTGATGCAACCTACGCGGGCTCAATCCTCTCAACTTAGAAACAATCAATTGATTTATAAATATATTTATTTCAATCTCCTTGCGTTAAGGGTGCTATGAAATGGAGACACACCGGTATAGAACCTTGGTGTATCCTGACGGCATGCCTCCGCGATGGGTTTACGCAAAAAATAATTAAATAAAAATCAATATATTACGTTAAGTTGAGAGGATTGACCACTGCAAATCTTCTACTGCTTTTAAACTTAACAGCAGTTCTCTCATACCGGCAACTCAGTTTTCAACTGTTCCCATTGTACTGCCTGTTCAAGCGGTTCTTCCCGCGCCTGACGCAGGCGTTCTGCGTTATGAGGATTACTCAATAAATACAAGGTTTCTTGCAAACCTAAATAATCCTGCTCAGACATGACAACCATATTCTCTGTTTCTTGAGAAATAACCCGCACGGGGGTATGTTGCTGAATAATCATGTTCGACAACGCGCTTAATTGACGCTGTAAATCTGCGGCTTGAATAGTTTGCATCATACCTCTCCCGACACATTGTCTGCGCTTCGCCTCTTTAGTCGCGCCAATTTTTAGTTTGACCTCGTGCCGAGACACCAGGAAACAGCGCATTATACGGCTGTACTTGTCGTCGCGTTTTTCAAAACATCACTAATCCATTGATTCAAATTTTTTCCATTGGCTTCGGCAAACCAAGCGGCGCGGGCGTGAACGTCCGGCGGTACGTGCAATTCCAATGTGCCGGAGTAAGGCTTAGCTGGTGTTTCACCGCGTTGTGTACAGGTTTCCAGATAAAAATCAATGGCCTCTTCAAATGCACTGCGTAATTCGTCAACACTGTCGCCGTGAAAGGTTAAAATGTCACGAATACCTGCCACACGTCCAATAAAACAACCATCTTCATCACTATATTCAAGCTGTGCTGTATAGTCTTGATAACGCATGGTATTCATGGTTTAACCCCCAGTATTTGTAAAAATTCACGCGCCGCACGAACTTGATACGGTTTGGCTTCTTTACCCGGATGCGGGCGATGAAAATCGGCACGAATGCCGTCACGCACAAACGCCACACGAGAACCGTGACCTTCAATTTTTTCACAGCCTACCGCTAACAATAGAGCCTCAATACGTTTCCATTCCAACGAAGTTGTGACGGGTTGCGAGAAGATTGCCTGCAATGTTTTGCGTTGAGTGCTGTTCATGCGCTGTTTTTCAGACGATTGATTTCTTCCAACTGCGCAATTTGCTTTTTCAAATGTTCAATTTCTTTGTCACGTTCAATCAACAACAATTCTTTTTTCTCCAATTCATGCGCACATTGTGTTTCAGTTAAATAAATATTATTTTGATGATGACCGTAATTTGTATTATTTTCTAATAGAACATTAAATGCAGTATGCTCATTCATTTCCAATAAGTGCGACAACTTCATTTCAAACACCTGCGCAATTTGGGCAAGACGTGAGATACTCACATCACTTTCGCCACGTTCAATCTTGGCATAACTGCTGACCGCAATCCCCAATTCCCGCGCAGCATCATCCTGCGTCCAGCCTTTCAGCAAACGCGCCGCTTTGATTTTCTTATACACCTCTGCGCATTCGTCACGCTCTGTCATAACGCCTCCTGGCTGTTGCAATAATAGTTATCAATGGCTGTTTTCTGACGGGTAAATCAGGGAAAATAATCGCCAGCTTTTGCGTACTGGGCGCAAGATTTTTGCTGGCTTGCCCGTTTGGTTGGTGTTAGTTTAGCAAATTTTGACGAGGTGGCGGAGGTTTTCTCGCTATCAAGCAGAGCTTGGCAGGCAGGCGTTACCAAGTAGAACTTGGTAACGAGACAAACGCAATCCATTTTGGGGGTAAACCACATATCGCCCCGTCAGGCACATTAGAGATGCTCCTAAACAAGCCAAAACATTGATTGTGTCGTTCGTAACAAATTGTTTTTATTGATAGAATTTTATTTGTAAACATCCCTACTGAACATCAGCTATTCACCCATCTTAAAGGAGATACCTTATGAACACCCGTTCCATGATTCTAGTCAGCTTGTTCGGCGTTACGCTTGTTGGTTGCAGCGGCGAGGGAGACGACGACAAAAGTCCTTCCTCCAGCAACACAACGCCCACCACTCCTACCGCCTGGCATTTGAGCCAGATACAGTATGATGAAGATGGAAATGGAAGTATTGATAACACCTATAAATACGTCTCAAATTCAGATGGCACGTTGGCGCAGTGGCAGAAGTACATCGCCAGCGGCGCGTTGGAATATGTCGGGAAATTTTCTTACGATGCGTCCAAGCGGATTGTCAAGGAAGAATGGGATTCGTCATTGTACGAAATAGTTAATGGACAGAATAAAAAAACTGTATCTGTTGATGGTAGGATAGACAGCACTGTGCAGTATAGTTATGACAGCCGGGGCAATAGAATCACTTATGCCGTGGTCAATAATCTTAAGCCTAAGTTCACACGAACAGAAACCACAAAATACACTTATGATAATGTAGGAAGAATTATAGCTATAAATAATACATCATATAGTTATGATAGCCAGGGTAGATTATCTAAGGTCATCAGTGGGGATGGGGACTATGCGGAATACACCTACGATCAAAGTGGCCGGGTTATTAAAATATCTGGGGCTGATTATCTTAGAGGTAACTACTCTGATACATATACCTATTCAGGCGCTAATTTAACAAAAATCGTTGAATCTAGTGAAGGGATAACTACAACAAGAAATCTCAACTATAGCAATAATAGACTCATCCAGAGAGATGAAGAATATAAACAAGTTGGCGAAACCTACGTTCGGAAAACTAGCTTCAAGTTTTCCTACGATAGCAATGGCAACTTGATTGAGGAAAAGGGGTACGGACTAGGATATGATATTGGCACACTGAGGTCAGTTAAGAAATATGCTTGGCAGTCAGGCCCAGGCTATGGCAGTAATATAACGCAAACATCAGCCGCAACTGATCGCTGTTTAGCCGTCTCCCGCCCAACAACCCCAGAAGAACGGCTGTTTGACGAGCAGTTCAGGGCGTTGCTGAACTAGAGCAAGATAAAGACCTGACAGGTTTTCAAAACCTGTCAGGTCTTGTCACGAGCAAGCCTTCTGATTCTAGCCATTCCATGAAAAATCTGATTTCATTTATCAAAATTACCGGCAGTATTATCATCGTGCTTGCCTGCCCGGTATCCGCCGAACCTGCCGATACCACGCTAGAAAAAATCCGCATTAACCGCGAAACCATCCATGAAGCCGCACGGAAATTCGCTGTCAATCCATCCTACCTTGCCGCGATTATTTACACCGAGCGCACACTGAATTACGATTGGAGCGATGCTGCGTTTGATGTGGCGCTTGCCCTCTCGAATAAAAACAGTTCGATTGGCTTCTGTCAAATCAAATTAAAAACTGCGTATTTTATCGAGCGCCAATTTCACGATACCAACAGCGTCTATTTCCCCGGCGAACACTACCAGCCTCTCCTTAAAATCAGCCAGACCCCCAAGGAATTGATTGAAAAATTAGTGAATGACCGCACGAATATTCTGTATGCCGCCGCGTATTTGCACCTTATGCAAACACGATGGAAAAACGCAGGATTTCTTATTGATGGGCGTCCAGATATATTAGGTACGTTATATTCAACCGGATTGTACAATAACGACGGTACGGAAAGGCAACCTAACCCAAATCCACGCGCTAATGATTTTGGCAATAAGGTTTTGCAAGCCATTGAAATGGTTCAACCCATCATGGTTATTCAGCCAGGTAGGTCGGGTTAGGCGCGTCATTTTGCAAAGCTTTGGCAGATTTGGTGTGTCTACATTGTCCGAAATAACTGGCTATGACTGCCAATCCGCACCAGCTTGACCGTATCTGCTTCAATTTGATAAATCAGTAAAATATCGCCACTAATATGGCATTCACGGAAATCTGCCCACTCTCCTTTCAGCGCATGGTCTTTGGCTTCTGGCGGCAAAGCGTGCCCTTGTGCAAGCAAATAAAGATATTCCACAAAACGGGTAAAGTGCTTGTCACTGAGTTTTAGTTTGGCGCTATCACGCTGAAAACTTTTAGTTTGCACTAAAATCATGGCATGAGTTGCGCTTTCAATTGCTCAAGGGTAACGCTTTCCAAATTGCGATTAAGCCGCGCATCTTCCATTGCCGACAGTGTTTCTGCGTTGGGAATTTTCAATTCAAAAGGAATCCCGCGCTTAAGCCGGATTTGTTCAAAAAACATCGTGATGGCCTGAGTCGTGCTAATGCCCAATTGTGCTAAAATTGCCTCAACCTCTTGTTTTAACTCAGGTTTAACCCTGGCATTGATAATCGCTGTTTTCATAGCTCACCATTGTGTTTCAAATGAAACACATATTAGGGTGTTCCGGCTGTTTTGGCAAGGGCTATCCACTTAAGTAGCGACATTTAGGACTGCCAGTCCTTGAAAGACTGGCAGTCCTGGAATCCGCGCCAAGTCTAGCTGTTGCATCTTAAGTTGGTAGCCTGTTTTACCACACCCAACCGGCCAAATCTAAAATAAAGACTTGGCAGGTTTTTTTATGCCGGTGCTATACTGATTGGCATATCTACTGTGGAGATTTGCCATGAGTACCATCAGCCATTCAGAACCCGCGCCGACACTTGAAGAGGTGTGGCGTTTATTCAGAGAAAATGCCGAGCAGCAGAAAGAAACTGCCCGGCAGATGAAAGAAACCGACATCAAGCTTAACAAGCTGGAAAAATTATTTACCAGCCAATGGGGTAAGTTGGTGGAATCGCTGGTGGAAGGCGCATTGATCAAGATTTTTAATCAGCGCGGCATTCCGGTTCAACATACCTATACCCGCGCTAAAGGCAATCATCAAGGACGTTCTTGGGAAGTGGATATTGTCGCTAAAAACGGCGATGCGGTGATTATTGTGGAAGTTAAAACCACCTTGCGCCCGGATGATGTCAAGAACTTTATCGATAAATTGCCGCACATCAAAACCTGGATGCGGGAAGATGGCGTATTTAAGCGCCGAGGCGGGCGCGGAAAAGATGGCACAAAACAAAGGCTTGTTTGTTATCAAGGCAACCGGAGACAGTGCTTATCTGGAAAATCCGGCGGATTTTGTGGCGCGGACTTACTAAACAGCCGTAAGCATCAAGGCACCCCAAACCTGCCAAATCTAAAATAAAGACTTGGCAGCCGGGTAGGGTGTGCGCATCTTTTCGCGCACACGCGGGATATTGGCACGATGCCTCTCGTCCCGCCTCACCAGAGGCGGGATGCAGTCAGGACGCACCTGCGTCCTGTTTACGCGGTGCTGGTGCGCCGTGACTTCATGCCGCCCCTGGTGGGGCGGCACGGGGAAAAATTATTGATTCTTCGTGTCACAGCCCGCGTAAGATGCGTTGAGTGTCTTTATTGCAAAACCCAACAAATGCGGCTTTTTTTGTGTGCTGCAAAAAAACGCTAATCACGACCTGCTATTAAGCCAAATTATCCCGTATCCACTGCGCAAAATCTGCCTCCTGCATTTCGCCACCGGCAACCGCTAACATAGTCTGCGTTGCATCCGTTTGACTGGCGACCAATTTATAATTCTACTTTGTCATATTCGATTGTCGATTAACCATCAAGTACCGTAATAGC
>DYPE01000090.1 GCA_020720085.1 Dichelobacter nodosus | reverse complement strand
ATGAAATTTCAGCTATTTTCAAAATCCGAAAACCTTGCCGTTTGAAGTATATATTTTGAAGTCGCGCTACAGACGCTCCTACTCATCCACCTTGCTGCAATGAACCCATGGAACCAGACAATCACTTTCCCGCTGACTTTACTCAAACCTCCACCGCCCTGCTTGGCGTGCTCAACGCGGATGGTATCATGCGCGCCTGCAATGGCACCTGGCGGCGTGTATTGGGCTACACTGAGAGCGATCTGCGTTGTGGCTTATATACCGAATTAGTGCATCCTGATGATTTAGGTCAAACCGAAGTACGGCTGGAGCAATTGCAGCAAAATCAATCACATGTTACGTTTACCAACCGTATGCACCGCATCAATGGCAGCTATTTGCCCGTGCTGTGGCAAATGAACCTCGGTGCATCGGGCGAAATTCATATGGTCGGCATTACGCTAGACCAAGAAACTGCCAAGCCCGCGTCAAGCGCACGCGTTGCGGCGGACAGCCAAGAATTCGCTGCCATGCTGATTCATACGGCCCCCGTGTTCTTCGTGGCCATGTCGCCATTGGGCCGAATTATCATGATGAACGATAAACTGACGCAAGCCTTGGGGTATCCGTGGGAAGATTTGGTCGGTCAATTTTTTATCGCCAGCGTGGTCAGCAGCGGACACCAAGATATGGCGCAGGCCGCGCTCCAAGGCGTGGCTGCGCAAAAAACCGCCAATGCCTGTTTTCAAGCCGCCATTGTCGACCACCAGGGCGTGGAACGGGAAGTGGAGTGGCATTTCAACCTGACCCACAACGTGGAAGGCTGGGAGCAATACTTATTCGGCGTAGGCATAGACATTCAAGACCACCAAGATGCGCAACGCCAGCGTAAATTATTTCAATCCATCGTAGAAGCCTCCAGCGAGGCCATTTCCGTATCCACGCTGGATGGACGGCTGCGTTACTGGAATGGTGCCCATGCTACATTGTTCCAGTCGGCGGCCAACGCAGAGGAAGCGTCATTTTCCTACAGCGGCCACTGCGCCGATGCTGGCTTGCAACGACTGGAACAAGAAGTGCTGCCCCGGCTGCGGGCGGGCAAAACCTGGGAAGGCATTTTAGAAATGCAGCGCGCAACGCCAGGCGCGCCTGCCACCTTCCCAGTGTGGGGACGGTTTGACACCATCCGTAACGCCGATGGCGCGCCGGAATATTATTTTGCCCTGATGCACGATGTCAGCGCCGAGCAAAAAATGCAAGCAGAGTTGAATTTTGAGCGCGATCAATATGAAACCATTTTCCATGCCGCGCCCATGATGATTCTGTACAAGGATAAAAATTGTCATGTCATCCGCGCTAACCAATACGCTAAAGACCTCATTGGCCACAATCCAGAAACCCGCCAACCCGCTGAAGTGCTGATGGAATCCACGGATCAATACTATCAGGACGACTTGGAAGTCATTCGCACCGGCCAATCCCGGCTGGGCATCATTGAACGCTCGCGTGGGCGCTATTTCCAAACCGATAAAATTCCATACCGCAACCACAAAAATGAAATCGCGGGCGTAATTGTCTTTGCAGTAGACATCACCAATTACTTGGAAACGCGCAAAACGCTGCACGACAACCAAACCCAATTGCAAAAAATCCAGCAAGATTGCACCGAAGGTGACATGCTGCTGGCGGGCGTGCTGCGCCATATCCAGGTGGGCATTGGCATTACCGACCGCCATGGCCGTTTTGTCTATGTCAACGACGCATGTAGCCGCCTATTTGGCCGCACGCAGGAAGAAATGCTACAACAGCGCTTCATCAGCCTGTTTCCGCCGAACGACTATTCCACCATGCTGCGCCGCTATTTCAGCTTTGTTACTGAGCCGGAAGGTGCTACCTTTATAGATCGCCGCCAAGCCGCGCGCAATGGCGGGCAAGAATTTGAGCTGCGCTTCACCGCGCACTGCTTGAAATGGAACGAAGGCGAAGTGTTTGTGCTGTGGATGCTAGAGCCAGTGTAGGGCGGATTTAATCGCCCTGTTAAACTTGTTGATTTTGTAATGCTGTGAAATCCATAATTTTTCCGAAAAATTTCGACTATACATAATAAATCAACAGGTTACCATCTGGATTCATCAGTTTGTGAACTACCCGGACTATCTTCTACTAAAATTTCAGCACAATATCCGCTGCTTTTAAGTACTCCGCTTCGCATTGCAAGTCTGCCTTGGTAAGCGGATGTTGCTGCAACCACTGCGGTGGGAATTCCAAAATGAGTGTGTCGCTGCGGTTGCGTTTGCGGTTGGCGGCATTTTCCGGGGCCGACAATGGCTTTTTTTCTACGTGCAAGGCGATAGACGGCAGGGGCGTGTCGCTTTGATTACGGCGCAACAATACTGCCAAGCGCAAGATGGCGCATAAGCGGATGGCAATGGGCGCGTCACTTTCGGGCAGTTCTGCGAACGCTTCTATGGGAAATTTGCGGCGGTGGGCGCGCACCAATGCGGCCATGATATTTTGTTCGCGACGCGAAAAGCCGGATAAATCCGAGTTCGACAGAATGTACGCGCCATGTTTGTGGTATTGGTTATGGGCAATCATCAGGCCGATTTCGTGCAATTGCGCAGACCAGCGCAACACGCATTGGCATTCCTCACCGTTAAAATCCCAAGTGCCACGCACTTGCGTGTGTAGCATCTTGGCGGTGTCTGCCACCCGTTGCGCTTGTGCTTTATCAATGCGGAATTTTTCCAACAAGCGTTGGATGGTGCGTTCGCGGATGTCTTCATGTTGAATGCGCCCCATGAGGTCGTAGACCAAGCCTTCACGTAGCGCATAATCCGACACCTGCATGGCGGTGATGCCTAATTCGTTGAAGGCTGCCAGTAATACGGCTAACCCGCCAGCAAATACCGGCTTGCGTTCTTCGCTTAGCCCGGCCAAATTGAGCTTATCCACATGCCCGGCAGCCAGTACCTGGGCGCGCAGCTTGGCTAGACTTTCCGGCGTAATGCTGTCTGCGTTCCATTGATTTTCGCGGATCACCGCGCCAATTGCACGGATGCTGCCCGAGGAACCCATGACCAATTCCCAGCCGGTTTGGCGGTATTCCTCGGCAATCGGTTGTAATTCGAGTCTAGCGAGGATTTCGGCTTGGCGCATACGTTCGTCCGTGAGCTTGCCGTCGGCAAAAAATTTCAGGCTCATGCTTACGCAGCCCATAAACAGGCTTTCGCGCCGCAAGGTCTCGAATCCTTTGCCAATAATGAATTCCGTGCTGCCGCCGCCAATGTCCATCACCAGGCATTGGCGGCGCACATCGGGCAGACCATGCGCGACTCCAAGATAGATAAGCCGCGCTTCTTCGCGTCCAGCAATGGTTTCAATGGGATGGCCCAGCGCGTCTTCGGCGCGGCGTAAAAAATCTTGGGCATTGTGCGCGGAGCGCAAGGTGTTGGTGCCCACCGCACGCACGCTGCCAGGTGGCATGGCACGCACGCGCTGACCAAAGCGTTCCAAGCACGCCAGTGCGGTGGCTTGAATGGCTGGGGTGAGATTTTTATGCTCATCCAAACCAGAGGCCAGACGCACCATTTCTTTCATACGATCAATCACTTCCATATGGCCATCGCGAATGCGTGCGACAATCATATGAAAGCTGTTGGAGCCTAAATCCACAGCAGCGACTTGCTCTGGAATTTTATATTTTTGTTTGTGCTGAGAAAAAATACCAAACATTAGAAAGTTTCTCCCGTCCCTGCGTGTGCGTCTGTTGCGCGGTGAATTGCGGCAATAAGCGCGGTGGTAGAGCAATTGTCTAGGTAATCCAACACCAACACCCGTCCGCCATGTTGCACTACGCAGTCATGTCCGGCAATGTGTTGCGGCTGGTAGTCTCCGCCCTTCACCAGGATGTCGGGCAGGGTTTGGCAAATCAAGCGTTCTGGGGTGTCCTCGCTAAACGGCACTACCCAGTCCACGCTTTCTAGCGCAGACAGCACGGCCATGCGTTGCGCCAAGGGATTGATGGGGCGGCTGTTGCCTTTGAGGCGGCGCACTGAATCATCGTCATTGACCGCCACCACCAGACGGTCGCCCAATTGGCGGGCTTGGCGCAAATAACGCACATGGCCCGCATGCAGAATGTCAAAACAGCCGTTGGTCATGACCACGGTTTCGCCATTGGCCCGCGCGGCACGCACGGCGGTGATAAGCGCGGGTTCGGTGAGGATGCCGCGCCGGCTTTGGCTGTGCAAGGCATATTCCAAATCTTGCGCTTGCACTGAGGCTGCGCCCAGTTTGGCCACCACCAATCCGGCAGCAAGGTTGGCCAGTGCGGTGGCATTCATCCAGGATGCGCCTGCGGCCAGCGCGGCGGCCAATACGCCAATTACAGTGTCGCCCGCGCCCGTGACATCAAAAACTTCGCGCGCATGGGCGGGCAGGTGCAAGGGCGTGTGCTCGCGGCGCAACAGGGTCATGCCTTCCTCGCTGCGGGTGATGAGCAGGGCTTCCAGTTGCAGGCGTTGCAGTAAAATTTGCCCTTCACGCACAAAATCCTCATGGTCGCGGCAACGCCCAACAATCGCTTCAAATTCAGCGCGGTTGGGGGTGATGAGCGTCGCGCCTTGGTATTTGGCAAAATCTCGGCCCTTGGGGTCAATCAATACGGGCTTGCCCGCTGCACGACATAACCGGATGAACGATTGAATGTCGGCCAACGTGCCCTTGGCGTAGTCGGAAAATACCACGGTATCCACTTGCGGCAACAAGGCTTCTAACCGTGCTTGTAGCCCTGGCGCAGGCGACATGGGTTGCTCAAAATCCAGGCGCAACAATTGCTGGTGGCGGCTGAGCACGCGCAATTTGGTTAGCGTTGGATAGCCGTCCATGCGTTCAAAATGACACTGCACGCCCAAAGCACGCAATTGCCCAGACAGACATTCCGCATGGGCGTCGGTTCCGGTCATGCCGAGCAGATGCACGCGCGCGCCCAGCGCGCGAATGTTGACCGCAACATTGGCCGCGCCGCCAGGACGTTCTTCTTGCTGGTGGATCGCCACCACGGGCACTGGCGCTTCCGGCGAAATGCGCGTGGTGTCGCCGTGCCAGTAGCGATCCAGCATGACATCGCCTGCCACCAATACACGGGCTTCGGCAAAAGAGGGGATCGTTAGGCTCATGCCCAACTCCTGTTTGACGGCGGTTAAGATGAATTATAAATGGTGAATTATGAGTGATGAATTATGAATGATTCTTCATAATTCACCATTTACCATTCATAATTCATCATGCATAACTTACGCGTGCGTTAGCGGCTTGCAGGGTGTTTTCCAATAACGTGGCAATGGTCATGGGGCCAACGCCACCGGGCACTGGCGTAATCCACGCTGCTTGGACAGCGGCAGCGGCAAAATCCACGTCGCCAATCAACTGACCGTTGTCCAGGCGGTTGATGCCGACATCAATGACGATTGCGCCGGGTTTAATCCAATCCCCTGGCACGAATGCAGGTTTACCCACTGCTGCGACAAGAATGTCGGCATTGCGGGCTTTATCAGCGAGATTGCGCGTGCGGCTGTGGCAGATGGTCACGGTGCAACGCGCGGCGAGCAATTCCAACGCCATGGGACGGCCCACAATGTTGGATTGGCCAATGACCACTGCGTCTAATCCTGCCAGTGCGATGTGGGTCTGCGCCAGTAGAGTCATCACACCTTTGGGTGTGCAAGGTCGTAGCGAGGGCAGGCGCAGGGCCAGCCGTCCCATGTTGTACGGATGAAAACCGTCTACGTCCTTGGCAGGATGAATGCGCTCCAGGAGGGTTTCTTCATTCATGTGCGCGGGCAACGGCAGTTGCACCAGAATGCCGTCTATTGCATCGTCTTGATTGAGTTCGTCAATTAACTCCAGCACCCGCGACTGGGCTGTGTCCGGCGGCAGGTCGTAGGCGCGCGACATCACGCCCACTTCCTCGCACGCTTTGCGTTTGTTGCGCACGTACACCTGCGAGGCCGGGTTGTCGCCAATGAGAATCACCGCCAAGCCAGGCGCACGCAAGCCTTGCGCTACGCGCGTTGCCACTTGCGCTTGAATGGTTTGCCGCAAGTTGGCAGCGATGGCTTTGCCATCCAATAAATTCATGCGCATAGTATCTGCCTTAATCCAAAGTTTCTAACCGGATGCGGATGATTTCGCCATGCACTTCAGGCAAGACTCCGATTTGTTTTAACGCCTGATTGAGCTTGCGTTCTTGCGCGCGTTGCGTGAGCATCACCAAATGCACGCGATCTTTGCCCGGTGGCGGTTCTTTCTGCAACAACGCTTCAATGCTGATGCCATGTTCGCCCAAAATGCCCGCCACGTGCGCCAGCACACCGGGACGGTCGGATACGTCCAGGCGCAGGTAATACGCGGTTTCGACTTCGGTGATGGACAGTAGGGGCACATGGGTCATGATGGCATTGGGCTGAAATGCCAAGTGCGGCACACGGTTGCCAGGATCCACGGTGAGCGTACGTACTACATCCACCAAATCCGCCACCACTGCCGAGGCCGTAGGCTCAGAACCCGCGCCTGCGCCGTAGTACAAAGAATGACCCACTGCATCGCTCTTGACCAGCACCGCGTTCATCACGCCATTGACGCTGGCAATGATTTGGCGTTTGGGCACCAGCGCGGGATGCACGCGCAGTTCAATACCTGTAGCCGCACGGCGGGCAATGCCTAAACTTTTAATAATATAGCCAAATTGGTCAGCATATTCTACATCCAGCGGGCTGATGCGGGTGATGCCTTCGGTATATACTTTGTCAAAACTCAGCGGAATGCCAAAGGCAATGGCCGCGAGAATGGTGAGCTTGTGCGCGGCGTCCACGCCTTCCACATCAAATGCTGGGTCTGCCTCGGCATAGCCCAGTTTTTGCGCCTCTGCCAACACATCCGGGAAACTGCGACCTTTTTCACGCATTTCGGTGAGAATAAAGTTGCTGGTGCCATTGATGATGCCCGCCACCCATTCAATATTGTTGCCGCTGAGCGCTTCGCGCAACACTTTGATAATGGGAATGCCACCCGCCACTGCGGCTTCAAACGCCACCATCACGCCGTGTTTTTGCGCGGCGGCGAACAATTCGTTGCCATGCAGGGCAATGAGCGCCTTGTTGGCAGTCACCACGTGCTTGCCGTTGGAGATGGCCTTGAGCACCAACTCGCGTGCGCGGGTCACGCCACCAATGAGTTCCACCACAATTTCAATGTCCGGGTGATTGACCACGGTCATGGGTTGGTCAGTGAGCACGATGCCGTCGGTGTTACACAGCCGGGGGCGCTTGGGATCGCGCACGCTGGCATGGGTGACCTGAATGCCCCGTCCAGCGCGGCGGGCGATTTCCTCGGCGTTGCGTTTGATCACATTGACCGTGCCGCCGCCGACCGTGCCCAAACCGAGCAAGCCAATTTTGACGGGTGCGTTGCGGGTGTCTGGTGTTGTCATTGCCATAATGCTTCCTTCTATTCGTATTTTTTGAACAATTCGCGGATGCCGCGCGCCGCTTGGCGGGTGCGGTGTGGATTTTCAATCAGCGCAAAACGCACGTGGTTGTCGCCATAGCTGCCAAAACCCACGCCTGGCGATACCGCAACTTTGGCTTCGTTCAGCAGTAACTTGGAAAATTCTAGCGATCCCATGCTCTTGAATTGCTCGGGAATGGGTGCCCACACGAACATGGTGGCCTTGGGCTTTTCTACTGGCCAGCCCGCTGCATTCAGGCTTTCGCACAACACATCGCGCCGCTGGCGGTACATTTCGCAGATTTCCGCCACGCATTGCTGATCGCCTTCCAGCGCGGCAATGGACGCAACTTGAATGGGCGTGAACATGCCATAGTCCAGATAGGATTTGATTTTTGCCAATGCGCCGACCAGCGTGGGATTGCCCGCCATAAAGCCCACACGCCAGCCCGGCATGTTATAGCTTTTAGACAGCGTGAAAAATTCCACTGCCACCTCTTTGGCCCCTGGCACTTGCAAAATCGAAGGCGCGGTGTAGCCATCGAATACGATATCCCCATACGCCAAGTCATGAATCACCCAAATTTTATTCTCGCGGCAGATGTCCACCACACGCTGAAAAAAGTCCAGCTCCACACATTGCGTGGTGGGATTGCCAGGAAAATTCAGCACTAAAAATTTTGGCCTGGGCCAGGATTCAACAATGGCTTTTTCCAGTTCAGCAAAAAAATCCACACCAGGAATCAGCGGGATATGGTGAATGTCCGCACCGGCAATGACAAAACCATAAGGATGAATCGGGTAGGCGGGATTGGGCACGAACACCAAATCGCCCGGCCCAGTGGTGGCCAACGCCAAATGTGACAGTCCTTCCTTGGAGCCGATGGTAACAATGACTTCCTTTTCCGGGTCCAATATCACGTTGTAGCGCCGCTCATACCACTTGGCCATGGCCAGTCGCAGTCGGGGAATGCCCTTGGACATGGAATAGCGGTGCGTATCCTTGCGTGTGGCGGCGTCTACCATTTTTTCTACGATATGCTCCGGCGTGGGCTGGTCGGGGTTGCCCATGCTAAAGTCAATCACGTCCTCGCCGCGCGCGCGCGCTGCGACCAATAATTCTTTTACAATACTAAAAACATACGGCGGCAAGCGCCCAATTCTAGGAAAATCTGCGTTCATGATGGTATTCTATCGGTTTTTTGATGGTACGTAATTGCGCTTAGGCAACTGTAAATGATTCATATTGCTGCTCTGCAAATGGCCTCTGGCCCCAACATTGCCGCCAACCTGGCCGAAGCCACGCGGTTGCTGGCGCAAGCCGCCGCAGGCGGCGTCCAATTGTGCGTATTGCCAGAAAATTTCGCCCTAATGGGAATGCGCGACGGCGATACGCTGACCGCAGCGGAATCCGCTGGCAGCGGCCCCATACAGGATTTTCTAGCAGAACAGGCCATCCGCCATGGCATGTGGATTGTCGGCGGCTCCATTCCCTTGCGCGGTGATCAACCTGGCAAGGTACGTTCCGCTTGTCTGGTCATCAATGCGCAAGGCGATCAAATGGGCCGTTATGACAAGCTACACCTATTCGATGCCAGTTTAACCGAAAATCCGGCTGACCGGTATCAAGAATCGAATACTTACCAACCTGGCCACCAAACTGTGGTGGTGGACACGCCCATTGGCAAACTTGGGCTGGCGATTTGCTACGACTTACGTTTTCCCGAACTGTTTCGCGTATTATCACGGCAAGGCGCGGAAATTTTTGCCGTGCCCTCTGCGTTCACGGCCTATACCGGGCGGGCGCATTGGGAGACTTTGGTGCGCGCACGCGCCATTGAAAACTTGGCGTATGTGATCGCGGCCAACCAAGGTGGCTATCATGTCAATGGCCGCGAAACCTACGGCGACAGCATGATTGTTGATCCGTGGGGCATCATTCTTGCCCGCCACCCGCGCAACGCTGGCGTGGTGTGCGCGCAGTTCGACCGCGAGCGCTTGCAGCGCACGCGCGAGGCTTTGCCTGCATTACAACACCGACGCATTGCTTGCGGCGAAGCCCCATAGCGCCGTGTCACTGGGGCCAGCAAGGGTATACGCATTAAAGCTCACATAGAAACATAACGTTTAGGAATAATCCGGTTTGCGGTCACAGTCAAACCGAAACTCCATATTATTCAAATAGTTATAAACACAAAAAGCGCCTAGAAAGAACCGTTTAGTTTTTCTTGGGCTAACTTGTCGCTCAAGGCCCCCATCGCCGTTTTTTTTGGGGGTTTTTTCTCATTACTCCTCTCCAAGACTGTAAAAAAAACCTTTTTTAGATTTTTTACAACGTAAAATCAATAAATTGGGGTTTTAATGCGGTTGCCCGGTGGCAAGGGTGGATTTTTTGCAAAAAGGCGCTATAATAAAGTTCATTAGCAAATGCTAATATTCGGTAAGGAACTAAATCTGGTTCACAAGGACGTGAAATTATTGACAATATCCATGCAATGAGGTGAGTTATGAACAAGAAATCACTTTCTCTTCTAGCCGCTGCTGCGGTATTGGCAAGCAGCGCCTTCGTCTCTACGCCAGCCAACGCATTTTTCGGAAGCTGGTGGAATCCTACGCATTGGTTTGGCAACAATGGCTGGGATTATCCCTATTACGGCTATTATCCCTATTATTACCCCTATGGCGGGTATGCGCCGTGGTGGATAAACCACTATTATTACCAACCATGGGGCTATGGAACCACGCCATATTATTACTACTCTTCCTACATGTATCAAACGCCCGCCCCGGCCCAGTCGGCTAACACGAAATAACACGGCGGATGTCTTAATAGCGCGGGCTTCTGTGCCCGCGCGTATTGGCAGTTCAACGAGTGACTCGCGCACAACACTCTACGCTATCAAATTTATCCATCGGCCTAAGAAAGTGGTGCAATTTGGCGTTGCAGCCACTGCAATGCCTGCCAAGCGCGCGCCTTGTCCAGCGGTTGCGCCATTAACTGGTGCGGCGAGTGTAAGGTAGCCAAGCGCGTTTCTGCGGCTACGCTGGAATATAACGTGCAGTCGGCAATGCTGGGAGCAGGCACATCTTGTGCCGCCAGCGCTTGCGCCGCCTCAATTCCCAGCGCAACCACCAAGCGTGGGCGCACCAGCGCGATTTGTTGCGTCAAAAAATCCCGGCAACACCGGATTTCGTGGACAAGTGGCGTGCGTCCAGCGGGCGGGTGGCATTTGACCAAGTGAGTGAGGTAAACTTGCTCACGGGCCACACCAATGGCCGCCAACATCGCATCAAGCAGCCGCCCAGCGCGGCCTGCGAAGGGTTGGCCCTGCCGGTCATCCTCGGCATCTGGCGCGTCTGCCACCAGCATCCATGCCGCGTTGCGCTGGCCTTGACCAAATACCACGCAAGAACGCGACCGATGTAGGCCACAGGCCTGGCACGCGCGCGCTTGGTGTTCCAGGCTGCTCCACTCCACACCTGGTGCTGCAACAGCGGGCGCAGGCGGCGCGACCATGGCAGGGGGGGGCGGCAACAAAGCTGCCACGGGTGCGGACAAGGTTGCGGGTAGCGGTTCAACCTGCGCAGGAACGGCGTCCGTGCGGCAACGCCACACCGGAATTCCCATCAAGGCAAGATAATGCAACGAAGATTCAGACAACATGGATGTTAGACAGTATGAGTTTAGACAATATGGGGTTAGACAAGATGCACGTTCCCGGTTTATCCGGTGGTTGACCGGGCTAGTATGGCTGGTTTTGCCGCTATGCGCCAGCCAAGCCGGTGCCGAGACTACCAAAGTATACAAATATTTAGACCATAATGGGGTGTTGCACTTGACCAGCAAGCCGCCTGTCCGGCGCGCGGGCGTTCAAATTATCAGCCGCAACGAATACGCCTTGGCCACGCCGGAGACTGCCGCATGGCCTTTGCCGGAACGCTTCATTCCGCTGCCCCCCCTTGCGCAGGTCGCGCCAACCGCACATGCACAAAATCCGTATGCTGTGCTGGCAGGTGGCATTGCCAGCAAACATGGCCTAGACCCCGCCTTGTTGCGTGCAGTCATGCGCGTGGAGTCCAATTATAACCCAACCGCAGTTTCGCCCAAGGGCGCGCAAGGGTTGATGCAACTCATGCCAGATACGGCCAAGCGCCTGGGCGTCGCGGATCCATTTGATCCCTTACAAAATATGGACGGCGGCGCGCGCTATCTCAAGGCATTATTGGCGCAATTTCAAGCCGACGTGCCCTTGGCGCTTGCCGCGTACAATGCAGGCGAACACGCAGTAACGCGCCATGGCAACCGCATTCCGCCTTACCCGGAAACGCAGGGCTATGTGCAGAAGGTACTGCAAACTTATTGGCAGGAGGGTTCCTAAGCACCCTTACCACCTATCAAATTCTCACAACACACGATATCGTCGATTTTTTATTACGCCCTTGCATTACGGCACCTGGCTTTACCCAGGGCGTTGCCCTGGGCTGCATGGATTTCGCCCCGTTGGGGCTAAAAAACAAAGATGTGCAGAGACCTTATGCACCCGCGCCCCAAGCAACGGATATTTTGCTAAAATACTCCCATTACGCTATCCACCGCAAGGACACTGCTTATGATAACCGCCACGATAGATGTCTCCGAATTACGCAAAAAACAGCCGCGTTTCCGTGGCTTGGAATCAGGCCACCGCGCTTGTCTGGGCTGCGGCGAAGCGCTGGCCGCGCGGTTGGTATTGGAAGCCGCTGGGCCAGATGTGATGATTGCCAACGCCACGGGCTGTTTAGAAATTTTTACCACGCCGTGGCCGGAGTCGGCCTGGCGCGTGCCTTGGTTGCATTCTTTATTTGAAAACACGGGTGCAGTGGCGTCTGGCATGGAAGCCGCGCTCAAGGCCCAGGGCAAATCGTCCAAAGTGCTGGCATTTGGCGGCGACGGCGGCACGTTTGACATTGGGTTTCAAGCGTTGTCCGGCATGTTGGAGCGCGGTCACAACGTGCTGTATGTGTGCTATGACAATGAAGCCTATATGAATACCGGCATTCAGCGTTCCAGCTCCACGCCACACGCGGCCATGACCACCACCTCGCCGCCGGGCAAGGAACGCATGGGCAAGCGCCATTTGAAAAAAGACATTGTGTCGATTGTTGCAGCGCACCACATTCCTTACGCGGCCACCGCGTCGGTAGCCTATCCCTCGGACATTCGCAAAAAAGTGCGTCGCGCCATGGCCATTGAAGGCCCCACGTTCCTGCAAATTCATTGTCCCTGTCCGCTGGGCTGGGGTTACGAAGGCGATGAAAGCATTGAAGTTTCCCGATTGGCGGTAGAATGCGGCTTATATCCCATCATTGAATTGGAACGCGGCGGTTTGGTGGGAGCCATGCCCATCCGCAATGTTCAGCCAGTAAGCGAATATCTCAAACGCCAAGGCCGTTTCCGCCATTTGTTTAAAGATGAACCGCGCGCCAAAGAAGAATTGGAGCATATTCAAGCATTAGCGAATCATAACATCGAAATCTTTGGCCTAACGAGCGAAGGCCGCGACTCTTTTGACACGGACGGCATCAATGTAGTGCGCCGAGGCGGCGCACGTTGGGCCTAAGAAGCTTTGCTAAAAGTTCCTCCTCCCAGGGCAACGCCCCACTGCCATTAAGTTTGGCAAATAGATGCCCTGAAAGGGCGTAATATTTATAGCC
>DYPE01000089.1 GCA_020720085.1 Dichelobacter nodosus | reverse complement strand
GTGCGCACGCCAGCCGACACCGTGTCGGTCGTGCTATTCACCATGGGCGCGGAAACCGTAACTAATGACGTTGCGCAACAACTGTCGGCTGCCAATATCGCAGTGCATCCAGTGGTGTTGGTGAATAAAGGTAGCGCCACACGCCGCTACACCAGCCGCCGCCAAGGCGAAACTTCGCTCTATGACTTGGCCAACCAAACCCATGGCTCGTTTATGGAAACCTCCAAGGACGCAGAATTGGCGCGCAACGCGCTCAAGGCGGGCAGCGAAGCCGAAGGGGAAGTGCAGGAATTGGTCGCTGATGCTTGGGCAGAAACCCTGGCCGCAGGCGCTAAATCCGAAATGACCGCATTGGTAGCAAAGGATATTGATGCGGCGTTGACCTTCCAGGCGTACTGGGAAGATATGGATGACAGCAGATTGGAATTCACGCTGGTTGATCCCAAAGGCAATGCCATTACGCCAGCCAATTTGCCGGAAGGTGTCAAGTACACTAATTTGCCGGAAGATGGCAGCGCCAGCTACACCATTGCTGCGAATTATCCACACCATGACGGCCAATGGACCAGTGTCATCACTGCCAAGGAAGCGGTGGAAGAACCGGTGTTTCACGAGTTGACTGTGGAATCCAACTTGTACAGCGAATTGGAGGTGATCGGTGGTATTGATGAAGACAACCGCGCTATGGTGGGCACGTTGGAGCTGAAAGGTCCGCTGGCGGTGGACGGTGCGCAAGTGACGGGCGAAGTGTATTCCGCAGACTCGGGTGAATTGGTCAAAGCCGATATTACCTTCCTTGACAACGGCACCGCGCCTGACGCGGACGCTGGCGATGGCATTTACTCTGCGGACTTATCGTTCTTGGCCGCAGGCGAGTATGAACTGGTGAGCAAGTCCACCAACAGCGCGGGTACCGCAGTATTTTCCACTCGCGGTGCCACCAAGAAAGGCGTGGATACGCCTTCTGAACCACTGCCGCCCTTCCAACGCCAGACATTTACTAATTTTGTCAAGGATTTGTAAACGGTAATGCGAGGGTAACCGGATTGGGGCGGGCAAAACAACAAGCGGTGTCCTGAGCTTGCCGAAGGGATGTTTTGCCGCCCCCTGGTGAATTATAAATTGTGAATGATGAATGATGAATTAATCATTCATAAATTCATAATTCACAATTTACAACTCATTTACAGGAACTATGCCCATGATGACTTGGACTACTGAACAATCCCGTGAGTTATACAGCATCGCCAGTTGGAGCGGCGGCTATTTTGACATCACTGACAACGGTGACGTGGCCGCTTTTCCCAGTGGTGCGGGCGAAGGCGCGCACATCAGTTTGCCGAAATTGGCGGCGGAAATTACCAGCAATGGCTTAGATTTACCGGTGCTGGTGCGTTTTACAGGGATTTTGCGCCACCGCGTGGCCAGCTTGTGTCAGGCATTCACGCAAGCGATGCGCGAACAAGATTACCAAGGCGAATACACGGCAGTGTATCCCATCAAAGTCAACCAACAACGCCACGTGGTGCATGAAATTCTTAGCCACGAGCAGGTGGGCCTGGAAGCGGGCAGTAAGCCCGAACTCATGGCGGTGCTGGCGTTGGCACCGCCGGATGGCGGCATTGTGGTGTGCAATGGCTACAAGGATCGCGAATACATCCGCCTGGCGCTGATTGGCCAGCAATTGGGGTTGCGGCCCTACATCGTGGTGGAAAAAAGCTCGGAACTAAAGCTTATTATTGAGGAATCTGCCCGCTTGGGCGTGTCCCCGCGCCTGGGCGTGCGCGTGCGGCTGGCCGCCATTGCCTCGGGCAAATGGCAAAATACTGGCGGTGAAAAGGGCAAATTCGGCTTATCCAGCGCGCAGGTGTTGGCGGTAATTGACAGCCTGCAAACTGCGGGCATGTTGGCGTGCCTGCAACTCATGCACTTTCACATTGGCTCACAAGTGGCCAATATCCGCGACATTCAGGCCGCATTGCACGAAGCCGGGCGCTACTACCGCCAATTGCGCGCATTGGGCGCGCCCGTGGATACTGTGGATGTGGGCGGCGGCTTGGGTGTGGACTACGACGGCACGCGCTCGCGCGGGTATTGTTCCATGAATTACAGTATGCGCGAATACGCCAACACCGTGGTGCGTTATTTCAAAGACGCCTGCACGCCAGACGGCTTGCCCCATCCGCGTATTTTTACGGAATCCGGGCGCGCCATGACCGCGCACCATGCGTTGCTGATTACCAATGTCACGGATGTAGAACCCGCGCCGGGCGGAGCCATGGCAAACGCCGCTGACGGCCTGGCAGCGGAGGACGGCGACGCGCCGCTGATCCGCGATTTGCGCAACGCAGTGCAACAACTCAACCGCAACAACGCGGTGGAAACCTATCATGACATTGCCTTCCGTTTGCAGGAAACCTATGCGGGCTTCACGCGCGGCGCGTTGGATTTGCGCCAGCGCGCCCAGGCCGAGCAAATTTATTTCGCTGCCTGCCACGCCATCCGCGACATGCTCAATCCCGGCTCGCGCGCGCACCGCGAAGTGCTGGATGAATTGGCCGCCAAGCTCGCGGACAAATATTTCATCAACCTGTCCCTATTCCAATCCATCCCCGACGTGTGGGCGATTGACCAAATTTTCCCCATCATGCCGCTCGCCCGCCTGCGCGAGGCACCCAATTGCCGCGCCATATTGCAAGATTTAACTTGTGATTCCGATGGTTGTATCAGCCAATATGTGGACAACAGCGGCCTGGAAACCAGCTTGCCCGTGCATGTCCTACAAGCGGGCGAATCGTATTTACTGGGCATTTTTTTGGTCGGTGCCTACCAGGAAATCCTCGGCGACATGCACAATTTGTTCGGCGACACGCATTCTGTGAATGTTGAACTTACCCCGGACGGCGGTTATTGCCTGGCACAGCCAGAACTGGGCGACACCGTGGAAGACATGTTGCGCTACGTGCATTACGATGTGGATACCCTGCGCGCCAAATACCGCCACCGCCTGCAAGCCACCGACCTCAGCGTGGCCACGCAAATGGCCTATTTGCAAGAATTGCAAGCGGGCTTGCGCGGCTATACTTATTTGGAATTGTAGCGTTATTTATCATGTGCTCCTACATGGGCGGGGATAAACCACCGCCCCTACATGACATGGGCGGGGATAAACCACCGCCCCGACATGACTCAAAATTGCGTGTGTGCCGCCTGCGCGGGCTTACCGATTATGCGGCTTGCTTGCGCGCCATGCAGGCGTACACCCGCACGCGCACCGCCATGGACGCGGATTGGGTTTGGCTGCTAGAACACGCGCCGGTGTACAGCCAAGGCCAGGCCGGGCGGGCGGAGCATGTGTTGGCAGGTGCCAGCGCGATTGCGCCGCTGGTGCAGTCTGACCGGGGCGGCCAAGTGACCTATCATGGCCCTGGCCAATTGGTGGTGTATTTGCTGCTCGATTTGAAACGGCGACGGGGTGACGCCCGTGTTCCGGGTGACGCCCGTGCTCCGGGTGATGCCCGTGCTCCGGGTGGCGTGCAAGGCTTGGTACAGAATCTGGAACAAGCCGTGCTCGACTTGCTGGCGCACTACGGCGTTCCCGCGCAACGCCAGGCGGGCGCGCCGGGCGTGTACACCGTTGCAACGGATGGCAGTGTGCGCAAAATTGCCTCGCTGGGCTTGCGCGTTGCGCGCCAGTGTTGCTACCACGGCCTAAGTTTGAATATAAACATGGAATTAGCACCATTTCAACACATCCATCCCTGCGGTTATCCTGATTTGGCCATGGACTGCCTGAGCCGCTGGCACCCCGGCGTGAGCGTGGATCAAGCCGCGCGCGATCTGCTCGCGCATCTGGCGCATACCCTACAACTGCCGCTGACCAGCGCGGACTGGATTACCGCAGATTTTGAGCAAGCCATTCAATATGCCGGTTGCGCGTAACCCGCAGCCAGCGGGCGAAGCTGGGTTTCCCCGCCATCTTGACCATGGGCTGCTGGCTGTAGCGGCAGCGCTGGTGCTGTGCGGATTGGTGATGGTGGCTTCCGCATCCATGCACGCCGCCACGCAGCGCTTTGGCGATCCGCTGGGATATTTTTGGCGGCAATTGCTGTTCACTGCCGTGTCCGTTGCGCTGGCCTGGCCGTTGCTATATTTGCCTGCCAGCCGCTGGCGATGGGCCAGCGTACCGTTACTATTCATCGCCTTGGTATTGCTGCTGGCCGTATTGATTCCCGGCATCGGCAAGGAAGTCAATGGCAGCCAGCGCTGGATTGCGCTCGGCCCGGCCAATTTGCAACCGTCGGAATTCGCCAAACTCGCCTTGATTGCCTATTTAGCCGGTTATTTGGTGCGCCGCGCCGACGAAGTGAAGGCGCAAGCGCGCGGCGCGCTGAAAGTAATCAGCGTATTGATGTTCATCACTTTTTTGCTAATGCTTGAACCGGATTACGGCAGCGCAGTCGTGATCATGATGTTGATTATGGGGCTGTTATTTTTGGCTGGTGTGCCATTGGCGCAATTTATCCCCTGGCTGGCTGGCATGGCCATCGCGTTTGGCGTGCTGGTATTATTGGCCCCCTATCGCCTGCAACGGCTGTATGCTTTTCTCAACCCATGGGAACATGCCTATACTTCAGGTTTTCAACTCACGCAGGCGCTGATCGCCATGGGGCGCGGCGGCTGGTGGGGTGAAGGCTTGGGCAATAGCGTGCAAAAACTCACATATCTTCCTGAAGCACATACGGATTTTATTTTCGCCATTCTGGCCGAGGAAACCGGCTTAGCGGGCGTATTGCTGATTTTGGCGCTGTACGGTGCATTGGTACAACGCGGATTGGCGGTGGCGTGGCGGGCCGCAGAACTGGGGCAGGGCTACTCCGCCTATCTGGCATATGGCATTACGCTGACCCTGGGCCTGCAAACCGCAGTGAATTTGGCGGTGAACACTGGCCTGCTGCCCACCAAAGGGCTGCCGCTGCCGCTGTTCAGTTACGGCGGCTCCAGTATGCTGGCGTCGATCCTAATGGTGGCGGTGCTGTTGCGTATTTCGCATGAAAATCAACAAGAGAAATAGATGGTCGAAGCGTAGGTAAAAAACACCATGAAAATCAACATGAAAAATTGGCTCACAACGTGCACTCTGCCCGTTTGCGCGGCCTTGGTATGGAACTTGGCTATCCTGTCCGCGCCAGCGGCCTACGCCCGTGCCCGGAACACGGACGTTGCTCCGGGTTACGCCCGTGTTCCGGGTTACGTCCGTATTCCGGGTACGGATTGCGCGGCAGTCACCGAAATACCTGGTTCTGAGTGCGAAACGCTGCTGGAGTTTTACCACAGCACCGGTGGGCCGGAGTGGGAAAATCAAACCGGCTGGGGCGCAGACAACAAGCCGTGTGCCTGGTTTGGCGTGACCTGCCAGGGCGGCCATGTTGTCCAATTGCGGCTGGAAGAAAATCATCTTACTGGCACCTTGCCTAACCTGGATCGCCTGAAGGCATTGCAGTGGTTGCGACTATCGCGCAACCAATTGAGTGGCGAAATTCCCAATTTTTATCTGCCTGCGTTGCAAGCGCTGGTGCTGGATTACAACCAATTCAGCGGCAGTGTGCCAGATTTCGATCTGCCAGCATTGCAACGTTTGGTGCTCAGCACCAATCAATTGAGCGGGCCATTGCCCGAATTTGAACGGTTGCCCGAATTACAATTTTTATTTCTCATTCAAAATCAATTCAGCGGCAGTATTCCTGATTACTCATTGCCCGCATTGCGGCAACTGGGGCTTAGCAGCAACCGCCTCAGCGGCGCGCTACCCGATTTCACTGGGCTGCCAGCGTTGCAATACTTGTTTGTGGATCAAAACCAACTGACAGGACAAATTCCCGATTTTAGCCACTTACCCGCGTTATCCCTGATATATGCCGAAAGGAACGAATTGAGCGGCGCAATTCCTGATTTTCGCCAACTGCCCGCTTTGCGCTGGCTAAAAATCGGCGATAACCAACTCAGCGGCCCATTGCCGGATTTTCAAAATCTGCCGCTGTTAGAGACTCTGGAAGCCGAATACAACCAACTGCGCGGCACGCCCCCCAAGCTGGCTGGCTGCCCTCATCTTGTCAGCCTACGCCTAGAAGGCAATCCGCTGGACAGCCTGCCCCCAGCGCCCGCAACCGCGCACCAAGCACTGGCGCGTGTGAGTTACGCCCGTGTTCCGGGTTACGCCCGTGTTCCAGGTGCGGTTGAACCCTGGCAGGATTTATTGCCCATTTTGGAAGATGGCATGGCCGACCCTTCGGCAAGCTCAGGACACCGCGGCGCGCGTATTGTAGAATTGGCTGCGGCAATGGCCGCGCGCCGTGGGCCGCCATTGGCAAACCGCGACCGCAAAACCGCACGCGCCGCCAATGACCGTGGCTTGGCTGCGCTGAAAAAAAACTATTTTGACACTGCCCAGCGCGCATTTGAAGACGGCGTGCGCGCCGACGCCGAGGACGTGGAACTACGCAATAACCTGGGCTATTTGTATTTGATTAAGGAAGATTTTTCCCAGGCCATGGAACACCTGCGCGCCACGTTGCAGCTAGCGCCGCAGCGTGTCAATGCCTGGGGTAATCTTGGTCAAGTCTTTGCCGGCTACAAAGAACAACATTTAGCAGCGGCTTGTTTTGCCATCAGTTTGCGCCTCTCTGCCCACCCCGAGAAAACGCTGGAGTTTATATATCGCCTGCTGGATAACCGGCCTACCCGTGCGTTACGCGAAGCAGTGGCGATTACCCTGTCGCGGGACTGGGTGCAACGTTTGGAACAGGCGCGGCTGGCAGGACAGCAACAAACATCCCCTGCGCAAGTTGAAAATCAATGAGCCAATTTTTAGCGTATTTTTATGTAGTTATGGATGCAGCGTTTCGTTTAGCCGCGCCAACCGTTCGGGCGTGCCTACGTCCACCCATTCTCCAGCATAATGCTCGCCGCTGACCCAGCCCTGGCGCATGGCCTCGCGCAGCCAAGGCGCAAGTGGTGCGCGGCCTGGCGCATGGCTGGCAAGCCAGTGCGGGTGATAGGCGGCAATGCCGCTGAAGGTGTAGCGTTGCGCGCCCGCCTCGGCCCGGAACACGGGCGTAGCCACGATTTGGGTGCTGGTTAAAGCGAAATCGCCCGCTGGATGATGCGCAGGATTGTCCACCAGCACCAGGTGCGCCACGCGGCCCGGAACACGGGCGTAACCCGGAACACGGGCGTAGCCCGGAACGCGGGCGTCGTCGGTTCTGTGCAATTGCGCGCAGACCGACACCAGACGGTTAAATGGATAATCCGTAAAAATATCGCCATTGACCGCAATGAATGGCTGTTCGCCCAACAGCGGCAGAGCATGGCGTAGGCCGCCACCGGTTTCCAAGGCCATGCTTTCTGGGCTGTAGCGAATGCGTAGACCATAACGGCTGCCATCGCCCAGCGTGTCTTCGATTTGCTGGCCCAGGTGGGCGTGGTTAATCACAATTTCCGCGCAACCCGCAGCGGCCAGACGGAGAATATGGTGCTCAATCAAAGGCCGCCCGCGAACCAACAGCAACGGCTTAGGCGTATGGTCGGTCAGCGGACGCATACGTTCGCCACGCCCAGCAGCCAGGATCATGACCGTGGGAAAACTCACAAAGCCTGATCCACCTGGGTTTGCAGCCAGTATTCCAACGCCGCCAGATGCCAAAGCTTGCTGCCTTGCAGCGGCGTGAGATGCTGTTCTGGCGCGCTGAGCAGGCGATCCACATATTCGTGGCGAAACAAATGGCGGTTGCGGCAGGTGGGGGAAGTCAGCACTTCGCGCATGAATTCAAGAAACGGGCCGCGCACGTATTTGAGCGCGGGCATCGGAAAATAGCCCTTGGGCCGGTCAATTACCGCGTGCGGCAGCAGGCGGCGCGCGATTTCCTTGAGCGGATATTTACCATTGGCGCGCAACTTCAGCTCCGGCGGCATGTTGCTCGCCAGTTGCACCAATTCGTGATCCAAAAAGGGCATACGGCTTTCCAAACCCCAGGCCATGGTCATGTTGTCCACGCGCTTAACCGGATCATCCACAATGAGCGTAGTAACGTCCATGCGCAACACACGGTCAAGAAACGTATCCGCATCGCGTTCCGCCAGCAATTCAGCCACCAGATAGCTGGTGTAATCCTCGCCGTGCAAATCAGGATGCACGGTTTGCAGGTATTCATCATGACTGCGGTCAAAATAGTGCACACTAAATCTTTCCACATCGCTACGCCCATGTTCCGGGCTGCCCTGGGTCTCGGCCATGCGCGCATACCAAAAGTAGCCGCCAAATACCTCATCCGCACCTTGGCCGCTGAGCACCACTTTGACCTGTTGCGCCACCTGCTCGGCCAGCAGATAAAATGCCACGGCGTCTTGCGCCACCATGGGTTCAGACATGGCGGACAGCGCTTCGGGCAAGCGATCCAACACTTCGTGGTTGGGAATTTGGATGCGGTGGTGGTGGGTGTGAAAGCGCTCGGCAATCAAATCCGAATATTCAAATTCACTGCCTTTTTCTTCCGGTGCATCGTCAAACCCAATCGAAAACGTGGTGATTTCGTGGTCGCGCATTTCGCGCAGCAAGCCCACCAACAGACTAGAATCTAACCCGCCAGACAGCAGCACACCCACCGGCACATCTGCCGAAGTCATGCGTTTTTCCACGGCGGCCTGCAAGCAGGAATGCACTTTTTCTATCCATTCCACTTCGCTGATATGCGTGGCAGTGCGCACTGCACGCAACCGCCAGTAGCGATGATGCTCAACATGACCATTGGTCAGAATACGCAGGGAAGAGCCTGGCTCCAGCTTGCGTATGCCTTTGAGCAACGTGCGCGGCGCGGGCACCACCGCGTGCAGGGTGAGGTGATGATGCAGCGCCACTTCATCAATGTGCGTGTCTATGCCGCCCGTTGCCAACAACGCCTGCGTGTTGGAAGCGAAACGGAAATGCGTGGCGGTGCGGCTATAATACAACGGCTTAATGCCCATCCGGTCGCGCGCCACAAATAATTCGCGCCGGTCAATGTCCCAAATGGCAAAAGCAAACATGCCAGCCAAATGCTTAGGACAATCGCGGCCCCAGGCATGGTAGGCTTTGAGAATCACCTCGGTGTCGGAATCGCTAAAAAACACATAGCCCAGGCCGCGCAGAGTAATGCGCAGCTCACGATAATTGTAAATTGCGCCATTAAACACCAGCACCAGCCCCAACTGGCTGTCCACCATGGGTTGGTGCGCACGATACGACAAATCAATCACCGCCAGCCGCCGGTGTCCCAGCGCCAGCGGGCCTTCCAAATATGCACCGCCATGGTCTGGGCCGCGCTTGGCCAGCATGGCATTCATGCGTTCAATGGTGGACATCGCCGGCGCACGGCTGGTGAAGGAAAACTCTCCGCAAATTCCACACATGGAATATCATTCCTTTCAAAAAAAATCTGCTAAACGCAAGTAAATGCAAATAAACGCAATGGCCCGCATAGACACCGCGTGTTCTGCCGCGCGTGAACGAACATCATACAAGAATTCGCCCAACGGCGGGAGCATTGATGAACGGATGGGAACTATTTTGGCGGGTATCATCCCTTCGGCAGAGCTTCAGGACACCGCAACCATTGCGCGTATGGCGGGCTTACCTAGCCCATCGAAACAAAGGTGGATTACAGTGACGGTGGCGCAAGCAAACGTTGTGCGGCCAGGCACGCCTGTTGCGGGGTGGCGGCTTGTGTGAGTTCGTGTAAATGTGCGGTGATTAATTCGCGCGGAATATTGCGGGTAATGAACACGATGCGCGTGCGCGGCGGTTGTTCTGGCCATTGGCGCAAGGTGGAGGGCGGTTGGAAAATGTGCTGCACGCCTTGAATGACCACGGGCAATTCGGTTTCCACGGTATGCACAATGCCTTTGACGCGCAGCAAGTCTTTGCCGCGCAAGCGCGTAAGCTGTTGTATCCAACGTTCCAACACCCGCCAGGGCAAGGGTTCGGGCCATTCCAGGCAAAAAGCACGGATAAAGGCGTCATGGCGCGCTGGCGCGGGCCAGGTTTCCTCTTCGGCATTCGGATAGCACTCTGCCTGCAACCAGCCTGTGGCGTCGAGTTGACGGGTATGTGGGTCATAATCAGCGCACGCCAGCAGCGTTGCCGCATCCAGGCGGTCGCGGTTAGCATCCAGCAGGGGCGCGCCAGGGTTTAGCCGCCGCAAGCGTTGCTGCAAAGTATCCAGCGCTTTGGCTTGCGGTAGATCGGTTTTGGTGACAATCAACACGCTGGCCAGCGCGGCTTGCTTGGCGGATTCATCGTGTTCCGCCAGTTGTTGCGCGCCATACACGCCGTCTACCGTGGTGATGACCTGGCCCAGGCGAAAATGGCGGGGAATGTCGGGGTCATTGAGCAATACCCGCAGCACGGGTGCGGGGTCTGCCAAGCCAGTGGTTTCTACCAGCACTTGGCAAAAAGGCGGAATTTCGCCGCGCGCGCGCTTGGCGTGCAACGCCAGCAGGGTTTCCACTAAATCGCTGCGCACAGAACAGCATAAGCAGCCGCCTGCCAGCATCATGATGTCCTCGGTGCGCGCTTCCACCAACAGATGGTCAATCCCCACCGTGCCCAATTCATTCACAATCACAGCGGTGTATTCCATGCCCGGCTGGGTGAGCAAGCGATTGAGCACAGTGGTTTTACCGCTGCCCAAAAAGCCAGTGAGCACGTGCACGGGCCATTTATCCTGCGAATTTTCCAATGGCAGGGGGGACGTGTTCACAGCCGAGCAGACAATTCCTGGGCAAACGCGCCGATATTGCCCGCGCCCAAGGTGAGCAGCACATCGCCATCGCACAGAACCGCGCGCAACAACGCCAACGCATCCTCCAGACTCGGCGCGAAATGGCTGGGTGTGACGCGCAATGCCTGAACAGCGGCGAATAATTCTGCGCCGATCGCGCCAGGGATAGGCGCTTCACCAGCCGGATAAATATCTAGCAAAATCAACTCATCCGGCACTTGCAACACGCGGGTGAATTCATTGAACAGGTCGCGGGTGCGGCTGTAGCGGTGCGGTTGGAATGCCACCACCAGGCGGCGATTGGGCCAGCCTTGACGCAACGCGGCAAACGAGGCGGCGAGTTCAGTGGGATGGTGACCATAATCGTCAATGTGCAACGCAGTGCCGCCATGGGCTAACGCCAGTTCGCCGTGGTTCTGCAAGCGCCGACCGATACCCTGAAACGTGGCCAGCGCGCGCATAATCGCGTCGTCCGCAATATTGAGTTCATGCGCAATGGCAATGGCTGCGCAGGCATTGCGCACATTGTGTTCGCCAGGCAGGTTCAATTGAATGTCCAGCGGCGCAGCACGGCCCGGCAATGACACTTGGAAAAACGTGCGCATTCCCTGTTGGCGCGCATTGCTGGCGCGCACATCCGCGTCTGCGGCAAAGCCATAGGTCAGCACGGGTTTGCTGAGGCGCGGCAGTATCGCCCGCGCTTCGGCATCATCCACGCACACCACCGCCAGGCCATAAAACGGCAATTGGTGCAAAAACTCGACAAACGTATCGCGCAAAACCTGAAAATCGCCGCCATAGGTGTCCATGTGGTCGGCATCGATGTTGGTCACCACCGAAATCACTGGCTGTAAATGCAAAAATGAGGCATCGCTCTCATCGGCTTCTGCCACCAAATAACGGCCTTGGCCCAGCACCGCGTGCGCGCCAGCGCTGTTGAGTTTGCCGCCGATGACGTAGGTGGGGTCTAGCCCGCCTTCTGCCAGCAGGCTGGCGAGCAGGCTGGTGGTGGTGGTTTTGCCGTGCGTGCCCGCCACGGCAATGCCTTGGCGAAAGCGCATCAGTTCGCCGAGCATTTCCGCGCGACGCATCACTGGAATGCGCGCGGCGCGCGCGGCTTGCAATTCGGGGTTATCCGCCGCAATGGCCGTGGAAATCACCACCACGTCGCAGCCCGCCACCTGTTCGGCACGATGGCCCGCATCCACGCGGATGCCCAATTCTTGCAAGCGGCGGGTCACGGCGTTGCCGTGCACATCCGACCCAGACACGCGGTAACCCAGGCGGTGCATGACTTCGGCAATGCCGCTCATGCCCGCACCGCCAATGCCGATAAAGTGTAAATGGCGGAGATTGCCTTGGCGATTGGTGAGAAAACGAGATTCCATAGAGGCCATAGAATTCAGCGCGCCGGGGATAGACATAGTTCGATAATTTCCTGTACTGCGTTCGGGCGCGCGCAGTGTCTGGCTGCTACGGACATTTCGCCCAGCCGTTCGGGGTGGGTATGCAGCTCATCCAGCCAGTACGCCAGTTGTTGCGCGCTGAGTTGCGCCTGCGGCAGCACAATGGCTGCGCCGTGATCCGCCAAAAAGCTGGCGTTGCGGGTTTGGTGGTCATCCGTGGCGTGCGGGAAGGGAATCAACAACGATGGCAAACCCATTTGCGCCACTTCGCTCACCGTCAACGCGCCAGACCGGCAAATCACCACATCGGCCCAGGCATACGCCAAACCCATGTGGTCGATAAAAGTGTCTACTTTGTAATCCATCACCCGTTCGCCGTCAATGGCAGGCGGCCCGGCGAACGCCTGGCGGCCCACTTGATGCCAGACCAATACCGGGTGGCGGATGTGGGCCATGGCAGCAGGCACGGTTTCATTTAATGCCGCCGCGCCCTGGCTGCCGCCCAGCACCAGCACGCGCAACGGGCTGTGCGCTTTGCGCGGCACGGGCACAGGCAATTCCATCAAATCATAGCGCAGCGGATTGCCCGTGCAACGCGCGGCGAATTTTTGCGCAAACGTGTGCGGAAAGCCTTCCAACACATGATTGGCCAAGCGCGCCAAGATGCGGTTGGTGGTGCCGGGAATGGCATTTTGTTCATGAATAATCAATGGAATGCGCAAAATCCACGCTGCCAGACCGCCCGGGCCAGAAGCAAAACCGCCCATGCCCACCACCACCCGGGGCTTGATTTTGCGCAAAATGCCAATGGCCAATGCCAGTGAATACAGAATGACAAAAGGCGCGCGCAGCCAATGCACCAAGCCTTTGCCGCGCAGTCCGCTCACTGGCAAGTAGCTGATGTCGATTTTGGCGTTGGGAATCACAAAGGATTCCAAACCGTTGCGCGTGCCCAGCCAATGCACAGGCACGCCTTGTTTTTGCAACGCCGTGGCGCAGGCCAGCGCCGGAAAAACATGGCCGCCCGTGCCACCGGCCATAAACAACACGGGGTTGTGCTGAGAAGAATTCGTCAATTGCTGAGAGGTTGTGCCCATAGTGTATTGGTAAGGGATAAATGAGATACAGGAAAAAATCCGCCATGGTAGCACATGGCGGGCCGTGTGTGATCTTCCTGTCAGACGCGGCAGCGCTGTTCAAATTTGGTAATGCCCCGATAAATAGGGTGCCC
>DYPE01000088.1:11277-13464 GCA_020720085.1 Dichelobacter nodosus | reverse complement strand
GAAGGATTGCCCTGGGCTATATGGATTTCGCCCCTTCGGGGCTTTCCGAATACCTCGTGGATTTAACTTCAAGACATCGGACGGAGTGCTACGGCTTCGCATTCCACGGGTTAAAAAACGCAGTTTATGGCCGTTTGCAGTATAAATCGTCTTTTTCGTCTTTGGCTTCCCACCAGCCATGCACCAGGCGCAAGCGGTCAAGCAACACGCCGTCGGCGCGTAGATTCGCGCCGTCAGGCGCTTTGAACGGATATTCGGCAAACAAAATCAGTTGATGTTCCTGGCCGACATTGCGCAGTAGGTTTTGAAACGCCTGGCGCAACGCGCCTTCGTTGTCCGCGCCAGCGATGCGGCGCAAATCGTCAAGTTCGCGCCAGTACTCTTGGAGGTGGTTCATGGTGATAAGTTATCTCATGTTTTGCGACTGCCGCTGCCGGAACTAAAAAAGAAGTGTCTTTATTCAAAATACTATGAAAAATTTACGGAATTCACAGCCGCAATCGCCGACTGTTTGGAAAAAACAAGTACCATACACAAAACGGAAATTAACACCCTTGTGACCTTAAATTTTCAGATGCTTGATAAGGCTCAGATTGTTGGCGGTTAAAGTATAACGCTGCTAATGGGCATATTTACGCCAATGGCTACAACGCAAACCAAGACAACGGTTTCAATCCATTCCACCAGCGCGCCTGCTGTGTCGCCGGTGACGCCGCCAATGCGGCGTAGCATTTGCGCGCGCCAATACACCAACAAGGCGATTGCGCCCAGGATGGCAACCCAGCCTGCTGCGCCGAGTAGCAACCCGCTCGCACCGCCCGCCAATGCGCTGATCCACGCTGCGCGTCGGGGCAGGTGCGCGGCCAGCGTTGCGCCCAGGCCGTGGGGGCGCGCGCAGGGCGTGGTGAGGAATAATACCGGCACTGCGCTTCTGGCCAGCACTGGCACGAATGCCAGTGCGGCCCACGCGCCCGTTGTCAGCAGGCTGTACACGGCAGTGGCTTTTACCAGCAATATCAAGACCACTGCGCTGACCGCCATGGGGCCGCTACACGGGTCTTGCATGATGGCCAAGGTGCGGTCGCGTTCCCTGCCGCCGCCTGCCCAGGCGTCCACGCTGTCTGCCAAGCCGTCTAAGTGCAATGCGCCGGTGAGCCACACCCACGCGGTTAGCGTGAGTGCGGCGGCGAGCGGCGCGGGCCAAATGGCTTGTGCCAGTGTGGCAATGGCCACCAGCAGCGCGCCCAGCACGGCTCCCACCCATGGATAATACACCAGCGATTGGCCGATTTCTGTTGGTTGCGGCGGCGCGCGCACGGGCGCGGGCAAGCGCGTGAGAAATTGCAAGGCAATGAAAAAGGGCCGCATCAGTTGCACCTGCGGTGTGGGTTCATGACAATTTTTCCGCCACTTGCGCTTCGGAAAATGTGGCCATGCCATTGTGGAGCGCGCACGCCAGGCGCAACAGCGGCAAGGCGGCCAGCGCGCCGCTGCCTTCGCCCAAGCGCATTCCTAAATTGAGCAAGGGGGCTGCCTCCAGCGCGGTGAGCACATGGCTGTGGCCGGGTTCAGCGGAAGTATGCGCAAACAACAGCCAGGGGCGGACTTCTGCACGCCAGCGCACAGCAATCAGCGCAGCGGCGCTACAGATAAAACCATCCACCAGCGCGGGCACGCCGCGTTGCGCGCAAGTCAAATAGGCACCCGCCAATGCGGCGATTTCAAATCCGCCCACGTGTCCCAACGCGGTGAGCGGTTGCGACAGATGTTCTTGATGCAAGGCTAAGGCGGCGTGGAGGACTGCAATTTTGCGCGCCATGCCAGCCGCATCCAGCCCGGTGCCTGGGCCAGCCACCTGTTCTGGTGGCGCGCCAGTTAGGGCGCACACCAGCGCGGCAGCGGAGGTGGTGTTGCCTATGCCCATTTCGCCGCCAATGAACAAGCGCGGGGCGTGCAAGCGCATCACTGCCTCGCGGCCTACGTCCAGCGCGCGCGTCAACTGTGTGGGCAACAGGGCTGCTGTAAGGCTGAAGTCTGCACTGCCAGGGCCGAGAATGCGCGTTTCCATGCCACGCGGGTGTTCCCGGTTGTCGGGCGGGGATAAACCGCCGCCCCTACCGCGTTCCGGGTTACACCCGCGTTCCGGGTTACGCGCGTGTTCCGCGTTATCGGGCGGGGATAAACCGC
>DYPE01000088.1:0-11177 GCA_020720085.1 Dichelobacter nodosus | reverse complement strand
CCGCGTTCCGGGTTACGCGCGTGTTCCGCGTTATCGGGCGGGGATAAACCGCCGCCCCTACCGTGTTCCGGGTTACACCCGCGTTCCGGGTTACGCGCGTGTTCCGCGTCCACTGTGCCCAGATTGATCACCTCCAGCGTTACGCCCAGCGCGCGCGCTGCCACGCTGGCCGCTGCGCCGCCATACCCGGAACACGGGCGTAGGGCGAAATTTTTAATCATGGCCGCTGTAACCGATTGCGGAAAAGCCGACACGCCGTGCGCCGCCACGCCGTGATCTGCCGCAAAAATCGTCAAATGCGCGGGGTCTACCGTTGGCGTGGCGCTGGCTTGCAACGCGGCCAACTGCACGGCCACCTCTTCCAGCCGTCCCAATGCGCCTGGCGGCTTGGTCAGCGTGGCTTGGCGCGCCAGCGCGATAGCGCGGTAAGTTGGGTCAGGGGGCGCAATGGGGGCGTGTAGCCACTCCGGCGGCGTCCAATGCGCCCAATCTTCTTGCGGCTTCATGTTGAATTTCCTTTTAATAGCAATGGCAAACCGGCCACCATCAGCATCACGCAGTCGCATTGGGCCGCCAAATCCTGATGCAACCAGCCCGCTTCATCACAAAAACGGCGACTGAGCGCGCCCAACGGCACTACGCCCAGGTTTGTTTCATTGCTCACCAAAATCACCTGGCCCGCCACCGTAGGCAACACGGCCAGCAGGGCAGCGCGCTCATGCGCAAACAGGGCATCATCATTCGCCGCCAGCACATTGCAAAGCCACAGCGTAAGGCAATCGACAATCACGCACTGCCCAGCGCCCGCATGTTGCGCCAATGCGCGCGCCACATGCAACGGCTCTTCCACCACGACCCAATGCGCCGGACGGCTGGCGCGATGGGCTGCAATGCGCGCTGCCATTTCGCTGTCTTGCGCGGTGGCAGTGGCCACATACGTCACCGGCCAACCGCTGGCTGTGGCCAAGCGCTCGGCCTGGCGGCTTTTGCCAGAACGCGCGCCGCCGAGAATCAGCGTCCCGGAACACAGAGGTAGGGGCGGTGGTTTATCCCCGCCCGATAGCCCGGAACACGGGCGTAACATGGTAAATTTTTCCTGCATTTCAACAATGCCCCAGTTCTGCGAGCAAATTTGCCACCATGCGCTCTGCTTGGCCTAAGTAACTGCCGCCGAACAGGTTGTAATGATTCACGATGTGATACAAATTATATAAGTTCTTGCGCGTGCGGTACCCGGCATCCAGCGGCCAGGTCGCATGGTAGGCGTGGTAAAACGCGGCGGGAAAGCCGCCGAATAACTCCGTCATGGCCAAATCCGCCTCGCGGTCGCCGTAATATACCGCTGGGTCGAACAATACCGGCTGGCCCTGCGTATCTAGCGCGTAGTTGCCGGACCATAAATCACCGTGCAACAGCGAGGCTTGCGGCGTGTAGCTTGGAAAAAAATCAGGCAAGGCGGCGAGCAAGCGCTCGCCTAGGCGCGCCAATTTACCGCCGCCGTTGCGTGCAGCTAACTCGAACTGAACGCCTAAGCGATATTGGCTAAAAAACTCAATCCAATCATCTGTGTATGGGTTTAACTGCGGCGTAGCACCTATGGTATTGGCGCGGTGCCAGCCAAATTGCGGGCGCGTGGTGCGGTGCATGGCCGCCAAGCGTTCGCCCAACAATGCAGCGGAAACGCGCGAGCCAGGACCGAACTGCACGTATTCCATAGCCAAATACGCATAATCGCCGCACATGCCCCAGCACACCGGCTGGGGCGCGGCAATCGCGCCGGTTTGGCGGATTTCCTGCAATCCATCAGCCTCGGCGCTAAACATATCCACCCGCGCCGGAGCGTCTGGCTGCTGCCGAAGGGTTTTAACAAAATACGTTGCGTTGCCACATTCCACACGGAATGCTTGGTTGATGCAACCGCCGCTCACTGGCGTACACGAGTGCATCACACACGGGCTTGACCGTTGTTGGCTTATATCTTGGACAATGCCATTCCAATCTAGCACGGAAATTTCCTTTGGATTTAATCGGTTGCCGGTTCAGTCGCCAATGCAGGCACAAAATTATGCTCGACCTCCCGCGCCGCGTCAGCAGCGGGCAAGGCCAAACTGAATTGGCGTTGCAGTTCAGCATACTGTAAATCCACTGTATGCTGGTAAACCTGCGTGAGTTGCGCCTTGAGCGCTTCTTTTTGCGCGGCCACCGCTTGGCGGATTTCCGCTTCAAATTCCGTGCGGTGAATGGCTTCGTCAAAAGCCAGAAAAACCTCGTCCACCAATAGCCAAGTTGCCGCACCGGCTACCGCGCCGCACAGCAACGCCACCGGGCCGCCTGGGCTGCACACCGCCGTGCCCGCCAGGGCCGCAGCGCCCGCGCCGCCGCCCTTGACCGCCATTTTAGCGGCAAATTTCGCCAGCAGGGCCGCTGCCAGTTGAAACGTTTTCGCGCCCGCCACCTTGGCCACCGCATTTTTCACCACCAGCGCGCCCATGCCCTTGGCCACTGCGCTGCCCACGCCAACGCCCACAGCAGCAGCCAGCGATTGCTGCGCAATATCCGCGCTGGTAATGGCAAATTTTTCTTGCAACAACGCCCCTAAATCAATCGTCTGCGTAGTATTGACCGTATAGTGCGGCGATTGTGCCACAGTTTTGGCCTCAACAAAGGCTTGTAACTGCGCCGCCATTGCTGTGGCCCCTTGCTGAATCGATTCCGCCAAAATTTGATTCAATTGGTTGGGCATGGCCTCCACGCGCGATTCCAGTTGCGCTGGGGCAAATACCTCAGCGTGCAAGCGTTGCTGCATGTAAGCCGCCACATTGCCGCCCAATGCCACCGCGTAACGCGAATATTCGCCAGGCAGCGAATAATACCAATCCGTGAAGCGCGGAATATAGCCATCCACCGGCACGAACGCAGCATCCACGCGCTGGGCGATTTCTTGCGCCATGCGCACGCGGATTTGTGCGTGGTGATCCGCCAGTGCGCTGTGCAACGTTGGCATAATTTGTTGCGCATCTTGCGGGGTAAGCGCATGTGGCTTGCCGTTGATAATCAGGCTGACCAGATTTTTTTCCGGCAAAGCCTGGGCGCTTTGCGCAATGCCTTGCTCGGCCAGTTGCGCCAACTGGCGAATGGCGGCATACGTGGTGATCAGCGCGAGCGCCACGAGGATCACAATAAACGCCAGCCAAAACGGGCTGGTTAATAATGCTACGCGCGTGTTCCGTGCTACGCGCGTGTTCCGTGCAGGCTTAGTGTGCGGGCTAGAGGGGCGCATATGCGGCATCCTGGGATAAAGTGGACTGAAAGAAACGTTTTTTTATGAGAGTAGAACTCGCATATTGGCCAGCACCCTTCCCATGGGTCGCTACGGCGGTGAAATAGGAGGCCATATAGGATGAACGGGCAGCGGGTATGGCATAATAGAATTTTTACGCCAGATTATGACGAGTTATAACGAGCGGCAACCGCCGCAAGTGATACAACGAGGAGTAGTATTTTTCTATTTTATGGACATTATTATACTTTTTTGCCTTATTCTCTTAAATGGCTTTTTTGCCATGTCCGAAATGGCGTTAATCACCGCACGCCGGACACGGCTACAGCAACTTGCCCAACAGGGCGACAGCGCCGCTGCCACGGCATTGCGCCTGGGCGAAGACCCCACCTCATTCCTCTCTGCGATTCAAATTGGCATTACCTCTATTGGCATCTTAAATGGCATTGTCGGCGAGGCCGCGCTCAGCCCCTCCTTTGGCGCGTGGTTGTCCGGTTTGGGGATGCAAGAACAGCTTGCGCATTATTTAGCCACTGGACTGGTGGTGGTTTGCATCACCTATGTGTCGATTGTGCTAGGCGAACTCGTGCCCAAACGCATTGCCCAGTTTTACCCGGAAACGATTGCGCGGCTCGTGGCCCACGCCATGCACGGCCTGGCAATCGCATCTCGGCCTTTTGTGTTGCTATTGTCCACTTCCACGCACCTCTTGTTGCGCGCACTGGGCATGAAGGACAAACACAACGCAAGCGTGACGGAGGAAGACATTCATTTATTACTGAGCGAAGGTTCCAATACTGGCGTGATCGAGGCGCAAGAGCACCAAATGGTGCGCAATGTATTCCGCCTGGATGACCGCCAGATTGCTTCATTTATGGTGCCGCGCGGCGATGTTGTGTACTTAGACGCAGATAAACCGTTGGAAGAAAATATCGCGCGCATCAAAAATCACCGCTACTCGCGTTTTCCCGTAGTACGCGGCAGTTGGCAAGAGGTATTGGGCGTAATCAGCACCAATGATCTGCTCAATCAAATCCTGCGTAACGAACAGCCAGATTTTATCCGCGACGTAAAACCAGCGGTGTTTGTGCCTGAATCGCTCACTGGAATGGAACTGTTGGAAAATTTGAAAAATTCGGGCGGGCAGCCAGTGTTTGTGATTGATGAATATGGCGAAACGCAAGGGATTGTTACGGTATATGACATGATGGAAGCCATTACCGGCGAATTTAAGTCTCAGCATCAGGATGATTCCTGGGCGGTGCAACGTGAGAGCGGAGATTGGTTACTAGATGGTTTAATCCCCATCCCCGAGTTAAAAGACCGTTTGGGATTGGCAGGTGTGCCTGAAGAGGAAAAAGGCCGTTATCATACCCTCAGCGGCATGATGATGTTACTGCTGGGGCGCGTGCCGCAAACTGCGGATTATTGCGAATGGGAAGATTGGCGGCTTGAGGTGGTGGATATGGACGGCACGCGCATTGACAAGGTGTTAGCCACACGCACGAGCGCGCTGCCCGTGCGGGGAGACAGCCATTCCCCCCTCCCGCCCGCTTAAAAATCACCCACAGGTTCTCACCATTTGCTCATTTGTGACCGTTCCATCCTGTCCGCCCCAATTTGCAACCCACTCAATTTCAGGCATAGTATACAGAGACATGACATACAGCAACGCAACGCCGATGGAGTGGATGTCGCGGGAAGCGCTGCTGCCTGCCAGCGTACTTGCTTGTTAGGTGCCCGGTATGCTGGGCGCATTCACCATGTAACATTACCGATAAGGAGAAAAAATCCAATCATTGCGCAGTTTCAACACAAATAACAACCACCATCACAACACAAAGTGGTTTTACCAATTCGTGAAATACCAAAGGAGCAACTATGAACACTACACTAGAAACTAAAAAAACTTTTGCGCGGCGATATGCCCAATTCGTCATTCGTTTTCGTTTGCCGATTTTGTTGCTGGTGCTAATCGCCACCATTTTGACCGCAACGCAAATCCCGAAGATTGATATTCGCAACGATCCTGATACCTTGCTGCCCGCTACCAATCGTTATGTTGCTACCAATTTGTACGGTGAGCATAAATTTGGGATGGGTAATTTGATGGTATGGGGGATCAAAATTAAAGAGGGCGAGATTTACCAACCCTGGTTTATCAACATGGTGCAAGACCTGCACAACCGCGTTGCTGCGTTGCCTCACGCCAATGCGGCGAATTTTATTGATTTGGCCGCGCAAAAAATCAAATACATGGGCGTGGGTGAATTGGGCGATTTGGAATTTAAGCGCTTGATTCCGGTGGAAGGGATTTCTAGCGACCCTAAAATCGCCCAAGAACAATTGACGTATTTGCAAAAAGGGCTGGAAAGCAATCCGGCAATGGGGCCGATGTTGTTGCACTTTGAAGATGCGCAAGGTAACAAATGTGATTTTCATCAGCATGAAGGATGTAAAACCACCGCGACATTTATTATTGGTGACTATTCCGATGAGGTGAAAAATATTTATTTGCCGTGGATTCGGGATGTGCGGGCGATTATTGATGAGTTTGAAGGCAAATACGGCGACCGCGTCGAGTTTCTCACCGCAGGCGAGCCGTATTTTCTTGCCTACATGTTGATGGATTTGGTGAACAAATGGTGGCTGTTTGCAATTTCATTTTTGATTGTCATCGCGGTGTTGTGGTTTGAGTTTCGCACTTGGCGCGGCGCATTGTTTCCGTTGTTGGGGGTGTCTGCCACCATCCTGATGACCTTGGGGGTGATGGGGTTTTCCGCGTACAAACTCACCACCATGATGGTGCTGACGCCGATGTTGTTGCTTGCCATCGGCATTGGCCACTCGGTGCAAGTTACCCGCCGGTTTCAGCAGGAATGCCAACTCTGCCCCAACCGCGAGGAGGCGGCGGAAAATGCCATTACATATACGCTGGTACCCGCGACTTTATCCATTGTCACTGATATGGCGGGTTTTGCCACGTTGGGCATGGTGGATATTTCGTTTTATAAAGATTATGCCTATTTTGGCATGTTCGGGATGCTCACCCTGCTGCTGACCACCACCACCTTGATCCCGCTGTTATTCTTGATTTCGCCGCCCAAACGCCCGGAAACGGAAGACAGCCGTCATTGGGAATACAGCATTGGCAATTTTATCGCCAATTTGCTTGCGGGGCCTGGCAAATGGATTCCGGTTGGCTTTACGGTGTTAATACTTTTGGTGTCGGGGTATTACAGCCAACTGCCGCGTGGCATTGTCGAGGTGATGGCGGGCGAAAATAAAGAATTTGACATTATGCCAGGCGTGGAAAAAGGCATTAACTACGCCCGTGCTGCGTTTAAGGACTATTCCATCACCATTCAAGATATGGAAAAATTGGGCAAGATTATGCCTGGCGTGATCTCGGTCAATATCCCGATTCGCGGCGTGGCACCGATCAAACCGCCGTGCGGCGCAGATGCCTGGAAAGACGGGGTGCGGGTGAAAACCGACTGTTTTGACGTGGACAGCGATCCGGCGCAAGGGGTGTTTAACGATGCCGAAGTGTTGGCGGAATTGGAACAATTTGAAAATTGGCTGCGCGCCCATCCCTCCATCGGCTTTACGGGCTCGTATGTGCAATTTGTCAAATTGGTCAATATGTTACTTTCCAGCCCGCCTGGCGTTGACCCGGATTTGCAACTGTTCGCCGTGCCTACGGTGGCGCATATGAAAGCGCACTGGGATACTTACCGCGATCCCAACGACGACAGCTTCACCCCGGATCCCAACCAATTGGTGCAAATGTACAACGGCTTGCTGCAAGCCAATAACGGCGCGGATGATTTAAGCTCGTTTGTGGATGTGAACAGTTGGAACGAAGGCGTGGTGATGGGCTTTGTCAACACCATGGACCCAGTGAAAACCCATCAAGTGACGTTGGATATTCAAAATTATTTGATGACGCACCGCGACAATCCGGGCTTTAAGAAAATTCTCGTGGGCTTGAAAAACGGCGAAACCGCCACCTTGCAACGCGGCGACAGCATAGAAACCATCCGCGTCGGCGGCGACCCAGCGCTGGAAGTGCCGGGCTTAGGCGGCTTTCTCGGCGCGACCGAAGCCACCCGCGAAGTGGCAATGGCAGAATGGCTGAAGGGACCGCTCACCACCGCGCTGGTGATTTTTGTCATCGCGGTGCTGATGTTCCGCTCCATCAGTGTGTCGGTGATCTTAATGATGATGCTGATGATTACCTTGTTTACTCAATACGGGCTGGGCGGCTATTTCACCTCCGTGCAAAATTGGTCGGGCAACCTGGCGTTTCACACCCTGGTCGCGCTGAGCATCGCCATGGGGCTGGGCATTGACTACGGCATTTACATGGTCTCGCGCCTGCGCGAAGAAATGATGGCAACCCACGGCGAGTGGGCGCAAGCGCTGCGCAACACGCTGTGTACCACCGGCTCGGCGGTGATCGTCTCGGTCGTCGTGCTGCTCGGCAGTTTCATTCCCTTGCTCAACACGGAGTTGGCAAACACCTGGGTAGTCGCCACCTACATCGGCGAAGCGCTGATCGTGGATGTTATCACCGCCCTGTTTTTGTTGCCGTTGTTGGTGCTGTGGATTAAGCCGCGTTATGTGTTTGTGCAAAAACAATCGCAGTAATCCCGTCTAACCCGCACGGGCATGGACGCCTGTGCGGGCAACAACGTGCCTCTATCAATTTTCGCGCAATGAATGGAAAATAACCGGCTCGTATCATTCCCCCTTCCCTCACGCGAATGGACTTCATAGCATGGATACCATCACTCTGCGTGGCGCGCGCACGCACAATTTAAAAAACATTGACTTAGAACTGCCACGCGACCGTCTGATTGTGATTACCGGCTTGTCTGGCTCGGGCAAATCCTCGCTGGCGTTTGACACTATTTATGCTGAAGGCCAGCGCCGTTACGTGGAATCGCTGTCCGCCTACGCGCGCCAATTTTTGTCCATGATGGAAAAACCCGACGTGGATCACATTGAGGGTCTGTCGCCAGCCATTTCTATAGAACAAAAATCCACTTCGCACAATCCGCGCTCCACGGTAGGCACGGTCACGGAAATTTACGACTACCTGCGCTTGCTATTCGCTCGGGTTGGCGAACCGCGTTGCCCCACCCACAGCATTGGCCTGAATGCGCAAACGGTTAGCCAAATGGTGGATCAAGTGCTGGCGTTGCCTGCCGAATCCGCCTGGATGATTTTGGCCCCGGTGGTGCGCGAGCGCAAGGGCGAGCACGCGCAACTGTTTGAATCGTTGCGCGGCCAGGGATTTGTGCGTGCCCGCGTCAATGGCCGGGTGATTCAGGTGGATGACCCGCCCAAACTCGATTTGCGCCGCAAACACAACATTGATGTGGTTGTGGATCGTTTCAAAATCCGCCCCGATTTAGCCCAGCGTCTGGCCGAATCCTTTGAAACTACGTTGCGATTAAGCAATGGCCTGGCGTTGCTCGCGCCCATGACCGCAGACGGTGAGGAACCCGCAACCGACGGCGAATGTCTGCTGTCCGCCAATCTGTCTTGTCCTGAATGCGGTTACAACTTGCCGGAATTAGAACCGCGCTTATTTTCCTTTAACAACCCCGTGGGCGCGTGTCCGCAATGCGATGGCTTGGGTACCAAGCAATTTTTCGATCCCGCCAAAATCGTGCGCGATCCAGCGCTGAGCCTGGCCGATGGCGCAATTCGCGGCTGGGAACGGCGTTCGGCCTACCATTACCAAATGCTGGAAAGCTTGGCGCGCCACTATGATTTTAACCTGAACACACCGTTTGCCAAACTGCCCGCGCATGTGCAAGAGATGATTTTGCAAGGCAGCGGCGAGGTTGCCATTGAATTTCACTACACAAGCGAACGCGGCAATTATCGCCAGAAAAAACCCTTTGAAGGCGTGGTGGCCAATTTCACCCGCCGTTATCGTGAAACCGACTCCAACCTGGTGCGCGAGGAGCTGGCCAAATATTTAAGCACGCGCATTTGCCCAGCGTGCAACGGCGCGCGCCTGTCCGAGGCGGCGCGCCACGTGTTTGTCGAAGGCCGCAGCCTGCCCAGCCTCACTGCGTTGCCGGTCAACCAAAGCCTGGCATTTTTCGAGCAATTGCGTTTGCCAGGCGCGCGCGGCGAAATCGCCACTAAAATCACCAAAGAAATCGTGTTGCGCTTGGGATTTTTGGTCAATGTCGGCCTCAATTACCTCACCCTGGATCGTAGCGCGGAAACGCTCTCTGGCGGCGAAGCGCAACGCATCCGCCTGGCGTCGCAAATTGGCGCGGGCCTGGTGGGCGTGATGTACATTCTCGACGAGCCATCCATTGGCTTGCACCAGCGCGACAACGAACGCCTGCTCGCCACCTTGACCCATTTGCGCGACCTTGGCAACACCGTGATCGTGGTGGAACACGACGAGGACGCCATCCGCGCGGCAGATTACGTGGTAGACATCGGCCCAGGCGCGGGCACGCATGGCGGGCGCATTGTCGCGTGCGGCACGCCCAAGGAAATCGAACAGAGCGCGGATTCCATTACGGGCCAATATCTCAGCGGCAAGCGCGCCATCGCCATTCCAGCCCAACGCCGTGCGCCGCATCCGCAGCGCTGGCTGCATGTGCATGGCGCTACTGGCAATAATTTGAAAAACATCACATTATCCATTCCCGCTGGTTTGTTTGTATGCGTTACCGGCGTGTCCGGCTCAGGCAAATCCACCCTGGTCAACGACACGTTATATCCGCTGGCCGCCAACCAGTTAAACCGCGCCAACCTTGAAATCAAGCCCTTTACCATCGTCTCCGGCTTAGAATTTTTCGACAAAGTGGTGGACATCGATCAATCGCCCATAGGCCGCACCCCACGCTCCAACCCGGCCACCTACACCGGCCTATTCACCCCCATCCGCGAACTGTTTGCGCAAGTGCCGTCCGCACGCACGCGCGGCTACGCACCAGGCCGTTTCAGTTTCAACATCAAAGGCGGACGCTGCGAAGCCTGCGCTGGCGATGGCGTAATCAAAGTGGAAATGCACTTTCTTGCGGACATTTACGTGCCGTGCGACGTGTGCAAGGGCAAGCGCTACAACCGCGAAACCTTGGATATTTTGTATAAAGACAAGAACATCGACGAAGTGCTCAACATGACGGTGGAACAGGCCGCAGAATTCTTTGCCGCTGTGCCCGCCCTTCAGCGCAAACTCACCACCCTGATGGAAGTCGGCCTGGGCTACCTGACTTTGGGGCAAAACGCCACCACCCTGTCCGGCGGCGAAGCCCAGCGCGTTAAACTGGCGCGCGAACTGTCCAAACGCGACACCGGCCAAACCTTGTATATTTTAGACGAACCCACCACGGGCCTGCATTTTTACGACATTGGCCAATTGCTGCATGTGCTGCACCAATTGCGCGACCACGGCAACACGGTGGTGGTGATTGAACACAACCTGGATGTTATCAAAACCGCAGACTGGATTATTGATTTAGGCCCAGAAGGCGGCGACGGCGGCGGCACGATTATCGCCCAAGGCACGCCCGAACAAGTGGCCGCCCACCCCGCCTCGCACACAGGACGCTTTTTGCAGCGCGTGCTGCTGCGTCACAGCGCAACCAGCCAAACCACGCTGCCCGAAAAGTGAAATGCGTAAGACGCACCCGATGGCTTACAGGCTATGCTGCCTATTTTAAGGAGGATTTTTCAATTGGGTGTTAAAGATGGACTAGATCAGCCACCAAGCACCGCCTAAGCAGAAAAACCAGATGAAAGCGTGGGACAACACCAGAGTGATGAAGGCGGTGCGGGCGACGAGGGAAGGTGTGCCGGTTTTGAGGCTTGCTTTCACTGCATCTCCCACGCCTACCGCTACGCCTCCCGCCAC
>DYPE01000087.1 GCA_020720085.1 Dichelobacter nodosus | reverse complement strand
GACCTGTTTTTAGATGCATAAAATCCGAAAAGTTGACCGAGTGGAGTATATGTATGGGACTTTTTGACGCTGATGCAACGCCAGGAAGCCTCGCAAAAAAACGTCGCAAGGCCAGTTGGAGTGACACTTACCGTGCCAAGCTTGTGTTTGGACAAGAATTTTAATGCGTTTGCCCTGGTTACGTATTAACTCATTTTGTTATTGAAAAATCAATATGTTAAAATTAAATGGCATGCAATTTTTTCTAAAAAATGTGCCACCAACCAATTGATTTTACAGTGTGTTATTTTGTCAATGAGTAATTCCTAATAAAATGGACTGAAGCGGGGCTATGAACATGCCGCTTGTGTAAAGCTAACACAAGATACGCAATAAGAGCCAACGTTTTTAGGAGGTAAAGTCGCTGCCGCCTGGCTTAAGGTCGGGGGCAGGTGGTTCGGGTGGCGGCGTGGGCACGGCCTCGCTGTTCGGTGTGGCCTCACCAGGCGGCGTAGGTGTAGTAGGTGCGCTTGGCGGCGGCGGTGCTGGCGGTGTTGCTGCTGGCGGCGGGGACGGCGGAGGGGGTGGCGACGCGGCCTCGGCGCGCAATTCTTCGCGGAGTTTTTTTAATTTTTGCTGAAATTCACTCCGGCTTAGGCCTTCGCAACGTTGTTCACTGACTGAAATCACCAAGTGCCCCAGCCGTTCGCGTATCTTGCGATCTTCGTCAGAAAGCGGTTCGTCTGCGGCATCAGGGCCAATATTCCACGGCGGTTCGTTGAGCGCTAAGGTGTCGTCGGAATTTTTAGGGTTGACCAAGTAATAGCAAAAGGACTCCACGGCCCATGGCGTGGCCACAGGCGCGATGGCCAAGCTCAGGCCGAGGCCAATGGCGGAAAGCGGAAGGGATTGAGGACGCATAAAGCACTCCTAAGTATTGAATAAAAAAACGGTTGCCACGGCAGGCCAACGACACACGCTAAGAAATATCTCCTTGCCATTGCAGGCGGATTTGTCCTGCTTTGGGACGCAATTTTTCAATTTTAGCCCATGCCATGACGCCAGGTTGCAAGCGCCCGAGGCCACCGCTGATCAGCGCATCCACGCCCCACGGCTGTATTTCAGCCTTAAATCCGGCTTTGGTTTCTTCCACCAGCAACGCTTGCACCGGGGTATCCATCCATTCGCGGCGCAAGTATTCCATGAACCAGCGGCGCTTGGCAGCGGATTCCAAGGTTTTGGCTTCCCGTGCGGTATTTTCGGCAGTGGCCAGCACTTTGAACAGTTCTTCGTGATCATACGGCAATGCCTCGCCGCTGATGTGTGCCACCAATTGCCGTTGCATCACTAAATCGGCAAAGCGGCGCAAGGGCGAAGACAATTGGGTGTACGCGGATAAACCCAAGCCGCTATGGCCGCCGGGATGTAGCGAGAGGGCGGAAGGACGCAATAGCTTGCGCACGCTGGCAAAGCGCAGCGGATCCGCCTGCCATTCTTTGGGAATGGGTTGTTCTGGCGGGTCTTGTGTGCGGTAAATGATCGGCACTTGGTGGTCGCGGGCATGGCGCGCGGCGGCATGGTTGGCCAAAATCATCATTTCCGCCACCAGCAGGCGGCTGGGCGAGTCGCGTTCAATCATTTCTACGCAAATCGTGTTTTGGCTGACTTTAATTTTGAATTCAGGGCGTTGTAGATTAATGGCGTGTTCGGCTTCGCGTTGCGCGGTCAAGCGCTGCGCCAGCTCGTGCAACTGGCGCAGGGTGGCTGCCTGTGCGCTGTCGTTGGTGGCCACTTCGCCACGCAGCCAGGCGTCCGCTTGGACGTAACTCAGGCGCTGCGCCACCCGCACCGTGCAGCGGCGGATGGCCGTGCGCGCCAGACGCGCGTCCGCGTCGAACCAGGCTTGCACCACCACCGAGGAACGCACCGCCTCAGGGCTGAGGCTGGCGAGATCGCAGGAAATGCGCTCGGGCATCATGAGTACCGTGCGCGTGGGCAAATACACGGTGGTGCCGCGCCGCATGGCTTCGCGGTCCAACGCATCGCCACGTTGCACCAGCCGTGCGGGATCGGAAATGGCAATGTCCACACGCAACCATTCGCCCTCTTGGCACACGCCCAACGCATCGTCTACTTCGCGGGTGTCGTCGTCGTCAATGCTAAATGCCAGTTCCAACTCCGCCACGCCGCTGTCTTCCGCTGGCCAGGGCGCTACGGCCAGTGCGGCTTCGGTGACGGGCACGGAGAATTCGGTTTTCAGCCCGGCCACAATAATGTCGCGATCCGCATCTTCGGGCAGCAATCCAGCATGTTGCAGAATATCGAAGCCTAATTCGCGCGGCAGAATCTTGGCGGCCTCGGCAGTTTGTTCGAGCAGGGGTTGCAATTCCTTATCCTTGTCGCCGCGCATCCAGCATTCCACCCGCGCGACCAAGGCTTCGGCACCCGCTAACTCGGCAGGAACGCTGCCGTGGGGCGGCACATCGGCCTGGACAAATTGCGCCAGCCAGGTAAGTGCCTGAGTTTGAAATGCCTCGCGCGCTTGTTCGGCCTGGCGGTTTTTTTGCAATTCTTCCACCTGCGCTGGCGCGCGCGCTTCCCAAGTTTTGCCTTTGCGTTTGAAATAGAGGCGATCCGCAGCCAGCGCTTGCCACAACGCGATGTGGTGTTCTACGCCCACGGCACCGCTGAAAAATAATTCAGCTAAATCTGCCATCGCATCCACACCAGCGTCGCACGCGGTTTCCCATAACAACGCGACATCGACTTGCGCTTGTAGCTCGCGGATGCGCGTTTGCAGCGCCCCGGCCTTGTCGCGCCAGTCGTCGGCATTGCGCGCATGAACGGCCAACTGCCATAGCAGTTTATCCTCGCCCACCGTTTGCTCGCGGTTTTTGCTATTGAGGAGTTGGACTTTCTTTTTGTTGCGCTTGACCGTGCAGATGAGATGCAACTCATCGTCTTCCTGCATCGCCCAGAGTTGGCCTTCAAATTCCATCCTCAGTTCTCCCTTGGATAAGCAGCGGATGGCGCACGCGAACGGCGCAGACGGGAGCGCCGTCGTAGACGGGAACGCCGTCGTAGGCAGGGATGAGGGCAAATATTGGCATGGAGCGTCCTTGGATGGCGGATATGCGCGTATTATCCAGGATTTTTTCCCGCCAAACCAGCGTATGGCAAGGGGCGCGCATGGGCAACCGGTGATGGTTAGAATCGGCCTGCGTGCTGGATTTAGAACGTGAGTAGCGCGGAACCCCAGGTAAACCCACCGCCCATGGCAGCGAGCAGGACTTTGTGGCCAGATTGGATGCGGCCATCGCGCACGGCTTCGTCTAGTGCCAACGGCACCGAAGCGGCAGACGTGTTGCCATGGCGCTCCACCGTGACCACGACTTTTTCCGCAGGCAACGCCAATTTGTCGCCCACCGCTTGAATAATGCGAATATTGGCTTGATGGGGTACGAGCCAATCCAAGGCTGCCAAGGGCAAGTGGTTGTGCTCTAATGCTTGACGCGCAGTTTCAGCCAGGCTGTTGACTGCGAATTTGAATACTTCTTTGCCGCGCATGGCGCAAAACGGGCTTGTGCCTTGAATTGCGCCGCCTGCCACCCAACCTGGCGCGGTTAAGTGCTCGTGGTAATTGCCATCGGCGTGCAGGTGGGTGGAATGAATGCCGGGCGCGGTGTCCGCACGCAGCACTGCCGCGCCCGCGCCATCGCCAAACAGCACACAGGTATTGCGGTCAGTCCAGTCCACCAGGCGGGAAAAGGTTTCCGCGCCAATCACCAGCGCGGTGTTGGCCTTGCCCGCTTGAATAAAGCTGTCCGCAATGCTTAAAGCATACACAAAGCCGGTGCACACGGCTTGTACATCAAACGCTGGGCAGCCAGGGTTGCCCAAGCGTTGTTGCAATAGGCAAGCGGTGCTGGGAAAAATGCGATCCGGGGTGGTGGTGGCGACTATCATCAGGTCTAACGCGGTAGCAGGAATCCCGGCCATGTCCAGCGCGCGATGGGCGGCTTCAGCGGCCAAATCGCAGGTGGTTTGCCCGTCCGCCGCGATATGGCGGGCGCGGATGCCGGTACGTTCCACAATCCAGGCGTCGTTGGTGTCTACCATACGTTCCAACGCTTGGTTGGTCAGCACTTGTTCCGGCAAGTATCCGCCGGTTCCGATGATGCGGGAAAACGTCACTCTGTTTGCCTTTGTTATGATAGGCGCGTACGCCCGTGTTCCGGGCTACGCCCGTGTTCTGGGACCAGGTTGTGCGCGGGATTTGGGATTAGCCGCCGTGTGCCGCGTGCGGGGTTTCTTGTGCTGCGAGCCATTCTGCCAGGCGGTTATGAATGCGTTGCGGCACGTTTTTTTCCACTTCCAGTACTGCCTCTTGAATCGCATGGGCAAAGGCCAGACGGTCGGCACCGCCATGGCTTTTGATTACAATGCCGCGCAGGCCAAGCAAACTGGCACCATTGTAGCGGCGCGGATCAAAGTTGTTGCGGATGTCGTTCAGCACAGGCTGGGAAACCAACGCGGCAAAGCGGGTATACCAATTGCGGGTAAAACTTTGCTTGATGCGCGCGCGCAGCATTTGCGCCAAGCCCTCGCTGGTTTTCAACGCCACATTGCCGACAAAGCCGTCGCACACCACTACGTCGGCAGTGCCTTCGTAAATGTCATTGCCTTCCACATAACCAATGTAATTTAAGTGGCTATTCAACAGCAAGCGATGCGCTTCTTTGACTCGCTCATTGCCCTTGATTTCTTCTTCGCCCACGTTCAACAAGCCGATTTTGGGCGCGGGCTGATTGTCCACCGCACTGGTCAATTCCGAACCCATGATAGCGAATTCAAATAAATGCAATGCAGTGGAATCGACATTGGCCCCTAAGTCCAACATGTGGGTGTGGCCTTGCAATGAAGGAATTGCCGTGCAAATGGCAGGACGGTCAATGCCGGGCAAAGTTTTAAGAACATAGCGGGCAGTGGCCATCAACGCGCCGGTATTGCCCGCGCTGACGCAGGCATCCGCTTCGTTGTTTTTCACCAGATTAATCGCCACGCGCATAGAGGAATCTTTTTTCATGCGCAAGGCATTGCTCGGCGATTCGTCCATGGTCACAATCTGCGATGCGTGCCGCACCACAATGGTGGCCTGCACAGCGGGGGGATGTGGATGGGCACGCAGACATTCTTCAATGCGTTCCTGGTTGCCAACTAAAATCAGGTGTATGCCGGACGTGCGCGCACTTCCCTTCGGCAGAGCTTCAAGGGCACCGCTGTCTTGGCCATTGGCCATGGCTGTAAATTGGGCGATTACATCCAGTGCGGCGGGAACCACGACCTCCGGGCCATGATCGCCGCCCATGGCATCCAACGCTATGCGGATGCTCAAGTATTATGCCTCGGTGTCAAGCACTTTACGCCCACGGTAATAGCCACCAGGCGTGATATGGTGGCGGAGATGGACTTCCTTTGAAACTGGGTCTACAGAGAGGGTTGGTTTTTCCAGCGCATCATGGGCGCGGCGCATTCCTCGTTTGGAGGGGGATTTGCGAGTTTTTTGTACAGCCACGGTTCTATCTCCTAAAAAATAAATATAAAAACAAAGTCTAATCCAAATGAGGCGGCTATGACTCCGGGCACTGCTCGTGCATGGGCGCGAGCGGCAATGCCAAAATCAATTCATCCTCAATCAATTCCACCAAAGAAATCAGAGGCGATTCAACCACCACCACTTCAATTTCCGACGGGAAGTCATCTTGCTGTCCCGGCTTGAGGAAACACAAGCGGGTATTGGCGTGAACCTGCCAGTATAATGGTTGCAAGCAACGTTGGCAAAGCAAAGACAAACGCACGGCAACGCTACCTTCCACCCGCGCCCGTTGCGCTTCGTCTTGGTAAAAACGCCAGTGGATTTCTACCCCTTCTTGCAATGGCGCAGTCAGGCTGGTCTCCAGCCTGGGCATTTTTCCCTGCACGCTTCCATCCAGCCGTAATTGCTGATGCGCGCAACGCATGGGGTCGATTTTGTGGGGCAGCGCTTTCATCATAGGGGCGTAATGATATAATTCCTTATCCTTACTGTCAAAACTGTTCCAACCTCAACTTTGCTCATCCCAGTGACTCGCTATGATTCCGTCTTTCGCCGCGCCGCCGCATCCCAACACGTCCTTACCCTTCGACAAGCTCAGGGCACCGCCCTTGGTCTTGGCTTCTACTTCTCCATTTCGGCGCGAGTTATTGGGCCGTCTGGGCGTGCCATTTGCTACCCGTGCGCCGGAGGTGGATGAAACCCCGTGCCCGGGGGAATTGCCCGCTACGTTGGTGTCTCGGCTGGCGGTGAGTAAGGCGAAGGCAGCGGCAAATGCGTTCCCGTGTGCGCTGATTATTGGCTCTGACCAGGTGTCTGTGATTGGCACAGAAATCCTGGGCAAGCCTCACACCCACGCGCGTGCTACGCAACAACTGCGCAAGGCCGCAGGTCAGCGCGTAGATTTTCTGACTGGATTATGCGTGTATAACAGCGCCACGGCTACTGCGCAAGTAGATGTGATTGCGTTTAGCGTCTATTTCCGTGCGCTGGACAGTGCGCAAATCGAACGCTATCTTCAACAAGAACGGCCCTACAACTGTGCGGGCAGTTTCAAATCCGAAGGTTTGGGCATCAGCCTGCTGGAACGCATGGAAGGCAGCGACCCCACCGCGCTGATTGGCCTGCCGCTGATCCGTCTAACCGCAATGCTGGCACAGGAAGGCTGCGCCATTCCATAAAGGCAGTTCTAATCTAGTACACTCGTTTGTCTGCTGCCATTACTTTCCCGTCATTTCCGCTGCAATCTGATCTGCCAACAGGCCGGTTGCCGCGCTCATGGCGTTGACCAACGCCGGAAAATCAGGTCCCCCAGCCACTGGAATCTGGATGTCTGCTGTGCCATGGTGCGGTGTGGTGCGCCCCTTCGGCAAGCTCAGGACACCGCTAGCAGGGGTGCGGGCGCTCCAATAGGCGCGCAGTGTCACCTGTTGCGCGGGTGCGCCGAGAAATTCGTCCACTGCCACACTGATAATAAAGTCCACCTGTTCAGGGGCTTGACGCGGGTAGAGGAATACCCGCGCCACGCCCAGGCGTTGCGCCAAATTGTCGGCGAGCACTCGGGTGAAATTGTCCTGCAATGGTTCGGCCCAACGGTGCGCTGAGGCCACGTCCAGTTGCTGGGCATCTCTGCGCGTCACAATCCACGTACTGCCCAGGTATTTGGGTAATTGCGCTGTTTGTAGCGCAATGACGCACGGCGCTACGTTGCAATGCAATGCCGCCGTCGGTAGCGCTGGCGTTGGCGCAAGCAGGTAAAAGTCCGGCGCAGTGGTCACAGCGCTACAGCCGCTGAGTACACTCAACAACAAGCAAGGTAGGGTGGGCAACTTTTTTTTGTTGCCCACCCATTCATACCACCCTTCGGCAAGCTCAGGGCACCGCGTCATGGTGGGCAAAACAAAAAAACGTTTTGCCCACCCTACGAAACTCAACAACAAGCCCAGGGCACAGTACGGTTTGTGGTTCATGGCGTTTGCAACCGCGAGAATTCGCTGTGGGCGCGGCTAAGGCAGTCTTCTAGCGATACGCCTAGAAAATAATTGCCTGCCAATGCCAGTGGCAGTCCGTGCAGACGTTCGTCCACTTGCGCTAACCAGCGCTCGTGGCCCACGCGCAATGCAGGCAGCCGATTGATTTTACTGGATTCATCTAACCAATTTGGCACGCCCAGCGCCTGACGTATGCAGGCATCCTGTTGCGCCGTGGTCGCGCTGGGTTTGAAGTGAAACGTGAACGCGCGGTAGCGCGCGTGCGCCAGCGCATCGCGGCTGACTGCGGCGTACATGGGGGAATCGTCCACGCCAATCAGGCCGCCCAGCATAGGCAACGTCACTTGCGTTTTGTCCACTGCCACGGCACGGCTGTGTACTTCAGCCATAGGAATTTCGCTGAGCAAACCAGCCAATGCGGGAAACGCGCTGTGCAGCAGGCGTGCCGCTTCGTCTACCGGCGTGGCTAATGCCAGGCGTGGCGCGCGCAGAGCATTACCATCGGCCAGGGTTACAGTGAATTGGCCGTCTGCGTACTGCACCGCCGTAGCGGGTTGTTGCAGGCGGATGTCGCCAGCGGGAGCACCGCCGTATTGCGCCAGGGCGGTGACCGCTTCGGACAGACCATTGGCAAACGTGAAGGCGCGCGGCACGTCTTTGCGGCGCGATTTTTTGCGAAATAACAATTCAGCGGGAAAGTCATTGGCAGGCTGGCAAATCACGGCATTAAAGGCGTGGGCGAATACCTGTTGGTAATTACGCGCCCCGAAAATTTGGCTGTAATAGGTTTGCACACTCTGACCGCTTTTGGTGGCGCGCCATAGCTTGGGCAGCGAAAACAGCAATTCAGCCCAGTGCAGTTGCGCGAACAGGGATTTGCGCTGGCCATCAATCACCAGTTGGTACAGCGCGGAATTTTTTTTCACCGCTTGGCGCAGCGTGCCCGCTTCTTCCAGCAGACGCAGCAGGTGACCGTAGGAGTTGAACGCGGTGTGGCTGCCTAATTCGGCCCAAAAACCATGCTCCGCCGCGCCCAGCGGCTGGGTGTGAATACAGCCGCCCAGGCGTGTGTCTTTTTCTACCACCACCACACGCCAGCCAGCGCGGCGGCCTTGCCAGGCCAACGCCAGGCCAGTAATGCCGCCGCCGATAACTATAAAATCAAAGTGTTCCATATGGGTTTCCTTATGGGTTGTCCTATTGCACCGATTAGCAAATGCGCGGATTATGGCTAGAATGTAGTATAATTGGCCGCGCTTTAGAGCCTATATGAAACTGCCTTGCGCCGCCCCATCCGGCTGTCTTCGTATAGGCTCTTACTCGCTTAACGCTGTAACTTAATTTGAAGGATGTAAGCTGAATGCCGAAAGACGATCATATTGAAATGGAAGGCACGGTGACCGAAACGTTGCCCAATACCATGTTTCGCGTGCAACTGGAAAACAGCCATACCGTGATTGCCCACATTTCGGGCAAAATGCGCAAGCATTATATTCGTATCCTCACTGGCGACAAAGTCACGGTGGAAATGACACCCTACGATCTAACCAAAGGCCGCATTACGTTCCGCTCACGCTGACCCAGTCACCCGGACACCAATCCTCTCAACTTAGCAACAGTCAGTTGATTTATAAAGATATTTATTTCAATCTCCTTGCGTTAAGGGTGCTATGAAGTGGCGACACACCGGTATAGAACCTTGGTGTATCCTGACGGCATGCCTCCACGATGGGTTCACACAAAAAATAATTAAATAAAAATCAATATATTAGGTTAAGTTGAGAGGATTGACCCGGACACGGACGTTACATTGTTCTCCGGCAAAACGCTGCTGTAGCAAGTTATGGCCACTTATCATTTGAACGCGAAAAATTTACTCTGCCCCCTGCCAGTAATCCGTGTGCAGGATGCTATGGCGCGCCTGGCACCGGGCGATTGCCTGGCCGTGGAATGCACTGACCCGGGCGCGCTACACGACATTCCCGCCTGGTGTAAAATCCATGGCCACTGCGTCGTCACCACACAACGTAGCGGACGTTTGATTCAATTACAACTACAAGCAGGCGCACCCGATGCGTGACTCCTCGCCTGAACGGGCACAACAAGAACATTATCCGCAAATCCGCCGGGTTACCCTGGTTGGCGCGGCGGCCAATATTGTCCTGTCCACGGGTAAAATGCTGGCAGGCTGGTTGGGCCAATCGCAAGCGCTATTCGTGGACGGCGTACACTCTTGGACGGATTTGCTGGCAGATTTTTTGGTGTTGTTTGCCGCCAAGCAGGCCCATCAACAGGCTGATTCCGAACATCCCTATGGTCATGGCCGTATTGAAAGCATCGGCACGTTGCTCATGGGCATCCTGCTGCTCGGTTTGGCACTGGCACTGGCGGTAGACGCAGGCCGCCACTTGCTCAAGCCTGAAACTTTGCTGATTCCCACAGAATGGGCACTGGCCATGGCGCTGATTTCCATTGTGGTCAAAGAATGGCTGTTTCATTACACCCTGCGCGTGGCCAAACGCACACACTCGCAATTGTTGCGCGGCAATGCTTGGCATCACCGCACCGACGGGTTGTCCACCATTATCGTACTGGTTGGTATTCTGGGCAGCTTCGCGGGTATGCCGTGGCTGGACGCGGTGGGCGCTATTGGCGTAAGCATGATGATTGCCTATGTGGGGTGGGACTTGTTCTGGCAAGGCACACGCGATTTGATTGACACCGCACTGGAAGAAGGCCAGGTCAACTCCATCCGCACGTTAATTGCCAGCGTGGATGGCGTGGATCATTTGCATGGCCTGCGCACCCGCCGTGCGGGCGGCCAGGTGATGATGGACGTGCATGTGCAGGTCGCGCCGCGCATCAGCGTGTCCGAGGGCCATTATATCGGCGATACCGTGTGGCGCAAGTTGCGGCAGGAACGGCACGACGTAACGGACGTGGTGGTGCATATTGATCCAGAAGACGATGAAACGCAGCGCTTAAACATGGAGTTGCCGCCACGCAACGAACTGGAGGCCCGACTGCGTGCTGCTTGGAACGGCATTGCAGCGGCGCAGCATGTACAGCGCATCGGCTTGCACTATTTACACGGCACGGTTACTGTAGAAATTTTTCTGCCGCTGGCCGCTGTGGTGGACACCTGCCAGACCCGGAACACGGGCGTTGCTGGCGATTGGGCGCGCCAACTGCGCGCACCCTTGCAAAACTGGCCACAATTGAGCGCAGTGGAAGTATATTTTCAGGACGAGTGCCCTGAAATAGAGCAAAGAACGCCTGATAACGCACCAAAATAAAGCAGCCCACACAAAGAATGCTGGCAAAAAACGATTTTTAACAATCGGTTAAGCAATACGCCATACTGGCACACTTAGTGCCAAAACAACATAATTTTCTTGATTTTTTTCATAACACTACATTTTTAAGGAGAAGTCTATGTCCGCCGAGCAAGTTCTGGCAGTGATAAAAGATAATGATGTAAAGTTTGTTGATTTTCGTTTTACCGACACCCGTGGCAAGGAACAGCACGTGACTGTGCCCTCCAGCACGGTGGATGCCGACTTGTTTGAAGATGGCAAGATGTTCGACGGCTCCTCTATCGCCGGCTGGAAAGGCATCAATGAATCTGACATGATTCTAATGCCTGACGCCACCACTGCCGTGATTGACCCATTCAGCGAAGAAACCACGCTGAACTTGCGTTGCGACGTGATCGAACCTTCCACCATGCAGGGCTATGAGCGCGATCCGCGTTCGCTGGCCAAACGTGCTGAAGCGTACTTGAAATCCACAGGCATTGCCGACACCGCATTTTTCGGCCCAGAAAACGAATTTTTCGTATTTGATGACGTGCGTTGGGGATCGGACATTAGCGGTAGTTTTTGCAAAATTGATTCCTCCGAAGCCGGTTGGAACTCCGAAAAAGTCTATCCTGACGGCAACATGGGCCACCGTCCAACCGTAAAGGGCGGCTATTTTCCTGTACCGCCAGTAGACTCGTTGCACGACTTGCGCTCTGCCATGTGTTTAACCTTGGAAGAGATGGGCATGGGCGTGGAAGTACACCACCATGAAGTGGCCACTGCTGGCCAATGCGAAATCGGCGTGAAATTTGGCACCTTGGTTAAAAAAGCCGACGAAGTGCAAATTTTGAAGTATGTAATCATGAACGTAGCCCATGGTTACGGCAAAACCGTGACCTTCATGCCCAAACCGCTGGTGGGCGACAACGGCAATGGGATGCACGTGCACCAGTCCTTGGCCAAGGACGGCACCAACCTGTTCGCGGGCGACAAATACGGTGGACTGTCTGAGTTGGCGTTGTACTACATCGGCGGCATCATCAAGCACGCCCATGCCCTGAACGCCTTCTGCAACCCTGGCACCAACAGCTACAAACGCCTGGTGCCTGGCTTTGAAGCGCCCGTGATGCTGGCTTATTCCGCCCGCAACCGCTCCGCTTCCATCCGCATTCCGTATGTGTCCAACCCTAAAGCGCGCCGCATTGAAGTGCGCTTCCCGGATTCCTTGGCCAATCCATACTTTGCCTTCTCCGCCATGATGATGGCGGGTCTGGACGGCATTCTGAACAAAATTCATCCAGGCGAAGCCATGGATAAAGATTTGTATGATCTGCCGCCAGAAGAAGAAAAGAACATCCCACAAGTCTGCTACGCGCTGGATATGGCACTGGCCGCGCTGGACAAAGACCGCGAGTTCCTCACTGCGGGCGGCGTGTTCACCAATGATTTGATTAGCGCCTATATTGATCTGAAAATGAAGGAAGTAACCCGTCTGCGCATGACCACCCATCCGGTGGAATTCGACATGTACTACAGCCTGTAATCTCCTGCCTTCCGCGCCGCCGCAATGGCGGCGCGCGTTTTTTCTATTCAACCCAATAGTGCGGATAATTCAGCGCGTCTGCACAGAGTACTTTGCCATGAACTTGGCCAATGATGCCGGGCCGGAGCGCTTGCACCATCCAAGCATCCTCTTGTTCGGGCAAAATTCGGTACGATGCAGCAAACCCCAGGCGAGTTGCCGGAGCAAACCCATGCTTCGCATAGTACCCCGGATGTCCCAGCACAAACACCAAATCCACCTGGCATTGCGCCAACTGTGCAAGCCCAGCCGCAATCAATTGCCGCCCAATGCCCTGCGCTTGAAAATCGGGATGTATAGCAAGCGGAGCTAAAATCCGCGCGTTAACCAGTGCGCTATGTGCGATTTTGGCGTTGCTAAACAAAATATGCCCAACTACCCTACCCTGCACATCCGCCACCAGCGACAATAGCGGGCGCGCGCTGGGGTCTACCAGCAAATCCCCGATGAGTTGCAGGATTTCTTCGCTCTGGAGGTTGAATGCTGCGGTTATGATTTGAGTAATTGCTTGCTGATCTGAGGGTTGTGCTACGCGCACTTGTGTCATTGCACTGTGCATAGGATGATTATGGCTCCACAGAAATGGTAATAGTCCCGCCTTGTTTACCCAACTGCGCTGGGTCAACGCGCAGGGTAGCATTGTCTTTGTCTTTAGATTCCACCACCCATTTTTTGGCTTGGGCCGGTGCCGAAGGTTTGGCCTGGACATGGACGTTGCCGCCATTGCTGTTGCCAACGGAAATTTGCACATTACCCGCAGCGGGCTGTGGCGTGATTGCCACTTCCAACGCAGAATTGGCGGAATTTTGACGCTGTGCTGACTGATTTTCAAGCGCCTGGCTGGACAGGCAACTCCCTATGCTAAGAATGGCGATATACAATATGGCTTGATTTTTCATATAAATTCTCCCTATACCCGGAAAACGGGCGTAACCTTTATGAGTTCCCTAGGGCGGAGGACGGTATGAAATAAACCATGGGCTATAAAACTCCGCCGGGGAATAACCTGTAGGCGCATTTTTAATACCACATTGCTACGCCCGGGTTACGCCCGCGTTCCGGGCTACGCCCGTGCTCCGGGCCACGCCCGCGTTCCGGGCTACGCAGCGTGGCCGATAACTTGACCCACGCTAACGAG
>DYPE01000086.1:11586-13601 GCA_020720085.1 Dichelobacter nodosus | reverse complement strand
TTCAGGAGAAATTGGACAAAGCCTTGGGCAGTCAAGCAGGCAAGGCCGTGCTCGATCAAGTGAAAGGCTGGTTGCGATGACAGCGTTGGTGGCTGAAAAGCACCTGCGCGTGGGCATGGTGGCGGGCGAGGCATCGGGCGATTATCTAGGCGCACGGTTGTTGGCCAGTCTGCCCGCTGAACGGCGTGCGGAGGGCATTGGCGGTGCGCAAATGCTGGCGCACGGTTTTCACAGCCATTACCCCTTGGCGTGGCTGTCGGTGATGGGGCTGGTGGAAGTGTTGGCGGCTTATCCCAAACTGTGGTGGTGCAACCACGCGCTGCGCCGCCACTTTTTGGCGCATCCGCCGGATGTATTCATTGGCATTGACGCGCCGGATTTTAATTTGCCGCTGGAAATCCACTTGCGTGATCACGGCATTCCCGTGGCGCATTATGTCAGTCCGTCGGTATGGGCGTGGCGCGAAGGCCGCTTGCGCACCATTGCCCGCGCCTGCGACGTAATGCTGGTGTTATTTCCCTTTGAAGAACAATATTATCGCGCCAAAGGCATTCCCGTGGTGTTCACTGGCCATCCGCTGGCCGAGCAAATTCCGCTGTGGCCAGATCAAGCACAAGCACGGCGCGAATTGGCGGAATCCGGCGCGCTGGGCGAAAATCCGCCACCGCTGGACGGTGAATGGATTGCGCTGCTGCCCGGCAGCCGTGCGGGCGAAGTAGCGCGCTTGCTGGGGCTATTTCTCGCCACCGCACGCCAATTGCACCAATCCCGCCCTAACGCCCGCTTTGTGCTGCCTGCTGCCACGGATGCCTTGTACCACGTTATCCGCAACCACCAACGTGCGCGTTCCGCACCTGGATTATCCGGGTTACCTGTGCATGTGCTGCAAGGCCACGCCCGCACGGCCATGGCAGCGGCGGATGTGGTGCTCACTGCGTCGGGCACTGCCAGTTTGGAAGCGATGCTGATGAAACGGCCCATGGTGGTGGCCTACCGCCTGGCCGCGCTCACGTATTGGCTGGCCAAACGCTGGGTGCGCGTGCCGCATGTGGCGTTGCCCAATTTGTTGGCTGGCGAACGGCTGGTGCCGGAATTTTTGCAGCACGACGCCACGCCGGAGAATCTTAGCCGTGCAGTGTTGCACTGGCTGGATCACCCAGATGAAGCCGAACGTTTGACGCGCGACTTTGCCCGGTTGCACGATACCTTGCGCGGAAACAGCGACGCAGCGGCGCAAGCGGTGTTGCGCTTGGCAGGCCGCACAGCATGACCGCCAACGCGCGCGCTCCGAGCCTGGTGCATGAACAAGCGTTGTGGGCGCAAGGACACATGCGGGTGGCGGGCGTAGACGAAGTGGGGCGCGGTTGTTTGGCTGGGCCGGTGCTGGCAGCGGCAGTGCTGCTGCCCGCGTATTGCCAACCCATTGCGGGCGTTAAGGATTCCAAACAACTATCCCCCACGCGACGGCGGCAATTGTTTCACGTCATTCGCAGCCAAGCCGTAGCCATTGCGTATGGCGCGGCATCAGTGGCAGAAATTGACCAACACAACATTCTCAATGCCACGTATCTCGCCATGCAGCGCGCGTTGCGGCGTTTGTCTGCTCCTGGCTACGGCGGTGTTCCCGGCTGTGGCGGCGTTCCCGGCTACGGCGGCGTTCCCGCCTATGACCATGCCCTGATAGATGGCCGTGACAGCCGCCATCATGCCTTAGGCCCGCATACCGCAATCATTGGCGGCGACCGCACCAGCTACGCCATTGCCTGCGCCTCGATCTGCGCCAAAGTGGCACGCGACCAATTGATGCAACAATTGGCTTTGCGCTATCCTGGCTACGGCTGGGAACGCAATGCCGGTTACGGCACAGCCAGCCATTGTCAAGCCTTGATACAATTGGGCATCACGCCCCTGCACCGGCGCAGCTTTGCGCCCGTGCGCGCGGCCAGTCAAAACAGAACCAGTGGGAACGCCACCCTGTAGGGGCACCCCTTGTGGGTGCCCAAAAAACACCACCG
>DYPE01000086.1:0-11486 GCA_020720085.1 Dichelobacter nodosus | reverse complement strand
CCACCCTGTAGGGGCACCCCTTGTGGGTGCCCAAAAAACACCACCGCAGGCGGGAACGCCACCCTGTCGGGGCAACCTCTTGTGGGTGCCCAAAAAACACCACCGCAGGCGGGAACGCCGCCGTAGGCAAAAATTCATGGCAACTTATGTAGTAGGCGATATTCAAGGCTGTTACCGGCAATTGCAGGAATTGCTGGAGCACATTGATTTTCACCCCGCACGCGACCGGTTATGGAGCGTGGGCGATTTGGTCAACCGTGGCCCGGATTCACTCGCCGTGCTGCGCTTTTTTCAACAATTGGGCGCGCACGGCGGTGCGGTGTTGGGCAACCATGATATGCACTTGCTGGCCGTGGCGCATGGCAACCATAAGCATCTCAAGCCACAGGACACGCTCGATGACGTACTGCGCGCGCCGGATCGCGTGGACTTGTTGGAATGGTTGCGCCACCAACCTTTGCTGCATGAAGAGCAAGGCATTATTTTAATTCATGCCGGACTGCCGCCGCAGTGGGACAAAGCCGCCGCTGTAGCGCGCGCGCGCGAAGCGGAAGCCATTGTGCGCGGCCCAAAATCTGCGGTATTCATGGCCAAAGAAGTGTACGGCGGTCATCCAGACCTCTGGGACGAGAACATGCAAGGCTGGGAGCGCATCCGTTACATCATTTCCTGTTTCACCCGCTTACGCTATTGCGCGCCAGACGGGCGGTTGCGACTGAAGAAAAAATATGCGCCGCAGGAATATCAAGATGAAGATGTGCCGTGGTTTGCGCATCCACAACGTTTGAGCCGCGATTGCCCGATGGTATTCGGCCATTGGGCCACGCTGGGATTTCAACGCCAACACAATATCATTGCGCTGGACACTGGCTGTTTGTGGGGCGGCGCGCTCACTGCGCTGCGTTTAGACGACAGTGTGGTGTATCACCATCCTTGCCCAGGCGAGCGCAAGCCAGGCGATTTTGAATAATTAAGCGGTTACGCAAAAAAAACGGGCGCTTGCGCGCCCGAAAACCACTCACGATGTAGCAGGAGAAACCATGCTTATAGGCTATAACCACGCTCGTCGTGTAACGCCATATCCAGTCCTTCCACTTCCTGCTCTTCGCTCACGCGCAGGCCAGTGATGGCTTTGACGATCAGCAGCAGGATAACGCTCATCACCGCAGTATAGACCACAGTCACCAGCACGCCTTTGGCTTGGGTGAGCACTTGGCCTGCCATGGTAACGCCATCGGCCAAGCCCACGCCGCCCAGCGCTGCGTCGGCGCATACGCCAGTAAGAATCGCGCCAATGATGCCGCCCACCGCATGGACACCAAACACATCCAAGGAGTCGTCATAACCCAGCGCGCGTTTCAGCTTGGTGGCCGCATAGAAACAGCCCACGCCTGCTGCTGCGCCGATAATCAGCGCGCCAATGGGGCCAGCCGTACCGGATGCCGGCGTGATGGCGACCAAACCAGCGACTGCGCCGGAAGCGATGCCCAATGCGCTGGGTTTGCCATGGTGCAGCCATTCTGCAAACATCCACGCCAACGCGGCAGTGGCGGTGGCGATTTGTGTCACTGCCATGGCCATGCCCGCTGTGCCATTGGCCGCAACCGCACTGCCCGCGTTAAAGCCGAACCAACCCACCCACAGCATGGACGCGCCGATCACGGTGTAGGTTAAGTTATGCGGCGGCATGGCCGTGCCAGGAAAGCCCTTGCGCCGACCCAGCATAATGGCCGCGACCAGACCCGCAATACCGGCGTTGATGTGCACCACGGTACCACCCGCGAAATCTAGCACACCCCAATCCCAAAACAGCGCGCCTGGGCCGCTCCACGCCATATGCGCAATGGGCGTGTACACAAAGGTCAGCCACAGCGCCATGAACAGCAACATGGCGGAGAATTTCATGCGCTCGGCAAACGCGCCGACAATCAGCGCAGGCGTAATGATGGCAAAGGTCATCTGGAAGGTCATGAACACGGTTTCTGGGATGGTCATGCTCAAGCTTTCCACCGTCACGCCCGCCAGCAACGCCTTGTTTAACGTGCCAATAAACGTATTTAAGTTAATGGTGCCCTCTGCCATGCCCGTGGTGTCGAACGCCAGGCTGTAGCCATACAGCATCCACAATACAGTCATCAGCGAGGTGATGGCAAAGCATTGCATTAACACGGAAAGCACGTTTTTAGCGCGCACCATGCCTGCGTAAAATAACGACAGGCCAGGGATGGTCATAAATAACACCAGCGCGGTGGCGGTAAGCATCCACGCGGTATTGCCCGTGTCTAACGTAGCCACGGGCGCGGCGGCAGTGGCCGCGTCTTGCGCCATGGACATCACTGGCAACAGCGCGGGCGATAGGCCCAAAATGCGAGTCATTTTCATTGCGGTCTCCTTATAGCGCGTCTTTATTGGTTTCGCCGGTACGGATGCGGATCACTTGATCCAAACCGTAGACAAAAATTTTGCCATCGCCGATTTTGCCGGTATTGGCGGCACGCGAGATGGCATCAATCACTTTATCCGCCATTTCAGCAGCTACCGCCACATCAATACGAATTTTGGGTAAAAAATCGACCACATATTCTGCGCCACGGTACAGCTCGGTGTGACCTTTTTGCCGTCCGAAGCCCTTGACCTCGGTCACGGTAATGCCTTGTACGCCAACTTCGGACAAGGCTTCGCGCACATCGTCCAATTTGAACGGCTTGATAATCGCACTGATCATTTTCATTGCATGATTCCTTTTAACTGGTTTGAATCCAATAAATTAAAACTTTTTGGCAATCGTAAATACCGCACGTCCATCCGCCAATTCGTTGTCTTTGAGGTCGGTATCCGTATAGGCCAGGCTGAAGTCAAATCCAGACCAGGTTTTGCCAATAGATAGTTTCCAATTGGCATAATCTTCAAAGCCATCGTCATCAAAGCTGTAATAGCCTGCATTCACGCCCAGGCTAAAATCATTAGGCAATGCGTATTTATAGCCCAATTCCACATAATGCGTATTAGTGTCAACTGCACCCACATCCGGCGAAAAGGCATACAGCAAGGTCACATCTTTGAAAGTGCCGCTGACTTGGAATTCGCCGAAGTCCAAATCCGTGCCATTGGGATATAAAAAGCGGGTATAGCGCAAGTCATAGGCCACGCCATTGGCCAAACTGCCGCCAAAGCCAGCGTACAAATCCAACTCCACATTCGCACCATCGGAAGGTGCACCTTCCTCAACGAAACGCACGTTGGAACCCCAAGTGCCCACATAAAACCCGCTGGCATGATTCAAGTCAAAACCGCCCTGAATCGCTGGGTCTTCCATGGTCTGGGTAACACCGCGCCAGATATAATCACTGGTCAACGCCACATTGGCACTGGGCTTCCACACAGCATCCTCGGCCAAGGCCGGGGTACAAACCGCTGCAATCGCGGTGGCCAATAAAACTCGTTTGGTTGCATTCATCGTCTCTTCCTCAAGTAAAAGTTGCTCATTGGATTACAAATCGTTAGGGACACCTTTTGCGGGTACCCACAAACAGATAGGGCACCTCTTGCGGGTGGCCAAAATTGTGTAAATAAACTTATTGGCAATCGCCTTAGCGCGCCACGCCCGCTTTGCAGTAGTTTTACAATCACTGTGCCAGGTTTATTTTTACTTACAAAACAAAATACTGTCAAATTATAGCGCATATCCACGTAAGAATAATGGCACTTATAGAGGGCGTAGGCACAGGCTTTGCACTCATTTGGTGCATAAAAACTTATGCGCAAGGGACGCCATGCCTCGGCACACGTCAGCATGGACGCCTTTGAATTTGCTTGTCCGCACGGTGGATGTTAAACAAGTTCTTCACTTTGGACTACGTTTTTGATTACACTGGCAGTCCATTGGCGCGAATATAAATTGCCACCGCCTTTCCCTGCTGGCCCTCATGGCCATGAACGCGAGCATAGCATATGACCTTGAAACCTGAATTGATTAGCTTCAAACTCTGCCCCTTTGTCCAACGGGCTGTGATTTTGCTATTGGAAAAAAATATTGAATTCGACATTCATTACATTGAGTTAGACAATCCGCCGCCCTGGTTTCGTACAATTTCGCCGCTGGGCAAAGTTCCTGTGCTTAAAGCGGAAGGCGAAGTGTTGTTTGAATCTGCGGTGATTTGTGAATATTTGGATGAGGTGACGCCGCCTAGTTTGCATCCGGCACGCCCGGTGCAAAAGGCCATGAACCGGGCCTGGATAGAGTTTGCTTCTGAGCTAACCTTCGCCCAATTTCGTTATTTCACCGCACAAACGGCGGCTGGCCGCGACAGCGAATGCGCACAACTGCGCAATAAGCTGGAATTGTTAGAAAAACAATTGGACGCGCCAGGCCCTTTTTTTAATGGCGCGGATTTCGCGTTGGTGGATGCAGTGTTCGCGCCTACGCTAGCGCGTATGCACGTGATGCAACCCTACCTTGCGCCGAGTGTGCTGGCGGGACTGGAAAAACTCACCCGCTGGCAAGACGCGCTACTGGCGCGCACCAGCGTCCAACAATCCACAGTAGCGGATTTCGTTGCACTGTATTTGGCCTTTTTGCGCGGCAAGGGCAGTTTGCTGCTGGCGGAAACGCAAGTAAAATAATTTTTGGCAATTATTCATTTTTTATAGGTAAAACAAAACGCAATGGAACAACAGGAATACTTACTTAATATTGTCACGCAAGCTATGGAAGATATGAAGGCCAAGGAGATCAGCACGCTAGACGTCAGCGCCATGACCAGCGTGACGGAATACATGGTGATTGCCAGTGGCACATCCAACCGGCACATTCAGGCCATTGCCAACTATATTGTCGAAAAGGCCAAGGATCACGGCATTCAACCCCTGGGCCAAGAAGGCCATAACGGAACGGAATGGGTGTTGGTCGATTTGGGTGATGTCGTGGCGCATATTATGCTTCCCCACGCACGGGATTTTTACCAGTTGGAACGGTTGTGGAGTCATTTAGAAGAACATCGCGCCCACACCGGGATTGCGACAACAACTGTCACATAACTGTAACTTAAGATTCACACAAAGCCGTTATGATACCCTGTTTTTATAAATAATGGGCTTGGAAAGCTTAGGATGCTGAGCGGGCAAAAAATTTTTATAGCAGTGAACTTGGCGTTTTTTGCTTCCAGCCTAGCTTTTTCTAGCGGGTTATTTTGTTTTGGATAAAAACCGCCTTACGCCGACGCAGGCGTTGGGGAAGCGCAATCTGGACGAGTGTGACAACCTGTAAGCGAAACATGACCCCATGAACACTAAGACAAATAGTAAGCCTATTGATATTGCATCATTAAACATTCCATTGACGCCAATCTCGCCGGACGAAACGGTTGGCGCAGTGGGCGAATTATTTTTAGATCCAAAATATCAGCAATATCTTTCCTTGCCCGTGGTTGAAAACGGCAAACCGGTTGGTATTATTACCCGGTACCAGCTTACCAAGATTTTCGTCAAAATGTACGGACGCGAATTGTATGGTCGCCAGCCTATTTCAAAATTCATGACCAGGCCATTGGTTGTCCGCGATATTTTGCCGATTGGCGAGGGCAGCCAATACATTTCCCAACACATTCAATTTCCTATTATGGAAGACTTCGTTATCGTTGACGAAGCCCAACAGTATTTGGGTGTCGGCATTGTATTGAATTTGCTGAATTTAGTCGGACGCCAACTGGGTAAGCGCACGCAACAATTGGCGCGTACCCTGCGGGATCTGAAGGAATCGCAAGCGCAACTGCTGCAATCGGAAAAAATGGCTTCGCTGGGCCAAATGGTGGCGGGCGTAGCACATGAAATCAACACGCCACTGGGGTATGTGCGCAACAATATTGAATTGATGGAAAGCATGTTTACCCAAGCCAGGGATTTGGTGCTTTCTTATAATCAACTCACGAACATGCTTACAGCCGAGGATACTGACGAAGACACCTTGGAAAGCCAATTGGAATTGGTGGCCACGCTGAGCGAGCCTTTCTCCGATGGCGATTTATTTAACGAATTGCACGCGCTGTTCAAGGATTCGTTATTTGGTGTGGATCAAATCTCTGAATTGGTGCATAGCCTTAAGGACTTTAGCCGCTTGGATCGCGCGGCCACCGCCAATGTAGACATTAACGAATGCCTGGACAGTTGTTTGGTAATTGGAAAAAATGTAATCAAAAACAAAGCGGAAATTATTAAGGAGTATGGTGAGGTTCCCAAAATCGACTGTATGCCATCGCAATTGAATCAAGTATTCTTAAACCTAATTACCAATGCAGCGCAAGCCATGCCGGCTACAGAAAAACTGGGAACGATTACATTACGCACTACGGCGGATCAAAAAAATGTTTATGTCGATGTGGAAGACACCGGCAAAGGGATTCCGCCGGATATATTGCCCAAAATATTTGATCCATTTTTTACCACGAAGCCCATTGGGGAAGGCACAGGTCTAGGTCTGTCGATTTCATTCAAGATTATTGAATCGCACCGAGGGAAAATCGACGTGTCCTCCGAGGTAGGCAAAGGCACGCGGTTTAGAATTACCTTGCCCCAACGTCCCTCGCAGCCAACGCCCGCTGCGTAATTGTGGCGATGATGCAGATGGGCTTATGATGCCTTTAATGTTAATGAAGAAGATTTGAGGAAATGTTTATGACTGGTTCTAAACCTACCGTTTTATTTGTGGATGACGAGGAGCGCATTCTACGCAGCCTGCGGATGCTGTTCATGGCCAAGTATGATGTAAAAATCACCACCGATGGCAATGAGGCGCTAAAAATTCTGCAAAATGAAAAAATTCATGTTCTGGTAAGTGACCAACGTATGCCCATCATGATGGGCGTGGATTTACTGCGCCAAGCGCGCCAGGTTTCGCCCAACACCATCCGTTTGCTGCTTACGGGCTATTCCGATTTGGCAGCGATTACCGGCTCGGTGAACGAAGGCGAAATTTTCCGTTATATCAACAAGCCATGGAAAGCGGACGAACTCAAATCCACAGTGGATCAAGCTGTCGAAATCGCCATTGCCACAGCCCAGGCCAGCCCTGCGCTAGTGCCGGAAAAGCCCGACGCAACCGGTAATGTGGAAATCCTGGTTATTGACGACACGAAGGAAACCCATGAAATTATCCGCGAAATTCAGGGCAACAGCCGCCCAGTGCATTGGGCGGATAATGTGGAAACCGCGTTTGACATATTGAGCAATAACAGCAAGATTGGCATCGTGGTATCAGAAGTGCGCGTGGGCGATGAGGATATAACCACCCCCATCAAAACCTTAAAACGCATCAATCCCGATGTGCTGACCATTGTGCTTACTTCATTCCAAGATACCAAGTCGCTGATTGATCTCATCAACCACGGCCAAATTTACCGCTTTCTGCCCAAGCCCATCCATCGCGGTTTAGTGGAAAAAAGCATTACCGCCGCTATACGGCATTATTTTTCCTTGCAAAATGCGCCGCAGTTGCTCATGCGCCACCAAGTAGAAAAAGCGCCGGAAGAAAGCACCTCCCGCATTTCCAACAAAGTGATGGAGTATCTCAACCGCATCCGTGGTCGTGCACGCCGCACCGAAGTGGAAGCAGAGGCATAATTCCGTCCCAGCGGTTAACGCTGGGCGTATTGGCTGACGTATTTATGGATGCCCGCAAACAAAGCCGCAGCCACTTTACGTTGAAAACCAGGATCGCGCAATTTCTGCTCATCCGCCGTGTTGGACAGAAACGCAGTTTCCACCAATACGGACGGGATGTCCGGCGAGCGTAACACCAAAAACGCTGCTTGTTGCACGCTTTTCTGGCTAAGCTTTCCCACTGCGCCCAATTCATTCAATAGTAAATCCGCCAAATGCGCGCTCGCTTCTAGCGTTCCAGTTTGCGACAAATCCAACAACACAGAAGCCAACACGTCATCCTTATCATGCAGGGTTACGCTCGCGCCACTGCCCAGTAAATCTACGGAATTTTCTTTTTCTGCCAACCACTTGGCTGCCTCACTGCTCGCGCCGCGCGAGGACAGGATATACACCGAAGCGCCGCGCATGGCGCTAGAATCCTTACTCGCATCCGCGTGGATGGACACGAATACATCCGCTTGATGCGCACGCGCCAAATCAATGCGCTCACGCAACTTCAAGTAATTATCGCCATCGCGGATGAGCACTGCGCGCATCCCTGCTTCCGCGTTGATCAATTCCGCCAAATAACGGCTAATGGCCAGCGTTACGGTTTTTTCGCGCGTACCCGCTTTGCCAATCGCGCCTGGGTCAATGCCGCCGTGGCCAGCGTCCAGCGCGATGATTACTCCCTGATGCGACGCGCTGCGTTGCGCAGGCACGCGGGTAGGCTCAACCGGAACACGCACGTCGTGCGGAACGCGCACGTCGTCCGGCAGAGCAAACGTTTGAATGGCACCGCCGCCATAACTGCCATCGGCCAATTCTGGCGCATGGCGCACCATGGCATCGTCCAGGGCAACCGACGGATGTGCTGCCACGGGTTCCAGCGCCACCATCACCCGGTGGCCTAATAAACCAGCAGGCGGCAATACAAACCCCTTGACCGCCATTGGCGCGCGCGCGTCCATGATCACACGCACCCCGCGCTCATCCGACAATGGCGCGCCACGCACGTTGAGCAGCAGAGTATTGTTGTGCGTGTCTGGATAACGTAGCGTGCTGACCGGTTTGACGCCCATTAATTCCAATACCGCCCTAAACGGCTTGCCGTTGCCAGCGGGCTGCGTGTACAACCTAAATGCCACGGGCGCGCTGACATCCGCCACCAAGTGTTGGCGGGCGCTGCCGTCTGTTAATAGCCGCGTTGCGAATAACTTCACTTCCCCTACTGCGGGTGCAGCGATCAGTGCGAAACTGATCGCGATCACCCAGGTGATGATGCGTGCCATACTTCTTGGTTCCTTATTGGTGAGAAATCTATAGCCGCGCCACGGCGACACAAATGATAACCTTGTGAATGTTATCGCATTATTTTATTGCACTCTGTGCCAAAATCATAGTCGTGCGTGTCGGAGCTAGCCAATGCGCAGATAAAAAATGGCCCAATTTGTGCTTTATTCAAGCAAGGAATGCGCCTGGCCCAGCGCGTGGACTGTATTGGATAACAGACCTGGTGCGGAACACGCACGTTCGGAGAAACGCAATGGGAGCCATGGAATTTGTTGAGCATGAGGCTATCGCCACGCCTGCGCGCGGCACTTTTACGCCAGGGGAATTGGCGGCCATTCGCCGCCGTAATCAAGCACGGCGGGATTTTATTTCGGGGCAATTCGACGGCTTGCTGATGAGCATTCATCTGTGCCACGAAGTGAAACGTCCTGGGCCAGTGGATATCGAGAGTTTGTTGCCCGCTTTAGCGAGCAAAAGCCATCATTATAAAAGTGGGCTGAAGGCGGCGCTATTTGAAAAAACCTTTCCGCTGGCTATCCGGCTATTTTATGATTCCCGCCGCAGTCGGCGCGAGCGCTTACGCTTCATGGACGATATATTGGAACGTTTGCGCGGCTAAGGCAATTTTTGTCAAAGAAAATACCCGCTTGCGGGTATTTTTTTCCGGCAATCGCCCAAGCGGCTACCCCCCACTACCCAACTAAGTGCTGAATTACTGCGCAACATCGCCATTGGCCACGCTTTTCGGGTATAGTATGGCGCATTTTGCGCCTACTACATCAGCGAATAAAGGAAAATCATGACAGCCTTGGTATGCGGTTCATTTGCTTATGACACCATCATGGTGTTTGAAGATCAATTCAAAAATCACATTTTGCCGGATCAAGTTCATATTCTGAACGTTTCCTTCATGGTGCCGAAACTGCGGCGCGAATTTGGTGGCTGTGCTGGAAATATTGTGTTTAATTTACGTATGTTAGGTGGCGATGTCTTGCCCATGGGCACAGTGGGGGATGACTTTGGCCCGTATGCCGAGTGGATGGATCGCCACGGCATTTCGCGCCAATTCGTTACCGTTATTCCAGGGACTTACACCGCACAGGCATTTATCACCACCGACCGCGACGCCAATCAGATTACCGCGTTTCATCCCGGCGCGATGTTGGAAGCGCACCGTAATCAAGTTGCGCAGGCCAGCGGTATCACCATCGGTATGGTGTCGCCGGATGGTCGCGATGGCATGATCGAACACGCGCGCCAATTCGCGGCAATGGGCATTCCGTTTTTCTTTGATCCCGGCCAGGGTATGCCCATGTTTAATGGCGACGACCTCAGACAATTCATTGAATTGGCGGATTATGTGGTGGTGAACGATTATGAATGGCAAATGATGCAGGAACGCACAGGGCTGTCCGCTGAACAAGCCGCCGCCCAATTGCGCGCGCTGATTGTCACGCGCGGCGGCGAAGGCTCGTGGATTTACACCCAGGAAGGCAAATTGGATATCCCGCCAGCCAAAGCCGAAGCCGTAATTGACCCTACGGGTTGCGGCGACGCTTTTCGCGCGGGTTTGTTGTTTGGCCTAATGCACGGTTGGGATTGGCAAACCACTGGGCGCGTGGCTTCGCTGATGGGCGCGATTAAAATCGCCCAGCCTGGCACGCAAAATCATCGCATTACGCTGGATAGCTTCCAAGCGCTTTACCGTGCGCAGTTTGGGATGAATTTGCCAGCTAATTCATAATGATGAATGATGAGTTATGAATTAACCATTCACAATTCATAATTATATTCACTAGGTTATCGTTCACACACCAAGGAATCCCTATGTTAGTTCATCAAATCGACCCAGTATTGCTGCATCTTGGCCCGGTCAAAATTCACTGGTATGGCTTGATGTACTTGATAGGCTTTGGTCTGGCGTGGTGGCTGGCCAGTTTGCGCTTGCGCCGGGCAGACGCGCCGCTGAATGCGCAACAACTGGGCGATTTGGTATTTTATTGCGCGTTAGGCGCAGTGGTGGGCGGACGCTTGGGCTATGTGCTGTTCTACAACTTCCCCTCGTATATCGACAACCCCTTAGCCGCGCTGAGAATCTGGGAAGGCGGCATGTCGTTTCATGGCGGAATGCTGGGCGTAATTTTGGTGGCCTGGCTGTATGGACGCCACTTAAACCAGCCGTTTTTTCGCGTGGCGGATTTTATCGCGCCGCTGGTGCCGCCGGGGTTAGGATTTGGTCGCATTGGCAATTTTATCAATGGCGAATTGTGGGGCGCACCCACGGATTTGCCGTGGGGCGTGGTTTTTCCGCACGCTGGCGGCATTGCGCGCCACCCCACGCAATTGTACGAAGCTGCGCTGGAAGGCTTGGCCTTGTTCCTAATTTTATGGCTATACAGCGCCAAACCACGCCCGATGATGGCGGTTTCTGGCGTATTTTTGCTGTGGTATGGCATATTCCGCTTCGCGGTAGAATTCGTGCGCCTGCCGGACGCGCACATCGGCTATTTATGGGGCAATTGGTTGACCATGGGGCAATTGTTGTCCTTGCCGATGAT
>DYPE01000085.1 GCA_020720085.1 Dichelobacter nodosus | reverse complement strand
TGACGTGAGTTATTGGTACGGAGAAATTGCCGGATATTACTTGTGTTACCTTGGAACCTTGACTACGGATTCGGTCGGGCATCATGGCTTTGCCAAGCGTTCGGCGCAATGGGTGGCGCGCTGGCTGCAACAACAATGGGCGGATGAATACGCGCTAACGCGGCTATACCGCAGCCCGACGGCGGACTGGCGCAATGATTTTGTATTTGCGTTTGATTTGGCCATGGTTTTGAAAGGTCTAGCCGCCGCACAACCGTTGGCAACGGATATATGGCGCGGGCACAAGCTCTCTGCGCTCATTAAAGCCAAGCTACAAGATGAACGCGGTTTGCTACGCGTCTTTTTCGCTAAAACCCAAACAGAACCGCCCACCACTTGGTCAACCACTGTGGATGGCTATCAACTCAAAGCCGCAGCAGGGCTGATTGCATGGGGAGAATATTTCCAAGACCATGAATTATGCCATCTGGGGCGCAACACCGCACGGGAACTGACCCAAAACCAAGTATGCGACTGGCCGCATTTGCCATTACACCCCCGGCTATACGCGCTGGAAGGATTGTTGTTGCTAAAGCAAGCAACACCAAGTCGCCTGCTTGCAACGCTACAAACGATTTTGCTTACGCTCGACCTTGCAACGGAGCGCACGGATGTGATTGCCCAACTGGTGAGGCTGGGCCTTTATGCGGGAATGCAACAAAATCAGCTTGAACCCCTCGTTTGGCATCTGTTAGACACCATGGATATGGATGGCGCAGTCGCTTTTCGCCGCAATCAGGCGCATGAGGCACGCAACACATGGTGCGCCATTTTTGTGCGCCAGGCGTTGCAGTGTTATGAACAGGCCAGCCTTGGCAGGCCGTTAGCCCCCCAATTGTGTATTTGAACTGTCCATGAATGCAACAGCGATTCCCAATGTGTCGGACATGCCACAAGTTTTGTGGATTGAACTGACTTCAAAATGTCCATTTCAATGTATTTTCTGTTCCAGAACGCTATTGCGGGGAAGCGGTGAACAGATGGATATTGGCTTATATCGGGACTTGCTCTCTTCACTTGCCACGCCACAAATCATTAGACTGAATTACTCTGGGGAATCTACCCATTATCCCCACTTGATCGAAGCGATTGCGCTGGCCAAGGCCAAGGGAGCCACCGTTGAGCTGGTCAGCGCATTTTCCTCGATCAAGCCCAAGTTGATTGAACCATTGGTGCGCAGCGGATTGGATCAGCTTGGGGTTTCCATTCATGCCCTGGAGCCGGAAAGCTACCGGAAAATTTATGGGTTTGGGTCGAGTGAATTATTGTTAGAACGCCTTGGACAATTGCGCACAGTGCAAAATAATACAGGCATCTCAACGCCCCGCTTGACGTTTGCGTTGGTGGCCATGGAACGCAATCTTGACCAAATTTTGCCGGTGATGGAACTGGCTGCCAAGCTGGGCGTTGCCCGGCTGGATATTCACCCAGTGATCCGCCGCGATCCAATTGATGAGACGTTCCACGCAGAACTGGATGCATCAAACCGGCTGCGCCAAGATTTTATCAATCGCCTAAGCCACTATGTTGAAGCCGCAAAAATCGCTTACCCATCGGTGGATGTCGGTTTTTCAACCCCTGAAGTTGAAGCAGCGCAAGAGGACTTGGGAGAACAGCCAGTTCCTTGCCCAGCGCCGCTGCCCAATGGTGCCAAAATATTCAGTTGTGAACAAAATCCATGGGATACGGTGCATATTCTCGCCAATGGCGATGTGGTTACATGCGAAGTTCGAGACCAACAAGTGATTGGGCGTCTCACGCGCGCCAGTATGCAATCCATCTGGCACGGCGCCGCTTACCAAGCGTTCCGGCACCAGTATGTAAACGGCGAAATCGCCGAGTGTAACGCCTGCGCTTATAAAATTGCGTATCAGCCTGCCTCGTCCCCTAAACCCGCTGCAAGGCCAAATGCGCCAGGACGGCAAACTTGGAACGCGATAGTCCGGCGGGCTAAATTATTGGTCGCACACCTGGCCACGCTAACATTAAAATCCGCCCTAACAGGCGCGCAAACTGCGGGGGCGCTGGTGGGCGGTTACTGCCCTACTAGGCAGCGCGGCGTAATGATGAATGGCGCGGGCCAGGGCATTTCCATCATCATTCCAGAACGGGATTCGCCCCTTTTGCTTGAAAGATGTCTGCGCGCACTGTACCGCGCCATTGCGCGTTGCGATGCGGATTGCGAGATCATCATCGTGGCCAATGCAAGTGCCCCGGAATTGTATACAACCATCACGAACCAATTTCCTGTGCTGAAATGGCATTTTGAATCAGCCTGGTTGGGATTTGCCGATGCTATACAGCGCGGGCTGAGCCAAGCCCAGCACGACTGGGTATTTTTGCTCAATACGGATATGGAGCTGGAGCCGGATGCGTTGCATGAACTCTATCGCCACCGAGCCGGGCATCTCTTTGCCCTCGCGTGTCAGATATTCATGGCTAACCAGAACCAAAGGCGCGAGGAAACCGGATATACCGGGTTAAATCCCCAAGAAGGTTTACAGGGCTTATACGACGGTACGCCCTACGTGGAGAAACTGGCTTCAACGCATTTGTACGCAGGTGGCGGGGCATCTTTATTTCAAAAATGCCTATTACAACAATTGTTAGCACCATCCGGCACCTATGAGCCATTCTACTGGGAAGATTTTGACTGGGGATACCGAGCGCAACAGCTTGGCTACCAGGTTCTGTTCGTGCCAAGTGCAAAAGCGCACCACCAACACCGCGCCACGGTATCGCGTTTTTTTTCCAAGCCCGAAATTGAGCGAATGTTCCAGGGGAACGCGCTGCTGACCGGTCTTGGGTTTGGCTGGTATCAACCTCGATTGAGTGAGTTAAGCATGAAACTGGCGCAACACCGCCGTTGTGTATTTCGTCCGTCTCGCTTGTTTTGGTTAATGAAAATGCGTTTTGATACCGGCAAATCTTCCATCCAGCCACAATATTGCGACGCAGAAGCCGTGTGTTTTTATCCCAAAATACCGCAACCTGGGGATAAACGGCCTTGGCTTGTGCTGGTTTCCCCCTACCTCATTTATCCCGTTGCGCATGGGGGTGCGGTGCGCATGAACGGGATCACCCGAGCGTTGGCGCGTCACTATCGTCTGGTGCTGATCGGGGATGAAGGATGGCTTTTTAACCCACAAAATGCAGAAAAACTCGACCAGTTTGAAGCCGTTCATTTACTGCGTAAACCGCGTGACACCATGGCGGAGAATCGATTAGCCAGAATGAAAGGACACGTAAGGTCACTGCTTTGCCAGGAAGTGACCCGTGCCTTGCTGGTGTACCGCCCAGCCATTGTGCAAGTCGAATACGAGGAACTCGGCACCCTGGTGCAAGTGAAGCAAAATGAACGGTGGTTTATTACCTTGCACGATGTAAACCGGGGCGATTGCCGGGCAGATGCTTACCTTGACAGCCACTTACGCCGCTATGACGGAATATTTTGTTGTTCAGCAGAAGACCAGGCGTTGTTACCTTTCAATAGCCACTTGATCGAAAACGGCATTACACTGTCGCAGTTCTCGGCCAGTACACCCTCTCAGGGACAGACGCTTTTGTTTGTAGGGCCGTTCAGATACCCGCCCAATCGAATCGGGGTGGAACGCTTTATCAACACAGTGTTCGGGGAACTGGTAAAACAGTTCCCGCAAATCGAATTGAACGTGCTGTGCGGCGACGAGGGAATGGAGTATGCGCACCAATTCCCTTTTACCCATCCGGGCGTTACGTTATTGCCCCACAGCGATGCAGTTCACCGCCACCTCGCAAGCGCAACGATCACCATCAATCCGCTACAAAATATTGCGGGGTCTTGCCTCAAAACCATTGAAGCGCTGGCGGCCAACCGCGTTTGTGTATCCACCCCGGATGCGGCCCGAGGGTTGCAACACTATGGTTTTCCCGGTTTGCTTACCGCCAGTTCACCGGAGCAATTTATTACCACCCTTTCCTGGCTGCTCACAGACCAAGCACAACGCCACGCACTAGAAAAAACGCCGCTTGCATTGCTTGAGCGATTTGACTGGAATCAGCTTGCTACCCGCCAGTTGGAGGCCTATGAAGCCTGAATGGAGTTACGATGTTATTGCCCCCATTTATGATGAGGACATGGGCATCAATATGCCTTTCAACGATATTGCGGGCTATTTGAGTTTATTGCCTCCCGCGCCAGCACAATTGTTGGAAGTCGGTTGTGGGACGGGGCGGCTTACGTTGCCTCTGGCCGCGTGTGGATACGCCATCACCGCCATTGACCGCTCAGCCCCTATGCTTGAACAGCTAAGCCATAAGTTAACGCCTGATCTCGCGGTCACACCGTTACACATGGATGCCAGAAATCTTCTTCTTGAGGGGCGATTTGATGCCGTTTTTTTTGGCTATAGCGGGTTTCAATATCTTCTCAATGACGTGGACATTGGCCTGTTTTGCAGCAAAGTAAAACCGCTCCTTACTGCCACGGGTTCACTTATTTTGGATATATTTCTTCACAAACAACACAGCGAAATCGATAATTTTGTCTTGGATTATGAACGGCATCTGGCACATAACCGCACCCTGCGCCGTTACAAACAGGTTAGCGTCAACCAAGGGATCAATACGGTTAGACGAAAATATGTTTTAACCTGCGCAGGCGCGTGTCAATCTTATCAAACACAGAGCCGCCAACGCCTGTACACACGAGACTCTCTGATCGCTACTCTGGGGCAACACGGCTTCAAAATGGAGCGTGAACTCTTTGACTATCAGGTACAAAACTCAGCAAGCAACGCGCCCCGTTTTTATACAGCCCAGTTTCTTCTTTCCCCTGTGTGAAGATAGACGCCGCCAATAACTTCATAACCGGGGCGGAATCCCAGGCGTTCCGCCCCCCATTATGCCTCGCCTACACGCGCCTTGTCTGTTTAATCATTCCAAAAATGCCCGCTTTGCTTGCGCGCCAAGCTGGGGTTGGAAATGACTGGGGATTGGCCGAGTTCAAAACGAATGGCACCCTGGTGGGCGGTGTTCAATATTTGCGCTCCGGCGCGGGTATAGCGTTCAACCACGGCTGGGTGTGGGTGATGATGGCGGTTGTGGTATCCTGATGAAATCAAAGCATAACGTGGCGCTACCGCGCGGATAAAGGCGGGGGTGGACGAAGTGGCGGCACCGTGGTGGGGCGCGAGTAAAATATCCGCGCGCACGGCCTGTCCCAGGCGCAGTAGATATTGTTCTGCCAGGGCTTCAATATCCCCCGTCAGCAGCGCGGATTGGTCGTTGGTGCTGATTTTAAGTACGCAGCTCAGGTTATTCTCGCCGGCCAGAATGCCAGAGGCGGGCGGGCTTTGGATCGTGAACGTTACGCCGTCCCATTGCCAATGTATGCCATCCTGGCATGGTTGCGCGCGCTGGAACTGGGTTGGTTTGGAAGCCAGCAGCGTATCCACGGCAAATTTTTGCAATAAATATTCAGCGCCACCGCTGTGGTCATTGTCTGGGTGGCTGATCAGTAACCGGTGTATGCGCTGTATGCCCTGTTGCCATAAAAATGGCGCAACCACCTGGCGTCCGGTATCCATATGCCCAATCTGTGGCCCCGCGTCGTACACCAGCGTATGTTGGTGGGTTTGCGCCACCACGGACAACCCTTGCCCCACATCCAACAGCGTCAGCCATACGCTGCCGGGCGCTGGCCTGGGCGGGGTATACAAGAGCACGGGCAGCAAACCGACCCATCCCAGCCAACGCCCAGGCAGGCCTCGCGGCAGAAATAGCAGGACAATGCCCAGCGCGGCGCACGCCATGACCCCAGTGGGCAAGGCAGGCAAGTGCCAAATCCAGGGCACCAGCCACAACAAAGCTTGCAACAGCCACAGCGTGACTTGCATTATTCCATCCGCCAGTTGTGCCAGCCACAGTCCCAGCGGTTGCGGCAATATCAATGCAGTCAAGGCCAAGGAAATCGCCATCACGCCGATCAGTGGCACAGCAATAAAATTGGCCAGCGGCGACACTAGGGGGATGGGCAAGGCAAATAATATGAGAAATGGCGCGAGTCCAACCGCCATGAGCCAATGCACGTTCCACCAGTGCAGGCGATCCTGGCGTGGCGAGGCCGCCACAAACAGCAATAATGCCACTGCGCCAAAGGATAGCCAAAAACCAATATCCATCACGCTCATGGCATCCCACAGCACAACCGCCAGCGCTGCGGTGCCCAACAGCGTGCCGTTGCTGGCGCGCCCGCAGCCAGCAACGCCAGCCAACACCACGGCACTCATGATCAGCGCGCGTTGGGTGGGGATAGCAAAGCCCGCCAGCAGGGCATAGCACAATGCAGCCAAGCCGCCCGCCCATGCGCCCGCCCAAGGCGAGGGCAAAAATAACAGCCAGCCGCGCGCCAAATAGCGCCACACGAACTGTCCCAGCCAGGCTGCGCTCCACGCCACCAGGGTGATGTTCATGCCGGAAATGGCCAGCAAGTGGTTGGTGCCGGTGTCGCGCAGCAATTGCTGCTCTGCGTCAGAGATTAAGTGGCGTTCGCCCAGGGTCATGGCCAGCAACAGACCATGATGCGCCAGCCCGGCCCAGTGCGTTTGCGCGGCTTGCCACAATTCTTGGCGTGCGCGGCCCATGGACCACAACGGCTCTACCAACAAACGCGGCAACGGGTGGGCGCGCACTTGACCGACTGCGCCAATGCGTTGTTGAAACAAGGTGCGTTCGTAATCCATGCCGCCTGGATTGTATGTGCTGTGCGGGCGGCGCAAGCGCACGGTAAAGCGCCATTGCTGACCAGGATGCAGTACATTCGCCATCCAGGCATCGTGCCAATTCAAACGGATACGCAACGGAAAATCTGGGACAAGGGCCAGTGGGTGGCAATCGAATTGCACCGAATCCATGGCGGGCCGGGGCAGGGTGAGAATTTCACAATCCACCGCAATATCGCGTTGTTCCAGCGCCATGGGTAAACGGTGTTGCGCGAGGTTGTCCGCTTGGTAAATAAACCAGGCCATGCCAGCCACACCCATTGCCAGCGCGCGGCTGGGCCGCCACAGCAAGAGCGCGCCAGCAGCCAAGGCGAGGCTTAGGCCAAAAACATGGTCAGGCAATTCGGGCGGATATTGCGCGGCCACCATGCCTGCTAGAAAAACCAACGCATATGTGAACATGGCCACTCGTGGCGTTAGCCGTGATAAAATTGCGCTAAAAAGCGGTGTGCTGCTGTGGTGACTGGCAGCGGCGTCCCGCCCTACGTTTGAAACCGTAGTCATTCACTCATTTCCCAAGGATTGTTATGCCATTACCTTCCGCCCACATCCGTCAATTGCGCAGTCAAGCACACGCGCGTAAACCCGTGCTGCGCATTGGCAACAAGGGCCTCACAGATAACGTGTTGCTGGAATTAGAACGCGCACTGAATGACCACGAATTGATTAAAGTGGCCATTGCGGGACTCGACCGGGAACAACGCCGGGAAGTGACCAACGAGTTATGCGCGCGCAGTGGCGCGGAATTGGTGCAAATTATCGGTAGAATCAGCGTACTCTATCGCGTAGCGCCACCGGCGCGCTAGGCGGGGATTGCGCCAAACTCAGGCTTGGCGCAATCCAATCCACACCGCTACTGGGGCGTGGTCAGGCCATGGCCAAATACGCGCCGCTCAGTACAATTGCAGCGCCCGCCCAGCGCGCTGCCACCTGTAAGCGTGCATGGGAAAATGCCAGTCCCAGTGCCATACCCGCGCCGTGCAATGCAGCAGTCGCCAGCGCAAAGCCCGCCATGTACGCCAATGCGCCCGCTTGTGCAGGCATTTCCGCGCCATGGGCATGGCCATGAAACACCGCGAATAATCCAACCAAAACCGCGCCCACTGCGACTGGCACGCGCACCGCCGCTGCAATCAATGCGCCCAGCACCAAGACGGAGAGCAAAATGCCCGCTTCGCCAAACGGCAACGACCCGCCGGTAGAGCTTAGTCCTGCGCCCGCCAACATCATGCCAACAAATGCGGCGGGCACTTGCCACAGCGCTTTGCCGCCCAATTGCGCGGCCCATAACCCTACCGCTACCATGGCCAGCACATGATCAAGCCCACCTATTGGATGGCTCAGTCCCGCCATAAAACCAGATACACTGCCCGCGCCAGTATGTGCCATTGCCATGCCTGGCAACAACGCGGCTGCGCCCACTAACCACCATTACGAATTATTTTTGCACATAATTTTACCCCTTGGGTATGGATACTGAGGAATCACTCGCGCCATGGACAACCCCTGGGCGCGCGCCTTTTATTGATGCGGTAAGATTATAGCAAGAATCCGCTGGCGTGAGCTTCCAGAGAATGAGCAGTAATTTTGTCAAGGCCATAACCTACGGTACAATAGAAAAAAATCGAATGTCCGGCATGGAGTGGCAGGCAAACGGGTTACACATTGAATCATAAGGCAAGTTGATTGAGGTCACACAATATGCGATACAAACACATGAAAGTCGCCGCGTTGGCGCTGGCTGGCGTTGGCGAGTTGGTACACGCAGCCGAGCAGGATGAAATGGGCGCATTAGTCGGCATGTCGTTGGATGACTTGCTGGGCGTGCGTATTACCACCGCCTCCAAACGCCAGGAAAATGTGCGCGACACGCCCGCCACAGTCATGGTCATCACGCGCAAGCAAATTGAGGAACGGCGTTACATCAATCTGATTGATTTGCTGCAAGATTTGCCAGGCGTGGAAGTGTTTCGCAATACCAAATCCACCTTGTATCACAATGTAAGTTTTCGCGGCAACGAAGGCAACAGCCGCATTTTGATTTTGCAAGACGGTGTGCGCGTGGATTCGCCCAGCGGCGCAAAAATCCCGCTGGCAGACAACTTTCCGCTGTATCATGCCAAGCAAGTCGAAATTCTCTACGGCCCAGCCGCCGCGCTGTACGGCGCAGACGCTTTTGGCGGTGTAATCAATATTATCACCGAACAAGGCGAACACGATCTGGGCCTGCGCATTGCCACTGCCACGGGCAGCAATCATGCGCAATACCACCGTGCACAAGCCGGGGCGGAATTTAACAACCAACTCAGCTTAGCGGTGGGCGCACACTGGCAGGACAGCGACATGGCAGACTTGGGCGCGGAATATCCGCACAGCTTTCCCAAAGTCGATGCCATGACTTTTGGCGGTCAAGTGGTGGTGCCAGCGGCCCAGCGCGAGGATTACACCGGCCCCACCCGCAGTCACAGCGTATTTGCCCGCTTGGATTGGACAAATACTTGACCATCGGCTATCAGCGTTCATTTTTCCGCCACCTTACCAGCACCGGCGACCGCCCGGACACGGCGTTTTTCTTGGACGAATCGCAATGGAATACCCAACTGGAGACGCTGTATGGCAAACTGCATTTGGACCTCACGGATCGCCTGTCCGCTGAAATTTTAGTGCAGCACGCCAGCCACGAAATTGACCCCAATTCCAAATTTTATAATATTTACGTAGACTTCCAGGATGTGGGCTATGAATATGCCAACAGTCGCAAAAACAGCATAGAGCCGCAATTTGAATACCGCTGGGACGAGCGCCACACGCTGATTGGCGGATTAAGCTATGCGGACTACTACTCGCTGCCGCAAGTGCCGGATTTGCCGCAGCCCTACGACCGCAGCAAACCCTTACACGGCCAAAATTTACTCTACCCCAATACCACCTTACCCATTGAGTTTATTGACGCGGAATACACCAATTTCGCGGCTTACCTACAATGGCAGGCAGCATGGAATGAGCGTTTGTCCACTACAGTGGGCCTGCGCTACGACGATAATTCGCGCTATGAAAGCACACTCAACCCGCGTCTGGGCCTGGTGTATCAATTTTCGCCCAGCACAGTCGTCAAACTGCTGTATGGCGAAGCTTTCCGCGCACCCGCCACCGACGAATCGCTGTCCACGTATGGCACATTTTCCGGCAAACGCAACGCGCGTGGCGAATATTTGGGCAGCAATTTCCGCGCGCCCAATTACGATTTACAGCCCGAAACCTCACGTAATCTGGAATTCAGCATAAGCCACGCGATTACGCCTGATCTGGACGTGTCGATGAATGGCTTTTACGCGGAAATCGACAACCTGATTGCCACCCGCAACGAAACCGAGTCCACCCAATTCATTCCAGGCGCGTTGCTCAGTAAAACCTCGGTTAAGGACAATCTAGGCAGCGAACACCATTACGGCGTGGACGCGGTGTTCAACTGGCGTTACCAACTCAGCCCAGCTTGGAAAGGCACATTGTGGAGCAGCTATAGCTACATAGATGGCAAAGTGCAAGAAACCCCCGACAAGCCGGAAATCGATTTGCCGTATTTAACCCCGCACAAGTTAAAACTTGGCACCACGCTCACGTTTCAAGAAAAATACTTTATCACGCCCAAACTCTATTGGTTTGGCCGGGGCCGTAGTGGGCGCGTTGACAAACTGTCGCCCACCGAGCGCCTGGATGCGCCGTCGTATCTGTTGGTAGACCTCCACCTGGGCGCGCGCGAAGTATATAAAGGGCTGTCCGCGTATGTGGACATTTATAACCTGTTTGATCGGCATTACACGGTCCCGGCTGGCTCGGCCAGCACCACCTTCGTTGGTATGCCACAACAAACCCGCAGTTTTATGTTTACCTTGCAGTATCAATTCAAATAATTCGGAGCCATACATGACAAAACCATCCATACCCACCCAGCAACGCGGCGTTACCTTATTGGAAATGCTGGTGGTGCTGGTCATTATCGGCCTGCTGGCCGGACTGGTCGGGCCAAGATTGCTCGGCCAAGTAGACATTGCCAATCAGAAAACTGCGGACGTGCAAGTCAAAATGCTCAAAGGCGCGCTGGAAACCATGCGGCTGGACATTGGCCGCTTTCCCACAGCAGAAGAAGGACTGGCCTTGTTGCGCACGCCGCCGGGCGATGAAAAAATTCGCCCCTTTTGGAAAGGCCCTTATTTAGAGGAAGCCGTGCCGCAAGACCCATGGCACCACCCTTACCAATATTCCGTGCCCGGCAGCGAAGGTCGCCCATTTGCGCTTTATTCGTTGGGGGGCGATGGCCAGCCTGGCGGCGAAGCGCTGAATGCGGACATTGGCTATTTGCCTGCGCGCTAACCGGAGATTTTTATGCGGCATATACTCATTACCGGCGTGGCGGGCTTTATCGGCGCAGCGCTGGCGCAACGCTTACTGGCCAACGGCGACCGCGTAACGGGCGTGGATACGCTCAACGATTATTACGACGTGGCGCTCAAACAGGCCCGTCTGGCGCGGTTAGAAGGCCAGGAGCGGTTCCAATGGGAATTGTTGGACATTGCCGACCGCCAACGCCTGCCCGCGTTGTTTGCCCGCTATAGCTTTGATGTGGTGGTCAATTTGGCCGCGCAGGCTGGCGTGCGTCACTCCATCCAGCACCCCATGCCGTATATTGACACCAATTTGGCGGGATTCGCCAATATTCTCGAATGTTGCCGCCACCATAGCGTGGGCCACTTGGTGTACGCTTCTTCTAGTTCGGTGTATGGTGCCAATCCCACCCAACCATTCAGCGAACGCCACAACGTAGATCACCCGCTGTCTTTGTATGCAGCCACCAAAAAAGCCAATGAACTCATGGCCCATACCTATGCGCACTTGTATCATTTGTCCTGCACCGGACTGCGTTTTTTCACGGTGTACGGCCCGTGGATGCGCCCGGATATGGCGCTATACAAATTCGCGTTAAAAATGGCCGAGAACTGCCCTATTCCTGTGTATAACCACGGCGAAATGTCGAGAGATTTCACCTATATTGACGACATCATCACGGGCGTGTTGCGCGTTATGGAACAACCCGCCCAGCCAGACCCGCATTGGGACGCGACTGCGCCCGATTCCAGCACCGCGCCCTACCGCGTATACAACATTGGCAATGGCCAGAAAGTACCACTCATGCACTATATCCATTTGCTGGAAACCCATTTGGGCATTGCCGCGCAAGTGGAATTCCTACCCATGCAACCTGGCGATGTGCCGGTGACTTGGGCAGACACCGCCAGCCTGCAAACCGCCGTGGGCTACGCGCCCGCCACACCCGTTGCCACTGGCGTGGCCAAATTCGCGGAATGGTTCAAGGAATATCATGCGAATTTGCTGACTTCCCACCCAACCGCAAGGCAGGTTTAGACCGATTAAGAAACGATGGGTTGTAGAAAGAATATTCGCCTGGCTAAAAACTGCAAAGCTACGGCTTGGTATTCCGTTGATACTGATTTAAGAAATTCAAATTCAGGCCATGTGCAGTATAGATAACATCCACACGCCACACAAAATTAGGAGAAATTCAATGAATTCGAACGCAATTCCGCAAGCTCAATCCATGCAAAGCAGCATCATGCAGGCGGTTTGGTATGAAAAAACTGGAGATATTAATGTCTTGCAATATGGTGAACGACCCATTCCTAAACTTGGTAAAGGGGAAGTCTTAGTTAGGGTTCATGCCTCTGGGGTGAATCCATCTGACACCAAAGTTCGTAGTGGTTGGGGTGGAATGACTCTGCAATATCCTCTCGTCATTCCTCACAACGATGGAGCCGGAACGATTGAGCAAGTCGGTGATGGAGTTTCCAGCGATCGCATCAACGAACGAGTATGGATTTATGAAGCCCAATTTGGTCGTCCCTTTGGCACTGCGGCAGAATATGTGGTTGTACCCAGTCAACAAGCAGTTCTCCTTCCTACCAACGTAAGCTTTGAGGAAGGCGCTTGTCTTGGTGTGCCCGCAATGACAGCGCACCGTGCTGTATTTGCTGATGGTTCGGTAGCAGGGCAAACCATTTTGGTAACCGGTGGGGCAGGCGCTGTGGGTTATTATGCCGTGCAATTGGCAAAATGGGGCGGTGCAATCGTCATCACAACGGTCAGCCGTCCAGAGCAAGCCAAATTAGCTCAAGAAGCAGGAGCAGATTACGTCATCAACTACAAAACAGAAGATGTGGTGACGCGAATTCGTGAGATTACAGGGGTAGAACGCGGTGTAGATCGGGTGGTAGATGTAGATTTTGCCGCCAATCTGCCGATCTCAGAAGTGGTCCTCAGAGCCAGTGGCGTTATCGCAACCTACTCTAGCAACGCTGGCAATCCGGCTGCACGCCCTGAAATTCCGTTCTTTTCGCTATTATTAAACAATATTACCCTGCGAACTATATTGGTATACACCATGCCAGAAGCAGCTAAACAGGCTGCAATTCAGGATATTAGCGCTGCACTTTCTAGTGGAAAACTCAAGCATAATATTGCGCAACGCTTTTCCCTTGCAGAAATGGCAGCCGCCCATGAAGCCCAAGACAGCGGCAAAATAATCGGCAAAGTGATTGTTGCCACTGCCTATATTTAAACCGCCAACAAAATGAGTGATTCTGTGTTGCGTAATACCAGCAATCACCGATCACCCACCAAACCATCTCCAAACTGCCCAGCCCGCATTCCGGCCAACCTAAAAAAACCAGGCGTTGGCCGGACTGGGCGGAAACGCTGCCGTGGGTTGAAATAAACTACATTTCAGAAGCTGTTGGTAAAATTGCAAGCAATTGATTTTCCGTTCCCTGAGCTTGTCGAAGGGCACCGAAAATC
>DYPE01000084.1 GCA_020720085.1 Dichelobacter nodosus | reverse complement strand
AAGACCTGTTTTTAGATGCATAAAATCCGAAAAGTTGACCGAGTGGAGTATATCTTACGCTGTTTTGATGAAAGACAACGAAGTAAATAAATGGCAGACCACCGAGGGGAATTTCAGAAGGGGTACATCAGCAAGGGGCGAGCGCGGTAGGATGGGTAGAGCGATAGCGAAACCCATCATGCGAGGGCTACTTTGCCGCGAACGATGGGTTTCGGCGCGGTTACGTCCGCATCAAAATCAAGCATCGCGGCGCGCCTCTACCCATCCTACTGCGCTTCGGCAGAGCTTCAGTGCGGTGCGCGGTAGGCATTCCCACGCAAGGAGCGTGGGAACGAGAAAAAAATGAGAGAACGGTATGAAAGAATCGCAAAGACGCCCTGTTGGCGGCCCGGAACGCGGGCGTAGCACTGACGGCGGGCACATATCAGCCGCAGCCAGTGCGAGCGGTGGAAATCCCCAAACCCGACGGCAGTAAGCGCCTGCTGGGGATTCCAAAAGCCGTTATCACACGCTAAAACTTTCAAGGAAACCGCCGGATACGTTAAGTATGTCCGGTGGTGTGGGAGGACGGCAGAGGTGACTCTGCCTCCGAGCCAATCATGGTGGCGTTCTGGGCTACGCCCGAGTTCCGGGCCAGGCGTGTGGCAGCGGTGAAATCGGTTTTGCCGCTGCCCAATTTGGGAATGGCCTCTACTGCGACAAAAGTCTTGGGCAGCGTCAGCGCTGGGATTTGCGCTTGCAGGGCGAGCGCCTTGAGCGCTTGCGCATCTTCGCCCGCCACCAACAAGACGATTTTCTCGCCTTTGCCAGGGTCAGGCAGGGCCACAGCGAGAATTTCGCTGTCTGTACTTGTGCGCAGCGGCGCAATAGCGGCTTCCACTGCGCTCAGGCTGACCATTTCACCGCCAATTTTGGCAAAACGCGAGTAGCGATCCACAATGGTAAGAAAACCATCGGCATTCAAATGACCTTTGTCGCCGGTTTTGTACCAGCGCACGCCGTGTTGCTCGACAATGGCAGCGGCAGTTTTTTCCGGCTGGCCGAGATAGCCTTGCATGACCTGTGGCCCGGCGATCAGAATCAACCCGGCTTCCCCGGTGGGCAAGGGTTCTAGCGTGGTCGGGTCTACAATGCGGATTTGCGTGCCTGGCAAAGGCAGTCCCACGGTGCCCGGCCAATTGCCGATTTGGGTGTCGCCGTTGTAATCCATGAGAATGTCGGGAATATTCACGCTGGCCACTGGGCTGGTTTCGGTCACGCCGTAGCCTTCGTAGATGATTTTGCCGAATTTTTCGCGGAACTCGCGGCGGACTTCCGGTTGCAGGCGTTCCGCACCCGCCACAATGATGCGCAGCGAGTCGAACATCAGCGCGTTGGCTTTGCGGTTGCGGCAGTACATGCGCAAAAACGTCGAAGTGCCAGCCAAAATAGTGACTTTATATTGCGCAATGCGCCTGGCTACCGCAGCGGCATCCGTGGGGTCGGGCTGGCACACCATGGGAATGCCTTCCACCAATGGCATCAACGTGGTAACAGTGAGGCCAAAGGCGTGAAAGGTGGGCAGGGTATTGAGCACTACATCGCCTTCCGCTGGGTTGAGTATGGCAGCAGCTTGTTTAAGATTGGCCATGAGGTTGGCGTGACTCAGACACACACCCTTGGGCGCGCCTTCTGAGCCGCTGCTGAACAAAATCGCGGCAGTGTCGTCTAATTTCACTGACCGGAGGTACAGCATTTGTAACACCCGCGTGGGCAGCCAGGTGAGCAGCCAGTTCCACGCCAATACCCGGCGCGATAGGCGTGGTTTGAGGTCTTCTAAATAAATCAATTCTGCCGTTTGCGCCAGCCCGCTCAGATGAATGCCGCGTGCGGCCAATTTGTCAAAGAACTGGCGCGAGGTGAGAATAACGCGCAGGCCAGCGTGCTGCACGGCGTGTTCGAGATTGGCCAGCGTGGTGGTGTAGTTCAAATTTACCACAGTGTTGCCGTTGAACAGCGCCATGGTGTTGACAATCACGCAGGCATTGGAGGGTGGCAGCAAAATGCCCACACTACCCGGAACGCGGGCGTAACCCGGAACGCGGGCGTACTGGCTTGAGCTGAGCCTGTCGAAGCTTTGGAGTGTGGGGCGCAGCAGCTTCAAGAATGCCAGCGCAGCGGCCAGCAGACTGCGCGAACTCAACGCGGTTTGGCCGTCTGTTACCGCCAAGCGGCGGGCGTTAGCGCGCAGGGTGCGCAGGATATTGATGCCCAGCGGTTCTAAAGTTTCCACGTAGGTTTGCCAAGCACTCAGCGATGCAGCCTGCACCGCTTGTTTTACTTCTACCGCCGTTGCGCTGTCTGTCAGCGGGTGGCCAAAGGCCACGGTAATGCGCCGCCCGGAGCCGTCCAGGGTGTTTTCGCGGTATTTGCCAGAGGAATAAGAAAAACGGCTGCCCCACAAGCCGCGCAGGTAAAACGGTACAATCGCCGCGCCGCTGCCCGCCACTGCACGCTCGAATCCGGCATGGAACACACTGAGGTGGCCGTTGTAGCTGATTTGCCCTTCAGGAAACAGCGCCACGCATTCGCCATTTTCCAATGCTTCGTGCACGCGCGCCAGCGCGTCCTTGCTGCCACTGCGCGTGATGGGAATGACTTGGAATAAATCCAAAAACCAGCGAATATACCATTTTTCATAAATCACCCGCGTCATGACAAAGCGTATTGGCCGTGGGCAAGCAATTTGCAGCATGGCCCAGTCCAACCAACTGACGTGATTGCCCAATAACAACACGCCGCCATTGGCCGGCACATTGCGCATCCCTGTCACCTGGATATGATAATGGCGCTGAAACACCAAAGTAAGCAAATAGCGGATAAACGACTGCGGCAATTTGTACAGGGTGTACACTGTGCCAATAAGCGTCACAATGGCGAGAAAGTAAAATGTGGCCTGATTGGAGTAGCCCTGCCAAGCAAACCCCACGGACAGCATTAGAAACACAATCATCATCAGGTTTTGCATGAAATTATTGGCGGCCAGCACACGCCCGGCTTCGCCCTCTTTGGCGAAATATTGAATCAAGGCATTGAGCGGTACCATGAACAGGCCGCCAAACAAGCCGTATACGGTGAATAACACGGCAAGGGTGTATAGGTCATGTACAAAGGGCAACAATAGCAGCGAAGCGCAAACCCCCAGTGCGCCTAGGGGAATCAGTCCGGTTTCGATATAATTGCGTGATACGCCGCCCACAATGATTGAGCCAGTGACAATGCCAATGCCCGCCAACGCCATCAGGCCGTTGGCCACTGTGGTATCCAAAACGCCGCTGATTTCACGCAAATGCGCGCCAAAATTGGCCAGCACCACTTGATTAACGCCCATGAATATGGCCAAGCCAATGATGGAGAGGCGTATGCCCTCGTGGCGCCAGGCTTCGGCCAGATTTTCGCGCAGGTAAGCGCCGCGAACATAGTGGCCTGCATCAAATTTTAGATTCGGGGCAACGCTGGCAATGGGTTTGAGACGAAACGATAGGGTAAATTCGAGGACAGAACCAGCGACCAGAAAAAAACCGGCCAAAGTCAGCACTTGCATCATTTCGCCCAAACTGTGGCCCTGGCCAGAAACCCCGCCGAATGCGGTGCGGAATAGCCATTCAAATACAACGGTATACGCCAAGGTGCCGGCCAGAATAGCAATGATTGTCACCGCCTCCAGCGCGGAATTGCCTTGCGCCAGCCTGGATTTACCAATTATTTCACGCACATAGCCATATTTGGCTGGCGAATAAATGGCGCTTTGCAGGCCAAGCAAAAATGTAAGCGCAAACGCGGGCCAGAACCAGCCCATGAAATAACACACCGTAATCATCATGGTGATGGGAATGGCGAGAAACGAACAAATTTGGATAATTTTATGCTTGGCAAAGCGGTCGGAAAAAAACCCGGCTGGCGTGAATGTAAGCAAATAGGGCAATAAAATCATGGCTTGGATAATTGCGGTATATACGCGCAGCTCGGTGCCGTCGTAAAATTTGAATAAAGTATTTTGGATAATGATTTTGTGCCCCAGATCAGTGAATGCGTTAATGAATGCAATCAGTAAAAATGAGCGAAAGCCTTTATACTGCCAAATTGATTTTTCCATGCGAATAACCTGGGCTGGAACGTCATAGACGGGAACGCCGCCGTAGTGAGTGGAATGGGTATGATAGTGCCTGGTGTGAAAGAAAGCGTAGTGTTGGTGGTGGATGATGCGCCCGCCAATACCAAGCTGTTGTTTAATTCGTTAAGTGCGCACGGCTACAAAGTTCGTGTAGCACAGGACGGCGAGCAGGCGTTGCGGCAGATTGAATTTGATCCGCCGGAACTGGTGCTGCTGGACGTAATGATGCCCGGCTTAGATGGCTTCGAGGTCTGCCGCCTGCTCAAGGAAAACCCGCGCACACGCGATATTCCTGTCATTTTTCTTACCGCACTGGCAGATACACGCGAAAAAATTCGCGGCTTTGCCCTGGGTGCTGTGGATTATATTACCAAACCCATTCAGCAGGAAGAGGTGTTTGCCCGCGTGGCTACCCATTTGAATTTACGCGCGTTGCAACGGCAAACCCAGCGCCATAACGAGGAGCTAGAACGCCGTGTGCAGGAACGCACGCGCGAGTTAAAAGAAACCCAATGGGAAATTCTGCGCGCCCTGGGCCGTGCGGCGGAATTCCGCGACAACGAAACCAGCAATCATATTATCCGGGTTGGTAACATCGCGCAATTGCTAGGCCGTGCGGCGGGGCTGAACGATATGCAAACTTGTTTATTGCTGGCAGTGTCACCCATGCACGACATTGGCAAAATTGGCATTCCCGACCATATTTTGCTCAAACCTGCGCGCTTGGATGCAGATGAATGGCGGCAAATGCAGCAACACACGCTGATTGGTGAAAAAATTTTGGCTGGCAGCGCCCGTCCGTCTGATCTGCTGCTGGCCGCTGCCACAGTGGCGCGCTCGCACCATGAACGGTGGGATGGCCAAGGCTATCCTGATGGTCTTGCGGGCGAAGCTATCCCGCTGTTTGCGCGCATCACCACGCTGGCGGACGTGTTCGACGCGCTGCTGTCCAGCCGTCCCTACAAAAACCAGTGGCCATTGCAAACCACAGTAGAGTTTATTACCGCCCACCAAGGCATCATTTTCGATCCCACGTTGGTGGCCTTGTTCAAATTGCACCTGGATAAAATTTTAGAAATTATGCGCACCCATGCAGACGATGCCCGGAACGCGGGCGTAGCCCGGAACGCGGGCGTAGCCATCGCATGAGTGAAAACAACGGCATTCACGGCCAATTCCGCCAACACTTAGGCGAATTTACGCTAGATACTGAATTTGACTTGCCTGGTCAAGGAGTTAGTGCGCTATTTGGCCATTCCGGCTCAGGCAAAACCACGCTGTTGCGCTGCATTGCTGGGCTGGAATACGCGCAACTACGCCCGCGTTCCGGGTTACGCCCGCGTTCCGGGCACGGTCAGTTGCATGTGAATGGCGAATGCTGGCAAGACAGCGCACGCGGGCTATTTTTGCCCACCCACCAGCGTGCGCTGGGCTATGTGTTTCAAGAAGCCAGCCTATTTCCCCACTTAACCGTGCAAGGCAACTTGCAATATGGCATGAAGCGCATTGCGCCCGCCGCACGCCGCGTGGCGTTCGATGACGCGGTGGCATGGCTGGGCCTAGCCGCGTTGCTGGCGCGCAAACCAGAAAAACTGTCTGGCGGCGAACGCCAGCGGGTGGCGATTGGCCGCGCCTTGCTTACCAGCCCACGCCTGTTGTTGATGGATGAGCCATTGGCCGCACTGGATGCGCTGAGCAAAGAGGAAATTTTGCCTTATCTGGAAATCCTGCACCAAGAGCTTTCCATCCCCGTGCTGTACATCACCCACGCGCTAGCAGAAGTGATGCGCCTGGCAGATTTTTTGGTATTGATGGCAGGCGGGCGCGCCATTGCCCAAGGCAGCCTGGCGCACATGCTGGGGCGGCTGGATTTGCCTTTATTGCAAAGTGATGAAGCAGGCACGGTCATCACAGCCCACGTAATCGGCCACGACGAAGAATATTGCCTAACCCATTTGGAATTCGCTGGTGGCTGCTTGCGCGTACCGCGCCCGGAACGCGGGCGTAGCCCGGAACACGGGCGTAGCCCGGAACAACGCCCGTGTTCCGGGTACGGGCGTAGCGCGCGCTTGGGTATTGGCGAACGCGCGCGCGTGCGCATTCTGTCGCGCGATGTGAGTTTGGCCTTGGCCAATGAAACCCAAAGCAGCATTTTGAATATTTTTCCGGCCACAGTAACCGAGTTGCAGGAAGAATCAAAAAATCCCAGTCATTTGCTGGTGAAATTAGACTTGCGCGGCTGCACCCTGGTTGCGCGTGTCACGCGCAAATCCGGCGCATTGCTGCAACTGCGCCCTGGTCTGTCCGTGTACGCGCGGGTTAAGGCCATTGCCTTGCTGTAGCGGCCTAGGCTGTGCCTAAATTGAGCACTTGCAGAACCCAGCCGAACACAATCCGCTTACCCCACTTGAGCTGAGCCTGTCGAAGCTAATGTTTTTTGATTAAAATTCGGCCAACCGCGTCCGCCCGCGAGGGCGCGGACGCGGTTGGTGTGTGGGTTATGCGTCAGAATTGTATTGGCTTTCTAGTAACTTGGCATGTGCCGCAGCCAAGCGGGCGACCGGCACGCGCGGCGCGGAGCAGGAGACGTAATCCAAACCAATGTGGTGGCAGAAGCGGATGGATTGTGGATGGCCACCCTGTTCGCCGCAGATGCCGACTTTCAGACCGGGGCGGGAATTGCGGCCCCATTCTACCGTGAGTTTCATCAATTGGCCTACGCCCTTGACATCCAGCACTTCAAACGGGTTGTCGCGCAGGATGTTGGTTTCAGTGTACAGCGGTAGGAATTTGTTTTCCGCGTCTTCGCGTGAGAACGAGAACGTGGCCTGGGTCAAATCGTTGGTGCCAAATGAGAAAAACTCTGCCACTTCGGCCAGTTGCACGGCGCGCATACAGGCGCGCACCACTTCGATCATGGTGCCGAACTTAAACGTAAGGGTTAGACCAAAGCGGCTTTCCACGTCGGCGCGGCATTGCTCGACGATTTTTTTCACATGCAGCAGTTCCTGCGCAGTACACACCTGCGGCACCATGATTTCCGGTTGGATGGCATGGCCTTCGCGCATACATTCGGCAGCAGCTTCCAGCACGGCTTGAATTTGCATGGTGTAAATTTCAGGATAGGTCAGGCCCAGGCGCACGCCGCGATGGCCAAGCATGGGATTGACTTCGTGTAGCGCACGCACTTTAGCGAGCATGAGTTCTTTTTTGGCAATGGCTTCTTCCACCACTTCCAAGTCTTGATCCAGCACTTGTACGTCTTCCACTGCGGACAGCGTGACCGTGCGTCCGCCCGCTTGCAGCAACGGCAGGGTATTCATCAGAATGCGTTTGCCGCGCAAATCGTGGCGGTATTCTTCCAAGCGCTCCAATTCTTCTGCCAATTCTTCCTTGGTGGGCAGGAATTCATGAATCGGCGGGTCAAGCAGGCGGATGGTGACTGGGCGCGGTGACATGGCAATGAACAGTTCTTTGAAGTCGCTGCGTTGGATGGGCAGTAGGCGATCCAGGGCTTTTTTGCGTTCTTCGGTCGTGTTGGCCAGAATCATTTCCAACACCACCGGCAGGCGGTCAGAAGCATTGAACATGCGTTCGGTACGGCACAAGCCGATGCCCATCGCGCCATATTCCACGGCTTTGCGCGCGGTGTCCGGGGTGTCGGCGTTGGCCATGACTTTGAGTTGGGCCACGCTATCCGCCCAGCCGAGCAGTGTGCGCAGATCATCGGAAAACTCGGGTGGCACAGTGGGTATCGCGCCTTGATAGACTTTGCCAGTGCCGCCGTCAATGGTGATGGTGTCGCCTTCGTGCAAGGTGCGGTCGCCGATGCGCGCGGTGCGAGTTTTTACATCCACAGCAATGCCTTCCGCGCCAGACACGCAGGGTTTACCCATGCCGCGCGCCACCACAGCGGCGTGCGAGGTTTTGCCGCCACGGCTGGTGAGAATGCCTTGCGCGGCAAAAAAGCCGTGAATATCTTCCGGCTTGGTTTCTTCGCGCACCAGAATGACTTTCTCGCCAGCACGGCCCATGAGTTCGGCACGATCCGCATCAAACACGCAACGGCCAAACGCCGCGCCAGGCGAGGCGGGGATGCCGGTGGCCAGGGCGGTGGATTTATGGTTTGGGTCTAAGCGCGGGTGTAGCAATTGCTCCAGCAGTTCCGGTTCCACCCGCAACAGCGCTTCTTCTTTGCTGATCAAGCCTTCGTTGCACATTTCCACTGAAGTGCGCACCTTGGCTGTGGCGTTCATTTTGCCATTGCGGGTTTGCAGACAGTACAGTACGCCTTTTTCAATTGTATATTCATAATCTTGCACTTCACGGTAATGCGTTTCCAGCTTGTTGCGCAATTCTACCAATTGCGCATACTGCTCGGACATTTCTGCTTCTAGCAAATGCACCGCTTTGGGCGTGCGGATGCCCGCCACCACGTCCTCGCCTTGGGCATTGACCAAATATTCGCCAAACATCACGTTTTCGCCAGTGCCTGGGTCGCGGGTGAAACCCACGCCCGTGGCGGAGTCATTGCCCATGTTGCCAAACACCATGGTCACCACGTTCACTGCTGTGCCATTGGCTTTGTCCGGCGTGATGTGAAATTCGCGGCGGTAATCTACCGCACGCTTGCCCATCCACGATTTGAACACCGCCTGGATGGCGATTTCCAATTGCTCGAACACATCGCTGGGGAAAGGGCGACCGGTGTGTTCTTTCACCGCTTCTAAAAATAGCGCAGAGATTTCCTTGAGATGCTCAGCAGACAGGCCCACATCTACTTTCACGCCCGCGCGGTGTTTCACGGCTTCAAAGTGCGTGTCGAATTTTTCATCCGGCACACCCAACGCCACTTTGCCAAACAATTGAATGAAGCGGCGATAAGCGTCGTAGCCAAAGCGTTCGTTGCCGGTTTGGGCAATCAGCCCTTGCAAGGTGCTTTCATTCAATCCCAGGTTCAAAATGGTGTCCATCATGCCGGGCATGGACTGGGCTGAACCCGAGCGCACGGACACCAGCAGCGGGTTATCCGTTGCGCCAAAGCCTTTGCCAGTCTGGCGTTCCAGCGCGGCGATGTGTTCGCGCACTTCATTCATCACGCCATCTGGCAATTGATTTTTTTCCAAATAAGCCAGACAGGTTTCGGTGGTGATGGTGAATCCCGGCGGTACATTAAGGCCAATTTGCGTCATTTCGCACAAATTCGCGCCTTTGCCGCCAAGTAACATTTTGTTTTTGCCATCGCCTTCGGCAAATGCGTATACGTATTTGGTCATGTGTAAAGCCTCCAATGAATTGAGTGGTAAGAGGATGCGCATGGCGATTGGCCAGCGCGTTGGTAGGGGGACGTGTTTTTTTACACCTCCGCTTGGGCGGTATGGTATGGGCACACTAACAGCGAATCGTGACGGTTTTGCGTCAAATTTAAGGGACTGACGCGGAGGAGAAAATTCGCGTAGCCATATTTGCGGCAGGCGGAGTTATTCTTCAAATACCTTCTCATACACTTCCGCCAGACTCAGCGTGCATTCTATGGAGGGTAGTTCAAATATTGCCGCATCACAATACTCGGTCAACATCCAGCGCTGTTCTGTTTGCTTGACATAATGCAGAATGTGCGGTTGGTGTTGTGCTACCAGCAGGTATTCACGCGCTGAGACCAAGCGGCGGTAGCGGGCGAATTTGCCGCTGGCATCATACTCGGCAGTGCTAGGAGACAATACCTCAATGATCACAGATGGATTGAGCAAATTGTCTTCATCAAAAAATTGCGGGCGGCCACACACCACTGTGACATCGGGATAAACATAGCCGTCCGCCACTTGTACCCGCATATCACTGGGGTATACACGGCACGGGCGCTGGCGCAGTTGGTGGTGCAAGGCGGCCAGCAGATTGCCAACAATCAAATTGTGCGCAGCGCTGGCACCGCTCATGGCGAAAGTTTCGCCATCCATAAACTCATGCTTGGTTGCGCTGCGCCGTTCTTGCGCCAAATACTCCGCCCCAGTTGGTTTTAATACGGCGGACATGGCAGGTCTCCTCTCGCTAAATCAACTCAATGCCAAGGTTGTCAATCAGCCGCGCCGCGCCCAGCCAGGCGGCAGCGAGCAGGCGCAGGTGGCGATGCTGGGTTTGCACAAGCGCAAGTGAATCCGCTTCGCGGATTTCTACGTAATCCACGCGAAACCCAGCGTGCGCCAATTCTTCTACCGCGCGTGCGCAGAGTGCCGGGTAATCGCGCTGCCCTCCTTGCTCGATTTCGTGGCGTAGCGTTTGCAAAATGCGATACAGTGTCGGCGCTTGCGCGCGCTGTTCGGGTGTGAGGTATTGGTTGCGCGAACTCATGGCCAGGCCATCTGCTTCACGTTCAGTGGGGTGGCCTACAATGCGCACCGGCAGCAATAAATCCTGGGTGATTTTGCGGATTATTGCCAGTTGTTGCCAGTCTTTTTCGCCAAATACTGCCACAGACGGTTGCACGGCGTGAAATAGCATGGTAACTACCGTGGCCGCGCCTGGAAATAAGTCCGGGCGGAAGCGCCCACACAATATCTCGCTCAAGCCTGGCGCGATCACTTGGGTGTGTTGCGTCAAGCCGTTAGGATAAAGCGCATCCGCAACGGGGGTGAATACCACGTCCACGCCCGCGTCCGCCAATTGTTCACAATCTTGCGCCAGGGTGCGCGGATAGCGCGCGTAGTCTTCGTTTGGGCCGAATTGCAAGGGATTGACAAAAATACTGGCCACCACAGTGGGCGCGTGTTGACGTGCCGTGCGCACCAATGCCAAATGGCCAGCGTGCAAATTGCCCATAGTAGGCACTAAGGCTACGGGCCGCAGGGAGTGCAGTGCTACGCGCAAATCCTCTACGTCAGTGATGACACGCATGACTATCCTGCCACATCAGAATCCTTGAGGAATACCGGCTTAAGTTGTTCCAGATGTTGTTCCAGGCTGAACGAAAATAACGCGGAAATCGAAAACAACGTGGCCAGCACATCCAAGCTGGCATCGCCTTCGCTGGCCGCGCGGATGCGCTGGAGGAAATGATAATTGAGCGTTTGAATTTCTTGGTATTGCGTCTTTAACCCTTCCAAATTCAAATCCGGCGATTGACCGTCTTTGTAGCGGTAATATTGAATCAGCAAATAAGACGAAGTGGCGCGGTAGACAATTTCGTCTAACGAAGCAAACGGCAAATGAAAATGCGCCATGCCACGCAACGGCTCTAAAATTGGACAACGGCTGGTGGCCATGACAAAGCCAATGAGCGAACGCAAGCCGGTTTGTGCGTCACAACGGCGGAAATATTCGCGATCTGGCGTGGATACCCGCACATCGCCTTCGCGGTACGACAACACTTCACGGAATCCTAAAATGATTTCCTGGGCATCCACTGCCACCGGGCAAAACGTGTGTTCATGCGGATTGAGCGGACAGTTGGCGCACTGATGATAGGTAAGTTGCGTCCACTCCGTATGTTCGTCGCGCACCGGCGGCTGATTTTCGCGCTGGAATGGGATGCGATAATGCAACACCCGTCCTGTGTCAAAACTAAAGTTGTATTCGATATACATTTCGGGATCAATAAACATACTGGTTTGGTAAGTGGATGAGTGGTTCATGAAAGGCTCCTTGCGTATCAGGCGGGTTATTTTGCCCGCACCGCCAATTTTGCGCTAGAGTACAACGCTTGTGCGCTAACCTCAAGCGCATGGCAATGGCAGCAGCAATTCTCCATTTAATCCCCCCAACCTGAATCAGGAATTTTTGCGCCCAACCCCTTGAGCATAAAGCGCATCAGATGATCCCAGCTATCAAAAAGAAGGTGCGGCGAGAAGGCAACAAGCAGCGCACGGTACGATAGGCCGCGTCCTTCCAGTCGAGTACAGAATTGGCGGCGGATTTGAAATCGGAGCGCAGATTTGAAATCGGCGCGTGGATTTGAAATCGCGGCGCATTTGGTTGGGTTCCGGGTTGCGATGATAAGCAAACAGACGCTTATCATCACAACCCGGTCGATTAACAGCTACTTGAACTTCTTGCGCCAATCCTTCGGGTCAATCCGTTCGGATTCGGGCAATTTCCACAGGCCACGCTGGGCCGCTTTGGCTTCCAATTGCAACGGCAAGTATTTGCTCTCTTTTGCGTGCGCACAGCCTTGCGCGGCCAATGCGGCGGATACATCGATTTCGCCACTGGTCAACCGCGCGACTGTGCGCCCGTACACGTCTTTCGCCTTGATTTCCGGTATCCATTGCCTGCCTTTCACGATGCGCGCCAAGCATTCCTTGGCCGCTTCGCCAAATGGCTGGCCCGGCTTGCCTGGATGCGCGGTTTCCGGCGCATCAATGCCCCAGTCAGGTAGTCAGGTAGTCAGGTAGGGTGGGCAAAACGTCCCTTCGGCAGAGCTTCAGGACACCGCTTTTTGTTTTGCCCACCATAATGTGGCACGAAATGGTGGGCAACGATAAAGATGTTGCCCACCCTACCTGGCTTTCCCAGGGCGTTGCCCTGGGCTGTATAGATTTCACCCCGTTGGGGTGTTTCGACCAGGACGGTAGGAACAAGAGTTTTGCTACTGGGCATGGCGCGTCCCCAAGTTCAGCCCTAAAAGGGCATGATTCATATAGCCCAGGGCAACGCCCTGGGTAAAGGGCATGTTTATAATCAAGCCCTGAAGGGGCGGAATAACAGATTGATGTTTATTGTATTTCGCCCCTTCAGGGCTTGGTTTTTTGGCGGCTATTTTCCCAGGGCGTTGCCCTGGGCTGTATAGATTTCACCCCGTTGGGGTGTTTCGACCAGTCAGGTAGGGTGGGCAAAACGTCTTTTTGTTTTGCCCACCATAATGTGGCACGAAATGGTGGGCAACGATAAAGATGTTGCCCACCCTACCTGGCTGGATATTTATGGCGGTGCCGATTTCGTACCCAAGGGCACCAAACGCGAGCACCCTCTGTCGCCCGATGCCACGCTGCTGCTGATGTTCGCATTGGCCATGCCGCCCGATTGCCAATTTGGCAGCGGTTACCTGTTCAAAATCAGACCGTGGAACATGGGGCCGAAACGCATCCGCCGCGCGTTGGCGGAATTATCCGACAAAGGCTACTTGCAGGGTTACAGCATTGGCATGGAAAAAGACGATACCGGTAAGTACCTGCCCAAGCAGTTGATTTTTTTTGCTAGTCCAGGTGCCCAAACCGGGGATTCCGCAACGGACACGCTATATAACAATAGTAGTTATAACAATACTTCTTCTAACAATAAAAATAATAACAATCCTCTTCCTCCCCAAACCCCTCCCTCTCCGATGCCAGCGGAGGAAGAGGAATTCGCGCAAGCGCAAACTGCAACGGCAACGGCAACGACAATGTCCACCGTCTTGGTTGATATTGACGGCAACCCAGCGCCATGGCCGCCCATTGGCTGGCATACTGCGAAGCCGGAAACTACCCTTCGGCAAGCTCAGGACACCGCGCCCGATTTGGAATCCGCGCCGATGATGATTGATTTGAAAACCGATTATCTGCCAGCCAAACGCAACCCGCCACCCGATTTGAAATCCCCGCCCGGATTTGAAATCCGCACCGGATTTGAAATCGCCACCGGATTATGCACTTCCGCCGGGGTCTATGATTTACCATGAATTTCAATCCGGTTTGCTGTTTGAAGGGCCGGT
>DYPE01000083.1:1400-13974 GCA_020720085.1 Dichelobacter nodosus | reverse complement strand
GCAGCGGGCCGCTTGGATCAATCTTGGCCTACATCAGATATACGGCATGATGAAATTTCGCAAATTCAACGAGCTACCGCAGAGATGAATCAGAATTTGCGCGCGTTGTTGGGCGACATTCAGCAAGCCAGCCAGCGTTTGGGCGGCAATGCCCAGCAGATTTTCAAAATTGCAGGCCAAACTCATCATGCGCTGGAGCAGCAAAACAATGCAACCGAGCAAGTTTCTTCTGCTGCCACGCAACTGGCGGCCAGCATTCACGAAATTGCGCAGCACACTGAGGCCATGTCTGCGGAAACTAAAATCGTATATCAACAAGCGTCAGCCAGCATGGATTTGGTCAATGCCAGCCGCGAGGCAGTGTCACAACTGTCTGTGGATGTGGAAAAATCTGCGCGTATTGTGGCCGAATTGGCGCGTGAGATTACTATGGTTGATGGAATTTTACGATTAATTCAAGATGTTGCCGGACAAACCGACCGACTGGCGCTCAACGCCGCGCTTGAAGCAGCGCGCGCCGCAGACCACGGGCGCGGTTTCAGTGTTATTGCCGACGAAGTGCGTAATCTGGCCAAACGCACCCAACAGTCTACCCAGGAAATTCAAAGTTCGCTGAAAACCTTGTTACTCAGCGCTGAACACGCCACCGCCATGATGAACCATGGCAGCAACCAAGCGCGCCAAAGCGTGGGGCATGTCCGCGATGCGGCCATTGCTTTCCAAACCATCACCGAGGCCACCACGCGCATGATGTCTGTGACCGAGCAAATTGCCAGCGCCATTGAGCAACAGAGCACGGCGGCGGCGGAAATCAGCCATAGTACCGCGCATATTATCGCCATTGCCAGCCATGGCGAAGAATCCGCTGAGCAGACGGCGACTGCTGGCAATGAATTGCTGGAATTGGCGGAAACCTTGCGCGCACGGGTACATCGTTTTACGCTGTGAAATGCGCGAGGATTGGCCAATGCTGGTATTTCATAAGGTCACAGCCCACGGCCAATGGCGTAATACGCGAAACCCAATTGCGCCATGCGTTGCGGATCGTAGAGGTTACGGCCATCGAAAATCAACGGTTGGCGCAGGCTGTGGTAAATGCGCTGAAAATTGGGGCTGCGGAACACCTGCCATTCGGTTACGATGATCAGCGCATCGGCATTATCTAGCGCAGCTTCCGGGGTCGCGCACAAGGTAAAATCTGCCCGCTCGCCATAAATGCGCTGTGCCTCGTTCATCGCTTTAGGATCATAGGCTTGTACGGATGCGCCAGCGGCCCACAGCGCTTCCATGAGCGTGCGGCTGGGCGCTTCCCGCATATCATCGGTATTGGGCTTAAACGCCAAGCCCCACAGCGCGAAACGCCGCCCGGCTAATTCTCCTTGAAAATGCTGATGAATTTTTTCATACAAACGTTGGTGCTGGCTGTGATTGACTGCCATCACAGCTTGCAAGATACGCGCTTGCATGCCTTGATGCTCCGCCATGCGCAACAGTGCCAACACATCCTTGGGAAAGCACGAGCCGCCAAAACCGCAACCCGGATAAATAAAATCAAAGCCAATGCGCGGGTCTGAGCCGATGCCAATGCGTACCTGTTCAATGTCGGCGCCGAATTTTTCTGCTAAATTGGCGATTTCATTCATAAAACTAATTTTAGTGGCCAGCATGGCGTTGGCTGCGTATTTGGTCAATTCCGCTGAACGCACATCCATCATAATGATTTTATTGTGATTGCGGTTGAACGGCGCATACAAATCATGCAAAATTTGCATGATTTGCGGGTTATCCGCGCCAATGATAATGCGGTCAGGCCGCATGAAATCGTCCACTGCCGCGCCTTCTTTCAAAAACTCGGGGTTAGACACCACGTCAAACGGCAAATCCAGACCGCGTGCGCGCAAGGTGCGCGTGACGGTGGCGCGCACGGTGTCCGCTGTGCCTACAGGCACAGTGGATTTGTTAATCAACAACTTGTAACCTTGCATGTGTTCGCCAATGGCGTGCGCCACAGCGAGCACATATTGCAAGTCTGCGGTGCCGTCCTCATCCGGCGGCGTGCCCACAGCAATAAATTGCACTTCGCCGTGCGCTACCCCTTCACTGGCCTCAGTGGTAAAGCGCAAGCGGCCTGCGGCCAAATTGTTGGCAAGCAAATTTTCTATGCCCGGTTCATGAATGGGCGGAATGCCTTGGCGCAACAATTCCACCTTGGCAGCATTGTTGTCCACGCACAACACTTGATTGCCTGCTTCTGCCAGGCAAGCGCCAGTCACCAGGCCGACGTAACCGGAGCCGAAAATTGTTACTTTCATGCAATGTCCTGTTTGGGATTGTTGAAATAATAAGCCACAGCAACCTGAATTGACAAATCGGCCTCTCGCTACAATTCCTTGCGGCGCAATTGCGGAAACAGCAGCACATCCCGGATGGACGCGGTGTTGGTGAGCAACATGGCCAGCCGGTCTATGCCTATGCCTTCGCCAGCCGTGGGCGGCAGCCCGTGTTCTAGGGCGCGGATGTAATCCTCGTCATAGTGCATGGCTTCCAAATCACCCGCGTCTTTGTCCGCCACTTGCTGGCGGAAGCGTTCGGCTTGGTCATCCGCGTCGTTTAGCTCAGAGAATCCATTGGCGATTTCGCGTCCGCCAATAAATAATTCAAAACGGTCTGTTACGGCGGGATTGTCATCGTTGCGCCGCGCCAGCGGCGAGGTTTCGGTGGGGTACGCGGTGATGAAGGTGGGTTGTATCAGCCGGTGTTCCACGGTTTCCTCAAAAATGGCTTGTTGCAGTTTACCCGCGCCATCGTTGGGCTTGGTATGGATTTTTAGCGCCAAAGCCAGGCTGCGTAAAAATTCCAAGTCATGCAATTGCGGCAAGGAAATATCAGGATGAAAATGGGCGATGGACTCCACTAACGTCATGCGGGTGAACGGCGCGTCAAAATCGTACAGGCCTTGCTGGTCATCCGCTAAAGTGTACGGAATTTGTGCGCTGCCCAGCAGTTCTTGCGCCACGGCGCGGAACATTTCTTCGGTCAAATCCATCAGCATGTGGTAATCGGCATAGGCCAGATAAAACTCCAGCATGGTAAATTCTGGGTTGTGGCGGGTGGAGAGTCCTTCGTTGCGGAAATTACGGTTGATTTCAAAAACTTTTTCAAATCCCCCCACCACCAAGCGCTTGAGGTACAATTCTGGCGCAACGCGCAGAAATAATTCCATATTCAGGGCGTTATGGTGCGTGACAAATGGCCGGGCCGTGGCACCGCCTGGAATGGGGTGCATCATCGGCGTTTCCACTTCTAAAAAGCCACGCGCTTCCAAAAAATGGCGAATGGCGGCAATCATGCGCGAGCGCAGGTGAAACACCCGGCGACTGTCCTCGTTCATGATTAAATCAAGGTAACGTTGGCGGTAGCGGGTTTCGGTGTCCGCCAGGCCGTGCCATTTTTCCGGCAAAGGACGTAACGATTTGGTGAGCAAGCGGATTTCATCCACTTTGATGGACAATTCGCCAGTTTTGGTTTTGAACACCATGCCCGCCACACCCACAATGTCGCCAATGTCCCAATGCTTGAATGCTTCGTATACGCCATCAGGCAAGTCGCCCTGGCGCAGATAGAGTTGAATTTGGCCGCTCATATCCTGTAAATGCGCAAATGCCGCTTTGCCCATGATGCGCCGTGTCATCATGCGCCCAGCCAGGCGGACGCGGATAGGTTGGCTTTCCAGCGTAGCCGCATCGTGCTCCGTGTATTGCTGGTGAATTTCATGCGCCAAGCGATCCCGGCGAAAGTCATTGGGATAGGCATTGCCTTGCGCACGCAAGGCATCAAGTTTGGCGCGGCGCATGGCTTGTAAATCGTGTTCATCCACTGCAATGGTGGAGTCAGTGCTGGCAGGGTCAATGTGGTTCATAACGTAGCGATTTTTATGTATTTTAAATAGTGGTGGGGAAAATTTTGAAGGAGATTTCTTTGTAGTGCGTAAGTCGGGTTAGCCGCATCTGTTCACGGCGTAACCCGACCTACGCACTCCTTTCTAGCAATCGCCTAAATCAATTGCAAGCTCAGCAAGCCTTCCATTTTTTCAGCGGTTTCTGACTTGCCGGTGCGGCTGTCGCCAATCAGCGCCACAGTGATGCTGACTTGGTGTACATGGCCGCCCAAGCGCTCGCGCTTAGTCAACGCCCGCTGTTTTATCAAGCTGATCAGGTCTTCCGCCAGGCGGATAGGGCCTTCCTGTTCTACATTTTCGCGCTTGGTGTAGCCGCAACGGAGAATGTCCTCATCGGTATTTTCTTTATACACGCCTGCCATGAGCTGGCTATAGGCCACGCCGATCAACATATCGCCTTTATCCACCAGGGCCTTGGTTTCCGCAATAAAGCGCGCTTCGTTATCCTGGAATTGCACATACAAGTCCGGGTGCAGAATCTTGCCCTGGTTATCCTTGAGCGCGGGAAACGGATTGGCCCAATAGCTGCTTTCCTTGTCACCACGGTGGGTTTGCGTGCTGCCAGCGGCCACGCGCTCGCCCTTACGGAAATGCTCAATTGCCTCATCCACGGTCATATCCGTATCAATGGTGAACTGGCCAGGTTCCACCAGAATGAAGTTATTCATATACAACAGCACATCCAGCGCGTCGCCACGTTGCACTTCGCTTTCCTCGGACACGGGCACGATTTGGCGGGCATTGGAGCCAGTGGATTGGTTGTAACCCACTTCCCGCCCACGCATCAGCAACTTGGCCTCGTCGCTGAATCCGTCTAAGCAAGCGAATGCGCCGGTTTCTGTGCCATAAAAAATGGGGCGCAGTGTACCGTTGGCATCGCGTTCTAACACCGCACGGCCCATATCGTCGGCTTTCACCAACATGTCCGCGATATACGGCTCGCCAGTCTTTTCACCAAAACGCATGATGTAGCGCGTGCAACCGCAGTGCAATGGCATTTCGCCAGTGCGGATGGCCAGCACGTTGTGCAGGGTGAGAATGGGCTTTTTGGCATAGCCAAAATATTTCATCGGGTCTTGGTTCGGCACCAATCCTACCAGGATGCCATTGGCTTTGTCCTGGTAAAAGCCTAAATCTGGCGTGTCGGCATTGGGATCGCCGAAGAAAAATAAACCATCCGGCCTGCGCCCGTCACGCAATTCACTGACGTTGGCGAATGGAAATAAGTTGAGCAAGCCCGCTTCCATTTCAATGCAACCGCGTGATTTATGGATATACGCCACCACCAACGCGGCCCCCACTTGTAACGCCACAGATACCCATTGCTCGACAGCGAATCGCTCTGGCCGGAACGGATTGTGCGCCAACTCATAGAATGGCAAGGCGCGTTTGTTAGACGGCGTGCTGTAATCTACGCCAGTTTGAATGTCTGCGGATACCGTGACTGGCACGCCGGCCAACAGTACATACTCAGCGGGTAAATTCAAGTAATGGCCGGAAATTTCAGCGGCAGTAACATTGGGTGAAACCGTCATGCCCTGGGTACGGCGCACGCCCATATCCAGGCCGACCTTGCCCAATAAATGACGGCGGGTTTCAAGAATCAACTTGGACAGATTTTGTGCCTTGGCAGTGACCCATTCCTTCACCGTGTCCACGCTGTCTATTTTTTCTTCCGTGGTGGCCACCACGGTATTTTGCAATCGCACCAAACGGCTGTACGCACGGCCCCGGTAATGGTGGAACACCCCGTCGAGAAACCGCACCAGATCACGGTTGCGCTCTATTTGCTCTACCGAAGGCGTGGCGCTATCATCCAAAATTGCCACAATTTCAGAGTGTTGAATGCCGTTAATAAACTCAATTTTAGCGCGTGCCTCGTTCTCGCGTGCGGGAGGCCGTTTTTCCAGGCTTTCAATAAATGCTCGTTTGTAAATTTGCAGATAACGGGCAAAAGCTTGACTGCGTAATAGTTGTTCAGGCGTGCTACAGCCGTCCCGAATTTCTAGGATTTCTTCCATTTGTGTCCGCTCATTATAGATAAAAGGGATGTATTTCAAATGCGAGGCCGCATGGTTGGCCGACAGCAGCTCGTGACCGCTACCGGCTACTGTCTTAAAAAAATGCCGCGCCAGCGGTTTCCAAGACATTCCTGCTCGTTATGCCGTTGGTGAAACGGGTATGATACCAGCTTCCCGCGCACAGCTACCAGCCGAATAGGTACATACCCAATGTAAACGCACTAAAATTAACATAAAAGCAGATGATTTACCGATGATTTCTTTTTAAATTAATGTGATAGCGATGAATCGGCTTACCCGGCACATAAGGTGCGTAGCAGGGTTGTGTAACGCGCTGCAATCACTTCCCAGTCGTATAACGCCACCACACGTGCGCGTCCCGCTTGTGCCAACCTGGTGCGTAGCGGTGCATCCTGTAATAGCCGCGCCAAGCCCTGCGCCAGCGCATCTATATCGCCCTGCGCGGTAATCCACGCGGTTTCTTCATGCTGGACAATATCTTGCATCGCAGGCAAGTCGCTGGCGATCACCGCGCAGCCGCAGCCCAGCGCTTCCACCAACACCAGCCCGAACCCTTCGCGGTCGCCATCTTGGGCGATGCGCGACGGAAACGCCACAATTTTGGCGCGACGATACCAATCCGGCAACTGGTCATTGGCCAATGCGCCAAGAAATGTGACCCGCTCGCCCAAAGGCCGTGCGAATTCACGCAAGTGCGGCAGTTCTGGGCCATGGCCGGCCAAAGTTAAACGCACTGCCGGGAAGTCCGGCGCAATGCGGGCGAATGCCGCCAGCAGCACATCCACGCCTTTTTTTTCCACCATACGCCCCACGAACAAAATATCCACATCGCGCGCCACCATTGGCTCGGGCACGAATTGGCGCACAAGATCCACGCCCATGGGCACCGTTGCCATGCGCGTCGCATCGCCGCCCAATGCCAGCGCAGCCTGATGCATAGCATGGCTGACCGTGGTTACAGTGTCACTGTGGCGCAATACCCAGGTTTTCACGCGCCGCCACCATGGCGCGGACAAACCGTATAAATCGCCGCCATGGGAGGTACATAGCAACGCAGGCGGATGCTGGGCAAACCGCCGTGCGAGCAAGGCCAGCGCGCCTTGGGGAATGAGCCAATGGGCATGAATGACTGCATAGGGTGTGGCGCGCAGCAATTTTATCAACGCAACTCCTTGGGCCAGCAAAAAAAATGGCACCAGCCCGTAGCGCCAGCGGTTGGCCTTGAGATTGGCCAAAATGCCGCCTTCATACGCCAGAGTTTGCCACGACGTGAAAAAATAACGGTAGCGGATAATCCGCATTCCATCCCACATTTCCTCATCCGCCGCGCCCGGTGCGTGTGGTGCCAGTACAGTCACGTCAAACTCGCGCGCCAGACGACGGCTGAGTTCATACACAAAGGGGGGTTCACGGTCGCCTGGATAACGCGGAAATGTGGACGCCAACACCAGCAGGCAGGGGCGGCTGTGCGGGGGAGAATTGGTTGCAGGTGGCAATGGCGGCATAGGTGAATTCTATTGTGAATTATGAATTGTGAATTGTTAATTGTTAATTAATCACTTATAACTCACAATTCATAATTTTTGTGAAATCGGCGCGCGGATTTGAAATCCGGTGAGAAAAAACCTGGGGAGTGTAGTGTGAATAGTTTTATGTGGCTATTGCCTAGATTGTATCATCGCGCGGACAGCCGTTAAGTTTTGTTGAATCACTTGATTATCCGGGTCTAATCGTAATACTTCCAAATACATAGCTTCTGCCTCTGCCAACCGTCCGCTGGCACCCAAGATACTGGCAAGATTGGCGCGGGCGGAAATGTTGCTGGGCGACAAGCGCAAGGCTTCGCGGTAAGACGCCTCTGCTTCTGCACCACGCCGGGTTTCATAAAAAATATTGCCACGGTTGATGAGAAATTTAGCACGCAATTCCGGCACAATGCTGGGGTTGCGCAACAGTTCTTCGGTGGTTGCCAGCGCCTCGTCATAGCGTTTTTGAATTTTCATGGCCAAAATCAAATTAATCGCGTCATTGGTGTTGATTTGGTCTGAACCGTCGCGCGCTTGTTGCAATGCCACCGCGCGTTTCAACTGTTCCTCCGCCAGTTTGGCAGTGGCCAAGCGCGCTTCGCCCTCCAGTTGGCTGGCTTGCTGCAAAGTGTGTTTGCCCAGGATTGACCAAGCGCGCGATTTGTTCGGTGCCAGTTGGGCATTGTTTTGCCACAGCGCAATGGGGTCGCGCCATAATTGGTTGCGTTGCCAAGTAACTACGGCCAAAGCGATCAGCACGGCGGCCAACACCGACGTGGCAATTCTTGTCCCAGCCGCCTGGCGTAACGGCACAGTCAGCAACCAGCCAAACACCAGCGCAAACCCGGCATTGGGCAAATACGTGCGGTGCTCAAACAGCACATCGCGGATGGGAATGACGCTGGATTCGACCAAGTGAGCCAAATAGTAAAATAAAATGCCGAACGCCACCCAGGGTTGACGGCGCAATAAAAATAACGCGCCCCCCATAAGCAGGAGATGGCCGAACAACGCCAGCAACACTGGCGCGTTGAAAAAACCCTCTGCCACAGGAAAATCGTGGTCAATGTGCAAGCCTTTGGGCAGTAAAAATAAGCGGATATATACCCACAGCACTGGCATTTGCGTGGCCAGATATGTGGCGCGCGAGATTTCGGTGGTTTCCTTGGTGGCCGCCTCCATGGCTTGCAACGAAAATGGGTGATAGTGTAAGCCAAATGCCAGCACCGCCCACAACAATACGCCTGCCAGTACAGCGATGGCAGCAATCCGCGCCAAATGTTTGGCATCGCGGGTGAGAAAGACAAATTCCACCAACAACAGCGCCAGCGGCAGGGTAGCGGTGTTTTGTTTGGTGAACAACGCCAGTATGCCCAACACCAAGGCCGCGCTCAACCAGAGCCAACCCGCAGTGCTGCTGCGCCCGTGCTCCGGGTTGCGTTGCTGCGCCAAACGGCCTTGGACGTAGGCAGCCAATGCGGCCAGATAAAAAAATGCCGCCAACGAGGCAATGCGCTGCACAATGTAGGTTACTGCTTGTACTTGCAGGGGATGCAGCACAAAAATCAGCGCCACAACCAACGGCAGCCAGGCCATAGCGAAAGGCGGAACAACGCCCGCGTTCCGGGCAACGCCCGCGTTCCGGTTATGCATGGCCGATGTTTGCAACAATGCGCGCGCCAGCCAATACAAGGCACTGCCAGCAAGAAAGTGAATCAAAATATTCACCAGGTGATAACCGATGGGTGCAAACTGGTCAAGATAATAATTGAGCGCCAGCGACAAATAACCGATAAACCGCATGGGCGCGAACGTCCACAGCGCACCGAAACCTTGCCATTGATAAATCAGCGGATTTTCGCGGATGGAAGAAAAATCATCCAGATAAAAAGGCACGTCTAGGGTATGGCCATATACCGCAATCACCGCGAGGGCGAGCAGGGTGAGTTGTGCGGGCCAATAGGCCAGCCAGGATTGCAGGGAATGGTGGGACATAAGCCGTTCCTAACGCTAAAACAGCAGTTATAAAAAAACCCGCCAGGCAGTACGCTTGGCAGGTTTGTATCCATTTGGACTTGCTATAAATTTGGCGCGCCCGAGACGACTTGAACGTCCGACCTTTGGCTCCGGAGGCCAACGCTCTATCCAACTGAGCTACGGGCGCATGAATTTTTTATTATACAGGCAGGACGGGGGTTTGACCACAGATGGACGCAGAGGAAAGGATTATGCAGCTCGTGCAAACGCTGCATTGTAGTGCGAGCGATTTGAAATCCGTCGTTTTAATATGCAATGTTCCATTCATCCAGGGCTGCGTGGGTCTTGGCTTGTTCGCTAAAGCGGTAGATGTAACGATGTTGGTTGATGCCAGGGCGGAGATAGTGTGCCTGAAAGACTGCGGTATTCATGTTTTCTGTATCGCATTGGCAGGTTTGGAATGGACAGGGGCGCGGGCCGTCGTGCAGGTTGACGCGGGCTTCTTGAGAGAGGTCGCCCAAGGTATAAGGATACATGCCTTGCCCGCATGGCCTAACCACACCAGACGGGTCTACGTGCAAGCTGGTATGACCGGCATGGCACAGGCCTGGGCGTTTGAGTTCCACCAAAAATTCATAGTCATGGCGCGAGTAGCTTAGACGACGCAGTAACTCGCGCGCTTCCACACTATAATCACGCGGATAATAGCGGCCTTCATGCTCGCCAATGAACGCTTGCACAAAAACCGTCAGACCAAGTTCTTCCAACTGTTTTTTATAGGTTTCAAGCTGCGCCAATAACGGTGGCCAAGCTACCATAATGACAGAAAAATCATAGTGTTTGTGCATATATAAAGCGGTTTCCCGCCAATGTTCAAAATCCACCTCTGTAGCGTGAAAACTGGCCACGAAAGCCCACTTTTTATGGTCTATGCCATCTAGCGCACGGGCGTATTGTTCTTTAGAAAAGCTCAGATTGGTGATGATATTCATGGATACAACATTATCCGCCAGCGCTAACTGTTTTAATTCGCGTAGCAGGGGTTTATTGAGAAATATCTCTCCTGCGACCTGTGGCCGGATGTTAAGGTGATATGGCAGGCGAGCAATATTGCTGCAAATACGGCGGAAACGCTCTGCCTGCCATTTTTCCACTTCGGGCAAAGAACTTGGTTCGGCGTAGCGCAACAATTTGCTGCTACGAAAACGCTCTGGATTTGCCGTGGCGGCAACGCAGTACGGACAAGCAAAGTTACACTGATACCAGCCCGTGTGTAGACGCACGTTGCAGACCGGCGTGATGGGGGGAGGCGGCGGTGATGAGAAAAAAAATTTGAGCATATGGGAAGATAACAGTATGTGCAGGTAAGGAGTAATCAACAGGAATAAAATGCTTGCCAATATTTTGGTTTCAAAGCAAAAAACGGCGCATCCACCTCACTGCTATTTTATTCATTGCCGCGCCACGTCTGTGTTCCGGGGGCGGCGCGGATGTGTTCGGCCAAAATTTGCACGGCCATGGCATATTTGTGGCTGCGGTTATAGCGGGTGAGCACATAAAAATTGGTGAGTCCCAGCCAGTATTGCGGCCCTGGTTCGGTTTCCAGGGTAATGACGTAGGCAGGCGTATCATCGTCGGTTGCGGTAAGCAGGCCATATTGGCGGAAATCGCCAGCGCGCCAGGTGGGCTGTTTGGGAAACGTGGCGAGGGTTGCCTCGTCCAGCGGGATTGTCGATTCAGTGGCAGCCACGATGGGTTGATTGTGTTGCCAGCCATAAGCTCGCAGGTAGTGGGCAATGCTGCCAATGCTGTCCACGGTTTGCCATAAATTGGCTTGGCCGTCGTTGTCCATGTCTACTGCGTATTTGCGGTAACTGCTGGGCATGAATTGGCCTATGCCCATGGCACCGGCATAGGAGCCTTCCACTTCTTGCGCGTCGAGTTGCTGTTCGCGCGTGAGCAATAAGAATTCTGCCAATTCGCGTTGAAAAAAATCCGCTCTGGGCGGGTAGTTGAACGCCAAGGTGACCAGTGCATCTAACACTTTGAACGTGCCGGTGACTTTGCCATAGTGGGTTTCCACGCCGATAATCGCGGTGATGATTTCTGCGGGCACGCCATAACGCGCGCTGGCCTCGCGCAATGCGGCGCGGTGCATGGCGACAAAGCGCGCGCCGTCGCGGATGCGGGCGTCGTTGATAAAACGCGGGTAATATTCGTGCCAAGGTTTGTGTTCGCTGGGTTTAGCAATGGCTTTGAGGATTGCGGGTTGTAGTTGCGCTTGGTCTAGCAGCGCGGTCAGTGTTTCGGCGTCAAAGCCATGCGTAGCACTTACCTGTTGGATGAATTGTTCGCGTGTGGCGGGTTCAGTGTGTCCTGGTGGGCATGGGGCGAGCGCTAGGGCGATGATAGCCAGCCAATGGCGTAGGGGGGGTAACAGGTTGGTGGATTTCATAACTAATTCTACATCAATCGGTGGATGGTTTGGTGGGCGGTGCGTTGGATTCTAGCCGGGTTAAATCTAAAAATAAATCCACTAGCCCTTTATCCGCATTATTGTCGTTGCTTGTGCTGGCCGTAGCGGGGACGGCTGGCGGTGCAGCGGGCGAGGGTTGTTGATAACTTTCGCTAATGACATTGGTGCGGGTGTTGATGGATTGACCGGGTTTGAGTCGCACTTTCTGGCCGCCGTCAGCACCGCTATTGTCTGCGCCGCTACCGGCAACGCCGCTACCGGCCAAAATTACGATGGGCACTTCTGTACCTTGTGCATTGGCCAAATCGGCAACGATGCCTTCTTGCGCCAACGCCATTTTGCCATTAATCCATGCGTAACGCTGACCACTGCTGCGCAATACAATGCCATCCACCCGCACTTCGGGTGGTGGTGGTGGCAACTGTTGGCGCGTTTGCGGCGCTTGTTGTTGTTGAATGCGCATCTGTTCGAGTTGCGCACGCTCTTGCGCTGTGTAAAACAGGCGTTCTAACCCCAACGCGGGCGGTGTGAGCGCGAGACTGAGCGCTATGGCCACAAGGCCCGGAACGCGGGCGTGGCCCGGAACGCGGGCGTG
>DYPE01000083.1:0-1300 GCA_020720085.1 Dichelobacter nodosus | reverse complement strand
GACCCGGAACACGGGCGTGGCCCGGAACGCGGGCGTGACCCGGAACACGGGCGTGGCCCGGAACGCGGGCGTGACCCGGAACACGGGCGTGACCCAGAATGAGGGCGTATTTGATGCAATACTGGCCTAGGGTGTATCCATGCGTTGGGCGCGGCGTAGCAGTTCCCATAAGCCCTCCGCCACTTTTTGATGGCCCAGCGCGCTTAATTCTACATTTTGTTCATGGATGACATGTTGGTCTTTTTCCATAAGCGCGTAGGCGAACGCAGAGTTTTGGTAGGGAATTTTGAATGCTTTGGCGATTTTGCCGTAATACCACAGCGGACGAAATTCGCCTGGCGCGCCAGCCACGGGCAAGCCCACTAATACCACCGGCACGCCCTGGTGTTGCGCCAGCCCAACCATGCTGCGCAATGCGTCAATCGTATCATTTTCATCGACTTGGCTGAATAAATCGCTCCAGCCGTGGCATAGAACCAAGGCACTGGGTTTATGCGTAGCCAATGCGCCACGCAAGCGTTGCAAGCCCTGCGCAGTGGTTTCGCCTGCCACGCCCGCTGCACTGACGCGGTAGCCCGACAGTTTGCCTAGCAAAGCGGGATAGGTCTGTTCTGGTGGCAAACTGCCGTTGGTTACAAAATCATCCCCAAAAATCAGCAGGTTGGCATTGGATGGCAAGGGGGCGATGACCGGCACAGATTCGCCGCATCCCACCAGTACGGTGAGCATCAACCACAGCAATACGCGCTGGGGCAATCGGTGGAAGGTGGGAAAATTGAGCATGAAATCATTCACCATGGGCCGGATTTGAAATCCGCGCTTCCAATGCAGTGAGGCGGTTGTGCAGGGCATCCAGTTCTTGCGCGAACGCGGTGAATTCTTGGTGCGTTGCGGGCAGAACGCCGTTGTGCTGCAAGGCGGAAGATAGTTTTTGTTGTGCGTCTTGTGTGGCAAGGTCGATTTGCTGCTGGGTGGCGCGCAGTTGGCCGCCCACCAGGCTGGCTGGCAATTCTCCCATCCAGCGCGCCATCACGCTTTGCCAATCAATGTCCAACATGCGTGCGGCGTGCAGTAAATCCTGTGCCACCTGGCTGTCGCCTTCCACGTGAATGTCCGGGTCTTGTTGCCAAGCGTAGTCCGGGTCGCGCAAGGCGCGTAGCAGGGTGAGCGGTGCGGCTTCGACACGGGCGTGTGCCTCGCTACGCCCGCGTTCCGGGTTACGCCCGTGTTCCGGGTTACGCCCGCGTTCCGGGTTACGCCCGCGTTCCGGGCCGTCCGCGAGCAGCAGCACACCCTGGTC
>DYPE01000082.1:12279-14057 GCA_020720085.1 Dichelobacter nodosus | reverse complement strand
AGGTTATGAACGATGAAATCAGCCTTTTGGCTTATTTGGGAACAACTCTAATATACAACGGCAGGTCAACATATTGTGATGCAACGCCTTGTGATGCTGGGGGTTGCGACGGCCATAACGTTTTGCCCGCAATGCCGGTCATTAGCGCGGGCAGCGGCACGGCGTGGCAGAATATGCTTTGCGCAACCATGCCCTGACAAGGCAATGCGGTAAACGTGCGCGCCAGCCGCTCATTGTCTTGCAAAGCTTGGAATTCAGACGTAGCCAAGCCAGCGGCAGTAAGTTGGTTGCGGAATGGGCCAATTTGTGTCCATTCCGGCCAGGTAAACACTTCGCATAAGGCTTCTTGCGTGGTTTTGAATAGGGCCAATTGCGTTGGGTTTAAGTGCCAGCCGCTGTCCAATTGGGGCAAAAATGTTTGTACTTCTGCGCGCACTGGCATGGGCAGAAAGCAGCCCACATGCTGCCAAAACCAGGGTGCAGGGGCGCGCGCCTGTTCAATGTAGCCAATATGCAGGCCCAGGTAATGCAGCACAAAACCTAAATCGCGGGTACACAGCGTGGTTTGTGCCGCACTGAGGTGGAGGGGCGCTGTGGTCAACGCATTGTGCTGTAGCGCTTGTTCCGCCAGGGTGGTGTGCTGATAGGCCAGCCGGTGTGCCAGTGTGGCGGCTGTCCAGGCTTGTGCCAATTCGTCCGCCAGCGCGACTAAGGGAGAATTTCCTTCTTGGGCGCGCAGTTGCGCCAGCCACGCTTGCGCCATGGCCTCGGCGTCTTCTAAATTTTCTGCTTCAAGCTGGCCAATGGTTTCAAACAGCCATTGTCGTAACGCTTGTTGCGGTTGTGGATGTATCCGCAACAACGCAGCCATGCGCAGCGCAATGCTCCATTCCTCCTGCGCGGCAGCGGATAGGTTTGCCAGTTCTACGTTGGGCCGGTACAAACAGGCGAGTTGATACAATTCCGCGCATTTTTTTAGGGTGGATTCGTGACTGCGTTGCCAGCCCGCACTGCTGGCGAGAAAATTCGCCTGCCCGTTCGGCGTGAAATGGGCTTTTTCCACATATTGTATCAAACAGCCCCATTCCCATAGCTGACGGTTGAGCGGCCATTCATGTAGCGCGAATATGAAGCGGTCTATGTTGGGCAAATTGGGTAAATTTTCTAACAGCGGCAGGCGTAGCAACAGTGCGCTGAGCTGCAAATGGCGTTGCGCCACGGCAGTGCGGAGATGATCGGGCATGGGGCTGAGAAAGGCGTTGTCCAGGGCAATGAAGTGGCTTTGCCAGCTTGCGGCGGTTTGTTGTGCGAATAGCGGGCTGCTGAGCACCAGCCGTTGCACCAGCGCAGCGCCAGGAATGGGGGCAGTATCTGCTGTCAGCGCGGCGGCGAGCAGGCCGCTCAATACACAGCGCCAGTCTTGTTCGTCTTGCGGATTTTCAGCGAACAAAAACTCGTTGGATAAAAACAACCCCTGCGTAATCCCCTGTATTTCAGCTAAGTCTTGTGTTTGCCCGTCCCATTGCGCAACCCAGCGGTGCAGAGCCAGGCGCTCGCTGTGGTCTAATTCTGGCAGGCATAACGCGGCCAGACGTTGCCATAACAGCGCCCACACCGGGGGCAGGTATTTGAGCTGCGGCGCGGCGTGTTCCACCAGATAGCGTCCGCTGTTCAGCGCGGCCAGTGTGGCCGGTTGGCTGCGTAAAATATGGCCAAGATGGCGACACAATTCCGTGAGGTGATAGCGGTGCGCATCCGCGCTACGCCCGTGTTCCGGG
>DYPE01000082.1:9395-12179 GCA_020720085.1 Dichelobacter nodosus | reverse complement strand
ACGCCCGTGTTCCGGGCCACGCCCGTGTTCCGGGCTGAATTCTGTTAAATGACCAAGATGCGCTTCCAGACGTTCGCCGAGGCTTTGCGCGTGGGTTTCTAGGTAGCGTCCAACCCCGGCCTGGCGCAAGGTTTCAATGGCTTGTTGAAATACCAAAGTCCAATAACCGCTGCGCGGCAAGGGCAGTGCTTCTGGCAGCAGCGCCAATAATTGCCGCCATGCCACTTCCAAGCCCGGAACACGGGCGTAGCCCAGAACACGGGCGTAACCCGGAACACGGGCGTATTCAGCCGTGTTGTAATCCGTAAATGAGCTGTCGAGCGTGGCTAATAAATTTTGTAGCGCTTGCTCTAAATCGCCTTCCACTAAATAAATGTGCAGCAACGATTGCAATTGCGCTTGTAGTGGCGCGGCCAGTGCGTCGGAGCCTAAATCCAGGCACAGCGGCCCTTGCGGTGCACCGCCATGACGGTATTTTTCCGCGCAATCCGTGAAGTCGTCAAGGAATATGGGCAATGGCACGGGGTGCGGCGTTGCGAGCAGTGCGCGGCTGCGCGGGCCGTGTAGTGGAAGGGCGGTGAACACGGGAGGGCGGGGATAAACCGTCGCCCCTACACCCGCGTTCTGGGTTACGCCCGGGTTTTGGGTTATCGGGCGGGGATAAACCGTCGCCCCTACACCCGCGTTCTGGGTTACGCCCGGGTTTTGGGTTATCGGGCGGGGATAAACCGCCGCCCCTACACCCGTGTTCCGGGTTACGTCCGTGTTCTGGGCCGTTGCTTGGTTTAGCAATATATCGTTACCGCTGACTTCGTTGTACAAACGGTAGAGCGGTTGCCACAGGGTTTGTACCGCTGCGTCGTTGTCCAATCGCCGCGCTAATGCCGTGCGCAGGCCGCGTAAATTGGCTGCCAGCGCGTCTTTAGCGCGGTGTACCAGATAGCTGCCCACAGAAGTTTCCCACCACCATAACAACGTCTCCTGGGGGTCAGGGTAATCGCTTAATAACCCAAGTGCGACACGTTGCAAAGTGAAGCCATTGTCTATCGCACAGGCTTGCATCCCCACTTCGCCCACTTCAGTGGCGTAGCCAGGGCAGGCCGTGCGCACGGCTTCGCTGCCTTCGCGGGCAATGGCGGTCAGATCGTCCGTACAGACCCGCAGCGCTTGCAACAAGGGCACGCCAGCGCGTACCTCTTCCCAGCTACGTTGCAATCCTGGCAGGGCTTCGGCAGTGGCGGCTTGCCAGGTTTGGAGTTGCGTGGCCAGTGCGTTTGCATCAAAATCGCTGGGCACATGATGCAGCAACGTGCGGATTATGCGGCGGTGGTATTGATATTGCGGATAGAAATAGTGCATGTCCAGCATAAACTGGACAAAATTATCAGGCAGTAGATCGGCATTTGGTAGCGCGCCATTGTATTGAAATATAATTGGATTTTGGCACAGCGTTGCCAATTGGCTGTCCAAGATATTGAGCAATGGTTGGCACGAAAGCCACAGCGCATCTTGGATGTCCAAACCGCGCAATCCCGCGATAATTTCCTGGCGTTTGCGCCACAAGGGCCACTGCGGTTGTGGCGTGATTGACAATGCCAAATGATAACGCAGGCGTTCGCGTCCCAATTGTGGGTTGCTGTCCTGGCTGGCGGTCAGGCACAGCATTTCGACCAGGCAAGTCAATATAGCACGCAAACGCAGATTGCTTTCGGCGTCCGCCCTGCCTTCGCTCAGGCGTGCGCTCAAGGCGGCAAGCTGGCTCGCAACGACGGTGTTCGCGCCGTTTTGTCCCAGCAAAGCGGGCAAGGCTTGTGCATTGGCCACCTGGCGTTCCAGCCAGACACAGGCATCGCTGTACCAATCTATTTGCGCACGCTCCCAAGCGGGAACGCCGCCGTAGGCCGGCCCGTGTTCCGGGCTACGCCCGTGCTCCGGGCCGGAGTCGGCGCGCAACAGAGTTTCGCCTTGCATCTGGCATTGTTTCAAGGTTTGGAGAAGTTGCGCGACATCGTCAGACGCACACAGCCGCGCGCTGATTACGCAAGCACGCAATAGGCGCTGATAAAACGGCGCGTGTGGACGGCTAGTACCAATCATTTGCCATAAAAGAATGTCGCCAGCGGGCAAGTGGCTGTCCGCATACAGCGGCAACACGCGCTGCATATAGGCCTGAATCAAGGGATAACGCGGCACCGCCGCGAGCAGCGCTTCTAGCGCCTCAGACAGCGCGTGCGGGTAATGCGTATCGCCAAGCTGGCATAATGCCCGCTCCAGTTTAATGAGCAGCAACTCCCAAAACCGCGTTGGTGCGTTATAGCGGCTGATGATTTGTCGCATAAACAACGCCGTAAAACGCAAGCTCATGTCCAGGCGGCCTATTTCCGCGCTATGGTGCCATTCCTGAAACAACAACGCCAAATCCCACGCCAAGGTTTCCAACGCTGGGGCTTGTCCTTGGTCGTTGCTGAAGTCTACCGTGCGTAGTTCGGCCATCACCTGGGTGCATAGGGTCTCTGCGGCGTTCTGTATTACGTTTGCTTGCGCACGGCAATAGGCATTGTCCACTGCCAGGCGCAATTGCTCACGGCACACCAGCGCATCCGCCGTGCTCAGCGCCTCGTGGCTGCTTGCCAGCAATGCCATTGCCAACGCCTCATGTTGCTCCGCCGCAATCCCCGCCAAGCGCTGCCAGCGCAAAAATACATCGCCCTGCGCATCCACCAGGGCATCGACCCAGGCTGCATAATATTTTTCCAACACCGCCGGGTCAGCGGGCAACGCCAA
>DYPE01000082.1:0-9295 GCA_020720085.1 Dichelobacter nodosus | reverse complement strand
GAACACGGGCGTATCGACAGGCGCAATGCACCGCCCCGCGCTATCTAGTGTCCATATACTACTCCGGCAGCAAGGCGGTTAGAAGGTGTTGCACATGCGTAAATGCACAGCGCGCACCCACGAGGATTGCCGCTGCGTGCGCGTCATCGCATTGCAAAGTATCGCTTGCGCAGGCGTCCAGGCGTTGCTTAAATTGTTGCCAATGGTTCGGTGCATACTCCTGCCATGCCGCATAATAATGGCAACCGCCGTCATGCAATGCATAGGTTTGTTGAATGCACGGCAGCAGCAGTTGCGACCCTAGCATTGAGCCTTCAAACACATACAAACATCCCAACAGCGCAGCGGGCAAATGTTGTTGAAATTCTTGCAATTGCTCGACAAACGCCCGCGTTTCAGCCAATTCCGGCTGCGGCAGTGGCCAACATTGCCAAAAGCACAAATCCGCTTCTATATGGCCGCTACGGCGTAAATTTTCGTGCCAAACGCCATCCAATGGTGCGGCCAGGGCGGCACAGGCGTCTTCCAACGTGCGCAGCACTGAATAATAGGCGGCCAATTGGCCTTGATACGCAGCCAACGGCAGGCATTTATTCAGCAATGCCCGGTTGAACGGCAAGGCTTCTAAGGCTTGGTGTTGCGGGTGAACGGCTTGGCGCAAAATTTGAGTGAATGGCTTGTTGTGGTTGTGCTGGCCCAGCGTGTTCTGCGCTTGTTGCAAGTGGATTTCATTGATTGAGTGTTGGTTGCGACCATTGGGATTCATAATGGCTATTATGGCTGATTTATTGGGTGGAGTGAATGGGCCTATCCTGCCTGCTTTGACCACGGCCAGACTCATGCTTTAGGCAGGCTAAATCCGCATGTCTCGACCCACTGCACAGCACGAATGACACGCATACCCCCGTGTTCGCTTCGTCAACGCACCACGCGCACCGCTTGCTTAACCATCGCGGCTGGAAATTCAATCCCCAATTCGGTGGCGCGTTTAAGGTTTAATTCAATTTGGTAGGTTGTCGACTGCTGTGGTGGAATTTGCCCGGCAGGTGTGCCGTCTAAAATTTGTTTAATCATATCCGCTTGTTGTTGGCCAATGGCATGATGGTCGGAAACAATCGCTGCCACTGCGCCGTTATCAATAAAGCCGCTGGTAATTGCTAAAATCGGCACGGTTTGCGCACGCAATATCGCGGCATCTTGTGGGTTAGCGCTGAGTTGATCCAGGCTAAACCAGCCAAACACCACATGCGCGCCGGTTTCCTGCAAGCGGCTTGTCAAATTGTCCAGGCTGAGACGTTGCAACGCAGTGTCGTAGACATCCAGGGTGCTAAGTGCAAAGCCCGCTTCCTGGCGCAGTCTTTTCAACGCCGTGACCAAGCCAAATTCTTGAAGCACCTTGCTGGAATAGATAAACGTCAGTTTGTTGAAACGCTGCGGGTCAGGAAACAACTCGCGCACCAGGCGAATCCGCTGTTGCAGCGGAATGGTATAGCCCACGCCGGTAATCGCCTTGCCGGTCGGTTGGTCAAATGCTGCAATTAACCTGCTTTCCACCGGAAATGTCACTGCTGAAAAAACCAGCGGGATTGCCAGCGGCTCCAACACCGGCCACACTGGCACACTGGCTTGCGTGCCAATTGCGGCAACCACTGCCGGTTGTTGTTCCGCCACGAGTTGGCTCACCGCATCTTTGGTTTTTTGTGCCTGTGCCAGGTCGGACTCTGCCAAAATGGACGGCAAATACGCAATTCCCCACTCATCCAGCCGCGCCTGGAGCGCTTTTTCCACTTCTAAGGCATACGGCGGTGCAGTACGCACAATCGCCACCATTGGCTCGACTGCAAGCGTCGGCAACGCCAGCAGCGCAGCCCACAGCGGTATTGTGCGCAATATGGATAAAACGTGAGCATGGCTAAACAACATGATGGTAATCCTCAAAAAAATGTAGCGACCTACTCTCTAAATGTTAATGCGGAAAGAGGGTGGGAAAATAGTATACACAAAGCAACAAGCCATTGTAATTTAACTTACAACATATTAAAATTATTAATAATTATGAGTAAATCATTAAATCATTCTGTGTGTATGATTTGAACTGGGCTATTAAAGCTGGGATAAATCATCGCGCGATAATTCCACTAGAGTGTACAACAATTCTAACGCCTGCTTGGGCGACAGCGCATTGGGATTGACGGTTTGCAGGCGTTGCATGGCTTCTGGGCAGGCCGTGCGGGGCGTCGATTGCGCGGGCAGGGCCAGTTCCGCTTGTTGCGGGCGCAGGGCGTCGGTGTGTTGTTTTTCTAGGCGGGAAAGTAGTTTGCGTGCTTGGGCTACGACTTCTGCGGGCACGCCAGCGAGCAGCGCGACTTGCAGGCCATAGCTTTTATTGGCTGGGCCTTCTGTTACGCTGTGCAAAAAAATCAATTTATCCTCGTGTTCCACTGCGTCGAGGTGCACATTGGCCACGCCCGCACAGCTTTCGGGCAGACGAGTCATTTCAAAATAATGGGTGGCGAATAAGGTAAATGCGCGGGTTTTGCGCGCCAGCCATTCGGCGCTGGCCCAGGCCAGCGATAGGCCGTCAAAGGTGCTGGTGCCGCGCCCGACTTCATCCATCAGCACCAGACTGTGCTCGGTGGCGTTGTGTAAAATATTTGCAGTTTCCGTCATTTCCACCATAAAGGTCGAGCGTCCGCCCGCCAAATCGTCGCTAGCGCCAATGCGGGTAAAAATGCGATCCAGCGGACCCAGCACCGCACGTTCCGCAGGCACATAACTGCCGATGTGGGCGAGCAGCGCGATCAACGCGGTTTGGCGCATGTACACACTTTTGCCGCCCATGTTGGGGCCGGTGATAATTAACATGCGGCGCTTGGCATCCAGATGCAAGTCGTTGGGCATGAACGGTTCGCGCAGCATGGCTTCCACCACCGGGTGGCGTCCGGCGCGGATGCGGATGCCCGGTTTATCGTGAAACTCGGGCGGGTTGAAGCGCAAGGTGAGGGCGCGCTCGGCGAAGTCGCGCAGCACGTCGAGTTCTGCCAGTGCGGCGGCGCAGGTTTGCAAATCCTCAATCCGCGCGGTGAGTTGGTCCAGTACCTGTTCGTACAAATAGCGTTCGCGGTTGAGTGCGCGTTCTCTGGCGCTTAATACTTTGTCTTCAAAGGTTTTTAACTCTGGCGTAATGTAGCGTTCTGCGCCTTTGAGGGTTTGGCGGCGTTGATAATTGGCAGGCGCTTTGGCGGCATGGGCACGAGAAAATTCAATGTAATAGCCATGCACGCGGTTGTAACCGACCTTGAGGCTGGGAATGCCAGTGCGCGTGCGCTCTTGCAGTTCCAGTTGCGTTAGAAAATCACCGGCATGGGTGCTCAATTGGCGCAGTTCGTCCAATTCTGCGTCATAACCATCGGCAATCACGCCGCCATCGCGCGCCAGCGCGGGCGGCTCATCGGCGATGGCGCGTGCCAGCAGTTCGTGTAATTCCGGGAATTCTTGAATTTGTTCCGCCAGTTGTGCCAATTTGGCCACGCCAGCCAAGAATTGTAAAAATTTTTGTAATTCCGGCAACAGCGCCAGCGCGCCGCGCAATTGGGTCAAATCGCGCGGGCGTGCGGATTTGAGCGCAATGCGGGCGAGAATGCGTTCAATGTCGCCAATACCGCGCAGATACTCTTCTAGCGCTTGTAAATCCGCGCGTTGCCCGGAACACGGGCGTTGCAACGCGGCCACTGCGTCTAGCCGCGCCTGAATCACCGCGTGCTGGCGCAGCGGGCGGTGCAGCCAGCGCCGCAGCAGGCGGCTGCCCATGGCGGTGGCACAGCGGTCGAGCAGGTGCGCCAGCGTATGGCGGTCATTGCCGCTGAAGGTGGCGTCCAATTCCAGATTTTTACGGCTGGCTGCGTCGAGCAGCACTTCTTCGCCAGAAAATTCCGGTGTCAACGCACGGATGTGCGGCAGGGCAGTTTTTTGCGTATCTTGGGCATAGCGTAGCAGGCAGCCCGCTGCGCCAATGGCAGCGGTCAGGCCCTCGCAGCCAAAGCCGCGCAAATCCTTGGTGTTGAACTGACGCGCGAGCAGGGTTTGCGCGGTTTGGCTGTCAAAATACCACTCCGGTTGCGTGCGCAAGGCGTGGCTGCCAGGCAGAGATAATTCACAACGTTCACTCACCACCAACTCGGCGGGGTGCAGGCGCGCCAATTCATTGAACAACAAGGCTTCGCTGGCGGTTTCCAGCGCAGTGAAACGTCCACTGGCCAAATCCAGCACAGCAATGCCATACACGGTGCCGTTGTAGTGCACAGCGGCCAGCAAATTGTCGCGGCGTTCATCGAGCAAGGCCGCGTCGGTCAGCGTGCCGGGTGTGACAATGCGCGTAACTTCGCGGCGCACCGGGCCTTTGCCACGCCCGGGTTCCGGGCTAGAAGGGGCGCCGATTTGTTCGCAAATCGCCACGGATTCGCCCTGGCGCACCAGCCGCGCCAGATAATTGTCCACTGCGTGAAATGGCACGCCAGCCATGGGAATATCAGCGCCCGCGCTCTTGCCGCGTTTGGTCAGTGTGATGTCGAGCAAGCGTGAAGCTTTTTCTGCATCGTCATAAAACAATTCATAAAAATCGCCCATGCGATAAAACAGCAACACTTCGGGATACTGCGCTTTGATGCCCAGATATTGCTGCATCATGGGCGTATGATTGTCGAATTCAGCCATATTTTTTGTTTCGTGTTCATGGGGTTGCAGCAGCGTCATCCGCTGCCGCCAAGGGTGGAAGGTGAGTGCGGCAGTAGCGTAAATCCCATACGCCATGGCCTAAACGTGCGCCGCGCTGCTCGAATTTGGTCAAAGGGCGCTCCGCTGGGCGCGGGTGAAAACGGCCTTGGCCCGCTGCATTAGTAAACTCCGGCGCAGCTTCCAGCACCGCCAGCATGTGGTGGGCATAGGGTTCCCAGTCTGTGGCCAGCGCCAACCAGCCGCTGGGTTTCAGCGTCCGGGCAATGAGCCGGATAAATTCGGTTTGCACCAAGCGGCGTTTGTTATGGCGTTTTTTCGGCCAGGGGTCTGGAAAATAAATATACACTTCATCTAAGCAGGATGGCGGCAAAGCATCGCGCAACAGCGGCACCGCATCGCCATGATGCACGCGCACATTGGGGATGTCTTCTTGCGCCAAGCGAGTGAGCAAGCGCCCCACACCAGGCGGATAGACTTCCACGCCAATATAATCTTGCTCAGGATGCGCGCGCGCCAACTCGACGAGGGTATCGCCCATGCCAAAGCCGATTTCCAGGCAAACCCGTGCGCTGCGGCCAAATGCTTGTGCCAAAGGCAAGGTAAGGGCATAACGCGGCAAGTATTCTGCCACGGCGCGTTGTTGCGATGCGGTAAAACGCCCTTGGCGGGTGGCGAAACTGCGGATGGCGAGATTGTGGTTCATGCTATGGTTCTATAAAAATGAGATGGTTAAGTAATCGCCTTACATTTTAATTTGATTCACTGAGGTGATGGCGAGCATCACGCCGGTGATAATCAGGCCAATCGCGCCGCCAATGGCCAAAATGGCGATTGGCTCCAGCAATAACAGAAAACGTTTCATGCGCGTGCGCCCGCTTTCTTCCAGCAGCCGGGCCAACGATTTGAGCATACGCGGCAATTCACCGGCACGCTCACCCGCACGGATGAGGTTGTGGCCAGTGATGGACAGCGCGTCGTGGTCTTCCAACGCTTGCGACAGCGGCGTGCCCGCGCGCACGGCTTTGGCGGTTTGTTCTAAACGGGCGTGTAGACCAGGCGGGCGTATGCCTTGCAGCGCCAATTCCAGCGCGCGCAGCAAGGGCACGCGGTTTTCCAATAATGTGCCCATCATGGCTGCCCAGCGCCCGGTTTCGGCTTCCAAAATCCAACTGCCAACAAGCGGCGCGGCGATGAGCACGTCTAGCGCACGGGCGCGCATTTGTGCATTGCGCAGGCTGTGCCACGCCACCATGGCCAGGGCCAACGCGCCGCCCAGCAGCCAATATAAATAGGTGTTGAAAAATACGCCAGTAGACAGCACCGCCTGCGCCAGCCAGGGAATGTCTACTTGGCGGTTGGCCAATAAATTCGCAAATTTGGGCACCACCATGACAAAAATCAGCAGCACCGCGCTGAGGCCGGAAAAAATCAAAATTGCAGGGTAAATCATGGCATTACGCATTTCATTGGTTACGCGGCCATCGTATTCCATTTGATTCACGCCATCGCGCAATGCCTGGCCCACCTTACCGGTCAACTCGCCTGCTTCCAGCAATTGTGCCATATACCACGGCAGCTCCAGCGCGGACTCGCGTAGCGCGGTGGAAAATGGCGCGCCGTGGCGCAAACGCGCGCCCATTTCAGCAAATGCCTGGGTGAGGTAGGGATGATGGCTGGATTCTGCCAGCGATTCGACAGCGTCGATTAAGGCTACATCGGCTTCCAGCAAGGTTGCCAATTCATGTAACACCACCAGCACATCGCGCGTGGCCGGTTTGCCGCGCGCGCGCCGGTTGCGCGCAGCGGGGGTTGCGGCTTGCAAATGGAGCAGGGTCAAGTCCTGCCGACGCAATTGACGCGCCGCGTCGCGCTCGCCATTGGCCGTGAGCGTGCCGGTGATTTCCCGGCCTTGGGTATTGATGGCTAAGTATTTGTAACGCATGTTATGCACTCGTGAGCTGCCGGGCGCGGCAACGCGCGCTTTGGCTTGTTATTTACTTGTGGCGTGATATTCTGACGGGAACGCCGTCGTAGGAGGGAACACCTCCGTAGGCGGGAACGCCGCCGTAGGCGGGAACACCACCGTAGGCGGGAACGCCGCCGTGGTGCGCCCACACCGGGGGCATTTAAATTGCGCCCGTGCGCCCGCATGGTGGTGAAAGGAGAAATTATTATTTTCCCTGTTCACATATGCTCATTGAATTTTATATTTTTTTATGACCTCGCAGGTATCTATTATGACTGATGCAGCCACAAATGACCCATTATTGTTCACTGACAGCGCCGCGTTGAAGGTGAAGGAGTTGATTGCCGAAGAAGACAACGACAACCTGAAACTGCGGATTTTTATCCAAGGCGGCGGCTGTTCGGGTTTTCAATATGGTTTTACTTTTGACGAAAATGTGGATGAAGGCGATACCGTGGTGGAAAATCAAGGCGTTAAGCTGTTGATTGACCCCATGAGCATGTCGTATCTGACGGGCGCGGAAATCGATTATAAGGAAGGGCTGGAAGGCTCGCAATTCGTTATCCGCAATCCCAACGCCACCACTTCCTGCGGTTGCGGCTCGTCGTTTTCTGCGTAATGCGCAGGCACGCCCGTGTGGCTGTTGGCCGCTGGCCGTTCTATGCGGTAAACGTGGGAGAGGTCATACGGTAACAACTGTGCGGGCGTGCGGCGATTCTGACCGGCATAACTGAGCATCAGCGCATTTTTTTGGTGTCTATTCAGCCAATCTACAAAAATCGCGCTGTGTTCAATATTGGCATACGAGTGATTGAGGTAGTACACAAGCGCCATTGCTTTAATGAAATCCCACCACCAACAAGCCGCTGAGCAATAGCGCCAGTTGCAAAGCAAAGTCTTGAATACGCCGTTGCCGTTGCAGCAGCGGCATTAAATCCGCCACCGCGATGTACAAAAAACTGGCCGCTGCCAATGCCAACACGTAAGGAATCAGCGTGGTGGCTTGGCTCAGCGCCAGCCAACCGATCAGGCCGCCCGCCACTGCGGTTAAACTGGCCAAAATATTCAACATTAGCGCACGGCTGCGACTATACCCTGCGCCAAGCAATACCATAAAATCGCCGATTTCCTGTGGAATTTCATGAATAATCACGGCCAGTGCAGTGGATATGCCCAGGGCTGGGTCTTGCAAAAATGCGGCGGCGATTAAAATGCCATCAACAAAATTATGCAAGCCATCACCCACCACAATCATTAGGCCCACTGGATGGATTTCTTGGACAGCAGGGCCATGGTTGTTACCGCCATGATGACCGTGTTGATGGTCATGACGCCATAACGCCATTTTTTCTAGCGTAAAAAATATCAAAATCCCCACCAGCAACACCATGCCCACCGTGTGGACGGACAGCCCCTCAGCCGCTTCCGGCAGTAGGTGCAGCAGCGCGTTGGCCAGCAATACGCCTACCGCAAAACTAACCAGGCGCGGTGCCCAGGCCGATAGCATGGGCAAGGCCAGCAGAGCAGCCGCAGATACGCTGACAACGCCCCCCGCCAACGTGGCGAGAAAAATAAAAATTCCAGTATTTATGTCCATGGACAATATTGACCTCGTGGCTTGACTAGGGGAATGAAAGAACCGGAAAGATATAACATTACCCAGCGTAAGCGTCAACTGTAGCAGGCCAGCGATTCTCAATTTCAAACCGCCAAGTGTTTCCTACAACGGCAAACAGCGCCACCACCGCCTTTTTCCCTGTGCAAAGACAATGTAAATTTCTTCCTGTATGGGCATTCGTATGTTCATGCGGGGATGTTACACTTAGCCTGTTGTTTTTGACAAGCTGCCGTTTGTTACCTGAGCAGTTACCCTATTTTTTGTGGAGAAATCAATATGATCATTGTCACTGGCGGCGCTGGATTTATCGGCTGTAATGTCATCAAAACGCTCAACCAAATGGGCCGCAAGGATATTTTGGTGGTGGATAATTTGAAGGATGGGGTTAAATTCAAAAATTTGGTGGATTGTGCCATTTACGATTACGAGGATAAGCACGATTTTATCGCCCGCATTCGTGGCGGCGAACTGTTCTCCACACCGATTGACGCCATTTTTCATCTTGGCGCGTGCTCCGCCACCACGGAGTGGGATGGGCATTACATCATGAAAAACAACTACGAATACTCCAAAGATTTGCTGCGTTACTGTTTGGTACGGCGCATTCCGTTGATTTATGCGTCCAGCGCCTCAGTGTACGGCGACGGCGCACGTGGTTTCAAAGAGGAGCGCGCTGCCGAAGCGCCGCTCAATGTATATGGGTATTCTAAATTTTTATTTGACGAGTATGTGCGTTATCAGCTCAGCGTCACGTATACCACGCAAATCGTTGGTTTGCGCTACTTTAATGTGTATGGCCCAGGCGAAGGCCATAAAGGCAGCATGGCGAGTGTGGCGTATCACTTTCACCACCAGGTGCAAGAAACCGGTAAAGTCTGTCTGTTCGCTGGTACAGACGGTTATGCTGACGGCGAACAGCGCCGCGATTTTATTTACGTGCAAGACGCAGCACGCGCTACAGTATGGTTTTTGCGCCA
>DYPE01000081.1 GCA_020720085.1 Dichelobacter nodosus | reverse complement strand
TAATAATTCTTCCGGCGTACAAATGAACGGTAGAAACAAACCTTTTTCTTCAATAGAGTTGTTCCCAAATAAAACCCACATCAGTAAAAACAATAGGTTATGAACGATGAAATCAGCCTTTTGGCTTATTTGGGAACAACTCTAATAAAAACGGCAATTTTCCTTTACAATTCCGGGTTAGCAATGTGGCGGCAATTCCAAGTCAGCAAATAATCCACCCCATAAAGCGTGGCAATGGCGATATGCAGCGCATCTTCCGCTGCTTTTGACGGCACAACTGCCCGCGCAAACTCGAAACCTAATCCGGGCGAACGCGATTCATACCATGCCTGAGCTTCCAAAAGCTCCGCTTCGGCTTCCGGCCTGAATATAACATCCATCAATGCTGCTGCCCTGAAAAAATCTTTGCACGTACCTGTTTCCAGGGGATGCCTGTGGCTGGATTAGCCTGATGGGCGGCATAGCGGCGATGAATTTCATCCCGTTCTTCTGCCGAAAGTTCTAAGGAAAATAGCGGGATACTGTTCCATATCTCTTCTACAAGCTGAATCCGCTCGGAGACGGACAGCTTTTTAATATCTTCTGCCATTGCATTCATAATCACACCTATGAAAATGGTGTGCAACGAAAAGATGTTGCACACCCTACCCGGCTGGTGGCAAGCAGCGCGGGGCGCTGTTCCAGGTGAGCCAGGCTGATTTCCACGCCCGCTTCGGTGCGTAGCGGCAGGCCGAACTTGACGCGCCCGCCCGCCAGTGCGTCTTGATTTTGCGCGAACCAATCGGGGCGCACCGAGAGCAGCAACAGCCAGCCGAGAATGACCACGGCACTGTCGCTAATCCGGCGCGGTTCGGCGCTGTGTTCCAGGGCTGCGGTCATGGCGTTGTGCAGCGTCACCACAGCGGTTTCCAGATCGTCCGGGTCGGCCAGGCGCTCGGCATATTCCTCCGGTGTGCCGACGTTTTTCGTTTCTGTTTGCAATGTTCTGTGCAGCACCGGACAAGTTTTCAACTGTTCGGCGATTTTGTCACGCACCAGTTTTAGAAATTCGGCGCTGGGGATGACGGCGAGGGGCGGTGCGCCGGGGTTCTTGAGGTGTTGGCTGACAAACTCGCGGAACACTTCCAGCGGCACAATGGCAGTTTTATTCTCGTTTTGGTAACGCCCCGACATCACGCCCACCAGGTGCCACGCGCCCTGCTTTTCGCGCACCGCTGGGCCGCCGCTCATGCCTTTGGCATTGTCGCCGTGTACGCATTCATGTTGCCAGCCCGCCACATCCTGATAGTTCCGCATCTCGCCGGAGAACATCTCAACCCCGCCGCTGTCTGTGCCGTAGCCCAAGACTTTTAATATCTCTCCGTGTTTGAGTACGACTTGTAGCGGAGACAAGGCAATTCCCGTCGGGCCGTCGGCTTTACCGGGGATGAGCAGGGCGATGTCTACCGTCGCCTCTGAGTGCGGAACGGCTTTCGCCCGTGTCGTTAAACGATCATCCCAGGCACGGCCTTGCAGCCACAAATCCTCGTGGTCTTGCACCACATGTTTGGCAGTCAGCAGCAGGCCGGGGGCGATGAAAAACGCGGTGCCAAGATATTTCGCGGCGGTGTTGCCGGGTCTGGGTTCGCCCTGCCAGACCCGCACCACGGCTTGTTTCAACAGTGCTCCGCTCCTTCAGGCGTCTTTTTCCAGGTGGCGGTGATTTTCAAGGCCGCTTCCGCGCCGTCTGTGAGCAACACCGGTATTGCCAGCGCGCCCTTGAAGCCGATATTAAGTTCCAGTTGCCAGGTTTCCGGCGGCGTTTCGGCGAATCCCGCCTGGATGTTCTTGCTCAATGTGCGCAAAGTGCCGCGCAACAGCGGCATGGTTTTGAGCATGACCGCGCCTGCCACGCGCTCCGCCGCGCCGGTTTGCTCGAAGCCCGGTGGTAATTCGCGGTTTGCAGAAGGTTTTATCTCGGGCGTGAATGCGGGATCACTAATTTCAACAAACAGATAACCGGCTGCGTTATTTTCGTCGCCTTCCAATGGAATTAAGGTGATGGACATGGTAGCTCCTTGAATTTTAGAGAGAACGTATTAACCCACATGACGTATGCAGCAGGGTTTTGTAGCTTTTGCGTAAATGGCCTTATTTGCTTACGGGTTGTACTGACGGCGATGTGGCGGATAGTACAGGAATTGGACGGCTTTGCCGATACCATCGGCGGCGAAGTAGCGTGCGCTTTGGCTCCGCGCAACGTATCCTGATCAGGCACGACGGCTTCGACTGAACGGTTACGTCCTTGTGGTATAATCCATGCGATACACGATAATAAAACAGTATCATTTTTGGAGTAGGCATGGCCGAGTTTGCGAAAGAGATTTTCCCGGTAAACATTGAAGATGAAATGCGGCAATCCTACTTGGATTACGCGATGAGCGTGATTGTCGGGCGCGCATTGCCCGATGCGCGCGATGGGTTGAAACCGGTGCATAGGCGCGTCTTGTATGCGATGCGCGAGCTGGGCAACGACTGGAACAAAGCGTATAAAAAATCCGCGCGCGTGGTCGGGGATGTGATTGGTAAATACCATCCGCACGGAGATTCCGCAGTATATGACACCATCGTACGCATGGCACAGCCATTTTCCCTGCGCTACATGCTGGTGGACGGCCAGGGCAACTTCGGCTCCGTGGATGGCGACGCACCTGCGGCCATGCGTTACACCGAAGTGCGCATGGCGCGCATTGCCCATGAATTGCAAGCGGATTTGGACAAAGAAACCGTCAATTTTGTGCCCAACTACGACGGCACGGAGCAGGAACCCGCAGTATTCCCCACCCGCTTTCCCAATTTGCTGATCAACGGCTCCAGCGGTATTGCGGTGGGCATGGCCACCAACATTCCGCCACACAATTTGCGTGAAACCATCAACGCTTGCCTGGCATACATTGATGACCCAAATATTAGCATTGAAGGGCTGATGCAGCACATCCCTGGCCCAGATTTCCCCACTGCGGGCATTATCAACGGCGTTCATGGCATCCGCGAGGCGTATCATACCGGGCGGGGCCGCATTTACATCCGTGCCCGTGCCAGCATAGAAAGCGCTGAGGGCAGCAGCCGCGATGCCATCATCGTGTCGGAATTGCCCTACCAGGTCAACAAAGCGCGGTTAATCGAGCGCATTGCTGAACTGGTCAAGGAGAAAAAACTCGAAGGCATTGCTGAACTGCGCGATGAATCCGATAAAGACGGGATGCGCATTGTGATTGAAATCAAGCGTGGCGACTCTGCCGAGGTGGTGCTCAACAATTTGTTTCAACACACAGCCATGCAAACCGTGTTTGGCATCAACATGGTGGCCTTGTTTAATGGCCAGCCGCGTTTGCTTAACCTGCGCGAATTGGTCGATATTTTCATCCGCCACCGCCGCGAAGTGATCACCCGCCGCACGGTATTTGAGCTGCGCAAAGCGCGGGAGCGCGCGCATATTTTAGAAGGCTTAACCGTGGCGCTGGCCAATATCGACCCCATTATCGCACTGATTAAGGCTTCTGCTGGCCCAGCGGATGCGCGTGCCGGGCTTACTGCGCAGGTATGGGATGCCAGCGTGGTGCGCGAGCTGCTGGCGCGCGCCGAGGATGCGCAGGCAGCGCGCCAATCCGATGGCGAAGGTGTGGGCCTGTTGGCGGAAGGCTATCGTCTATCCGATACCCAGGCGCAAGCGATTTTGGAATTGCGTCTGCACCGGCTGACCAGCCTGGAAAAAGACAAAATTTTTAATGAATACCAGGAATTGTTGGTAACTATCGCTGGTCTGCTGCATATTCTCGCCAACCGCGAGCGATTGATGGAAGTCATTCGCAATGAATTGACCGCCATCCGTGATCAATATCAAGACGAACGCCGCACCACCATTGAACTCAGCTATCAAGATTTGTCTGCTGAAGACCTGATTCCCGAAGAAGATTGCGTGGTTACGCTATCGCACACGGGCTACGCCAAAGCACAGCCTTTGGCAGTGTATACCGCACAAAAACGCGGAGGCCGAGGCAAAAGCGCAACGCAAGTGAAGGACGAAGATTTTATCGACAAGCTGTTCATTGCCAACACACACGACACCTTGCTGTGTTTTTCCAACCATGGCAAAGTGTATTGGATTAAAGTATACGAACTGCCGCAAGCCAGCCGCAACGCACGCGGCAAACCCATGGTGAATTTACTGCCGCTGGCCGAGGGCGAGCGCGTCACTGCGGTGCAGCCAGTGCGCGAATATGCGGAAAATCGTTTTGTATTCATGGCCACCCGCCTGGGCACAGTGAAAAAAACCCCACTCACTGAATTTTCGCGCCCGCGCTCGATTGGCATTATTGCCATAGACTTAGACGAAGGCGACCAACTGGTCAATGTGGACATTACCGATGGCGAGCGCGATATTCTGCTGTTTTCCAGCGATGGTAAAGTGATACGTTTTTCTGAACGCGATGTGCGCGCCATTGGCCGCACCGCACGCGGCGTGCGCGGCATGTCGCTTGTCAGCGACGAAGATGGCGCTGCCGTTAATGTGGTGTCCTTGGTCGTGCGCCACGGCGATGGCGCGATTCTCACTGCCACCATGAATGGCTTTGGCAAACGCACCCCCATTGATGACTATCCATTGCGCGGGCGCGGCGGTCAAGGCGTGATTTCGATTAAAACCAGCGCGCGCAACGGCGCAGTGGTTGGCGCGCTGCAAGTCAATGATGAAGATCACGTCATGCTCATCAGCAACAAGGGCACATTGGTGCGCACCCCAGTGCAGGGCATCAGCATGGTGGGTCGCAATACCCAAGGCGTGACGCTGATCAAAATGGCGGGCGGCGAACATCTAGTCGGATTGGAATGTATTGCAGAATTGCCAGTAACGGCGTTGGAGGATGACGAAAATGATACAGATGGATGTATTGATTAGCGGCGCGGGCATTGCTGGCGGCGCACTGGCGCTTGCGTTAGCGCGCGCTGCCGGTAGCGGCCTGCGCGTGGGCTTAGTAGAACGCGGCGGCGGCACAGCCGTGCCGGAATTTTTACAACAGGATGCCCGTGCGCTGGCGATCAGCCCGGTGTCTTCTGCCATGCTGGCGGAACTCGACGTGTGGCAACGCCTCAGTGCCAACGATTGCGGACGTTTTACCGACATGCATGTATGGGAACAAAGCGGCAAAATTCATTTCCGCGCCCATGAACTGGGCCAAACCTTCATGGGCCACATCGTACCGTTGCCCGCATTGCTCGCCGCAGTGCACGCGCAATTGGCAGTCACACCGGGCATACAAATGTTCCGCCCCGCACAGGTCACTGCCCTGACGCGCAACAAAAATGCAGTCGCGCTCACGCTGGACAACGGTCAGCAGATCAGCGCCGCGCTGTGGGTGGGCGCGGACGGCGCGCGCTCCGCCACGCGCACACTGGCGGGCATTGCCGTGCGCGAAACCGATTATCACCACAGCACCGTCACCGCGCTGGCGCGCACCGAACATTCGCACCAACATACGGCTTGGCAACGCTTCCTGCCGCAAGGCCCGCTGGGCTTTCTGCCGCTGGCGGACGAACACGAAGTCAGCGTGGTGTGGAGCGTGGAACCTGAATTCACTGCCGAACTCATGGCCATGAACGAACAGGAATTCTGCGCCACGGTCAGCGCGGCATCGCAAGGCGCGCTGGGGCAATTGCGCAACGCAGGCCCCAGACGCGCTTATCCGCTGTTCCGCCGCCACGCAGTACACTACACCCAGGCAGGAGTGGCATTGGTCGCCGACGCCGCACACACCGTACATCCGCTCGCGGGTCAGGGCATCAATCTCGGCCTGCTGGATGTGGCTGTACTGACCGAAGAGCTGTTACGCGCCCAGCGCCGAGGCCGCCCGCTGGGCGCATTGGCCGTGCTGCAACGCTACGAAGTACGGCGGCGCGCGCATAACCTGCTGATGCAAGACATTATGGGTAGTTTCCGCTATCTATTTGGCACCCAAAACATCCCGTTGCGCTGGGCACGCAATTTGACCATGAACGTAGCCGACGCACTGCCACTGTTCAAACGGTTTTTCGTGCACACCGCCTCCGGTTTCCAGGGCGAAGTGCCGCAACTGGCGCTGCCGTCGCCTCGACTGATTACGCCTAAGGTGCGCACACTCCGTTAGGTGCTCGCCAGCGCCTGTTGTAACGCCTGCAAACCACGGGCGTTTTCTGCTTGTGTGCCAATGGAAATGCGCAGATGCGTGGGCATACCGTAATTGCCCAGTGGGCGCACAATTACGCCCTGGCGCAACATGGCCTCGTACACTTCGCCGCCGGGGCGGTGCACCTGCACGGTGATAAAGTTGCCTAGCGACGGAATATAATCCACGCCCAACGCAGCCAATCCTTCTTCCCATTGACGCATTCCAACCTGATTCAGCGCCACGGCTTGCGCCAAATGCGCGCTGTCTTGCAACGCCGCGATGGCAGCGGTCATCGCCAACGTATTGACGTTAAACGGCTGACGCACACGGTTGAGCACCCCCGTGATGGTGGGCGATGCGATGGCGTAGCCCACGCGCAAGCCCGCCAGACCATAAGCCTTGGAAAATGTGCGCGTTACAATTAGGTTGGGAAAATCTCCCAGCCATTCTAGCGCATTGGGATAAGCCGCATGATCCACGTATTCAGCATAGGCTTCATCTATCACGACTGCCACTGATTCTGGTACGTCTGCTAAAAAATTGCGCAATTCAATCCGCGTAAGCCAAGTACCGGTGGGATTGTTGGGATTGGCAATGAACACAACTTTGGTGTCTGGACGCAAAGCCGCATGCATGGCGGCCAAATCATGGCCCCAATCGTGCGCTGGCGCAGCCACGGGTTGCGCGCCCACAACCTGCGCTGCCAGCGGATACACAGCAAACGCATATTGCGAATACACAATGCTATGCCCTGGCCCAGCAAACGCGCGCGCAATGAGTTCCAACACATCGTTTGAACCATTGCCCAGCGTGATCCATTCTGGCGGCAGATGCAAATGTTCGCTCAAAGCATGTTTTAGCGCAAAACCGCCGCCATCAGGATAACGCGCCACGCCTTCCGCGTTGGCAACCTCGCGTAACGCTGCCAGCGCCAGCGGCGAGGGACCCAGCGGACTCTCGTTCGACGCCAACTTAATCGCGCCACGGATACCGTACTCGCGCTCCAACTCCGCCAGCGGCTTGCCGGGCTGATAGGGCGTTAGTTGGCGCACATAGGGCAACGCTTGTTGCAACCAATCACAGGACATGAATATTCTCCAAAAAAATTATAGGATTACGCAAAGTTAGCTATTGGCTATTGGCTTTGCGCAGGCTATACAACCCATACGCCAGCCCCGCAATCAGCACGACCAACACGGCCACATCCACGCCCTTGCTATACGCCATCACATGTTCCCAGTGGTTGCGCAATACAAAGCCAGCATAGGTTAAAATCCAATTCCACAGACCCGCGCCAATGACCGTATACAAGGCAAAACGTGGCAAATTCATTTTACCCATGCCCGCCGGAATAGAAATCAGATGGCGCACCACAGGGATAAACCGGCTAATAAAAATGGTGATTTCACCGTAACGGGCAAAAAACCGTTCAGCCCATTCTAAGTGGTGGACATTCAGCCATAAATATTTGCCAAAGCGCTCCACTAACGGGCGTCCACCATAGTATCCCATCCAATAGGACAGCAGCGAACCGATCAGGCTACCCAACGTGCTGAAAAATATCACTCCCTCCCAGGTGAATCGCCCCTCGGCGATCAAAAAACCGGCAAACGGCATAACCGCCTCGCTGGGCACTGGCGCAATCATGCTTTCTAGCATCATCAACACCAATACCCCTGCGTATCCGCCCCAAGCAATGGCTTGGGTAAAATATTCAGCCAATAGCTCTGAAAGTCCCATATGTGATTAACCTATTGTAAAAATAATGAGTTATAAGATTGATTACGGAGATTTAGGCGATCCGCCCGGACATGTGAATTTTAGCATGGGCGCGGCCCTCAGCGCATGACAAAGACGCTCAGCGCACCCTACGCGGTGCTCCTCCCCTTTTTCTGGTGATGCAGTTAGTTCGGCGTCACCAGAAAAGTTTAATGCGCCACCACCCCACCCCGGCGTTCTTCTGCATCTGCTGTAATGCCTTGCGGTAATCCACGGGCATCACCTTGACGAACTTAGGCAGATAACTGTCCCAGTTCTTTTACAGCCTCATGTGCCAAGCTATGGCTGGGCACTCCAATCACGCAATGCTTTCAACCAGTCATTTGGTTTTTGCGCTGGCGATTTCTCGCTGATTTCCAGCGCGCAGGCAAACGCGCCATAGCCCCGCCCCTTGCCCCAACCCAATACCAAATCCCCTTCTTTCAGGTCACGCGCCAATAGCAGCAATAAACCCTGGTGCCAATCTTCCAGCGTTTTTCCCGGCGTGATCCACGCCTCGCCGCACAACGGCCCGCACGCCACCGCCCGCGTCTGATACAGCTTGCCATTCGCCACGCCGCCGGTGAAGCGGTCAATCGCATTAAACATTTGTTGGTGTTCTGTTGGCGGCGCATCGGCAAGCGCGTCGCTGAAATTCAGCAAGCCGCGTTCTTTTGTGCTGCCGAACAGCGTCTCCAGCATCGCATCGGCTTTTTCTGGTGTCTGATTTTGCGCCACCCGCAGCGTGACCAGAATCCGCCGCGCCCGCGCCCGTAGCCAGCCGCGCAGGGCAGTGCCGGGAATCAGCGCCCGCCCGTCCGGGGCACGGCTGAATTCCAGCTTGGGCGTTTCGTCGGCTTCTTTCGGCTCTACATACGCACGGTCATTGAGCAAAAACGGCCCTTGCGGGGTGAGGGTGAATTTTATTAAGGTATCCGGCTTTCTGTGCGGTTTAGACGCTGCTGGATGTTTTGGCAAAACCCGCCACATTGAGTCGTTCTTGCCGGTCAGCCAGGCGCGTAAATCTGCCTGTTCCATCACTTCGATTTTTTCTAAATTCCACGTCAGCCGCCCATAGCCCTTGCCCGTGCCGCTGCCTATGGCTGCGAGTGGCCCGTTGTCCCAGCATTCCAGCAAGCCCAGCACGGCTTGCAAATCCAATTCATCCACGCAGTCCAATTCCACGCACAAGTCAAAAATACTGCCCGCTGGCACATATTCCAGGCTGAACAGCAAATGATCTTGGGCTGTGCCGGTGAGGGGGTTGATGCTGACATGACTGCGCAGTGCGCTGTATTCAGTGGGTTTGTGCGGTGGCAAGTTTGCGCTGGTGCGTAAACGCGCATCGTAGATTCGCAGCGCGCCAGCCAGCGCGCTTTCTTGTTCGGCGTAACCGAACAAGCTGCGCCGCGTTGTCTCATCCACGCAGCTTTGGGCTAGAAAACCGCGCAAACTCGCCGCTGCCAGATAGGGTTTTCCTTGCGCATCCAGAGCCAGGGCGCTGTAAGTGATTTTTTCCGGCACTTTGTCTTTTTTGACGATTTTTTCGTGAGTTTTCGCCTCGCCGCTGCCGATGTGCAAGGCGCTGCCTGCGGTTAAAGTGCCCTGGAGACGCGCACGGATATAGGTTTTTTCAGATTTCACGCCAACCCTCCAGTTTATTCTTTGCCGAATGAATCTTAACCTCGCCGTAACCATTGGCGCGAATAAAAGGATTATCCGCCCAATTTTCCCGCCCATCCGCTTGCGGCAATCCCAAGCGTAGCCATTCTTGCAGCGTACTTTTCGCTTTATCGGCATCTTTCGCTGCAAATACAAATACACTCCCGGCTTCGGTCAATATTTCTGGATTATAGGGTTTCCCGACCCAGAATCGTTGGCGCAGATATTCCCCGCCAGCCAGGCGTTGGCGGGCGTAGAAATGCGACAGTTCCAGCGCGTTATCCGACAATTTGCGCCAAATCTCAGCGTAACACTTCTTTAATTCGCCACCGTCGTTAGTGGAAAGAATGCTGTATGGGTCAGGCAGTAGCCGCGCTGGGGTTTGCAAGACCAGGGCGATGGACGCGCCTAAACCTGCCAGGTGTTCGGAGACCTGGCCGGTTGGTATTGTCGTTATTTCCGCATACGCCCCGGTTTTGCCCAAATCAGCCAAGCCTTCGGCGAGTAAATCACGCAATTCCTTCAATACAGCGGATAAATCTTGTTCTGGCACAGCTTCCAGCGTCACTTCGGTCAACCATTTCAATTCTCCGGGTATCACGCAATCCAGGGCGAACAACTGGCCCTCATCCGCCGCGCCGGTGGTGCTGTCTATCGCGGTATGCACTTCAATGCGCCGCGAGATTTCCGGCCAACCGCATTCTTTGCGCACTTTGCCCCATTCCTCCTCTTTCCAATCCGGCTGAAACGCCGGGGCGCACCCGTGAATCAACCCCGGTGCTTTTTCAAATACCAAGTCGTACAGTTGTTTTTCCGTGCTGTTTTTTTGCGCGGGCGCGCTGACCAGACTACAAGAAATCGCTGCCGGGCGTTGGTTGTCCTGCGCGGGCAAGGCGTGACGGATATGCAGTTTGTCGAAATGCCTGGCTAAGTTAGGCGCAGCATCCAGCCGCCGCGCCAGCGCCCCGCGCAAGGCCGCGCCGGGGATGAATTCCTCGCTCTCGAAACGGTTATCATCAGGCAAATGGTGTTTGGCAAAACAAAACGGGCGATCCAGTGTCAGGCTGAGACCAAAACGCGGGCCGGGGAGCGTTGCAGGGACGCCATTTTTTGAAGGGATGGCATCCCATCTGACCTCCACTTTATCCACTCGCCCAAATCCCGTGCCCTTGAGTGCCCCCAGCGCGGGCACAAATTCCAGACCTTTGCGCAGCCAGGTTGCCACTTGCTTGGCTTCGTTCTCATCCGCCAGCCGTGCCCGCGCCTGACCGCGAAAACACACGGTGTCCTGACTCGGCGCAAAGGGTTGTTCAATGACCTGCAACGCGCCACGCGCCACTGTGCCGGTGTGCTGGTCAATCTGAATGCGATGGCGCACTGTGTCTTTTTCTCCAGGCGTTTGCGCTATCCAGGCGTAATCGAACACCAGCCGGGCGCGCTGAGGTTCATTTTTGCCACCTTCTGCCGACGGCGCACCCAGCCAGGCGTTGATGTTGTGCAAATCAGGACAGCCCGTGTCAGCAAAGCGCGCTGCAAAATATTCCCAGGACTGGCGCAGATTGCCGCGCACTAGGCTACCAGGCAACGCGGGCCGCTTGTCCTCGGCGCGCAACGCGGCAGTGTCCAGTCCATGCGAACGCGCCCCAGATAACTGGCTTAAAACCGGCGCGGCAAGATGAAGGTCAATGGTGTAGAGATAAATAGGCATGGGCGTCGAATTCCACATCTTCGTAAATGGTTTGCAACGGCAAATTTTCCCCAAGTGCGCTCAGGCTAACTGTGTCATCAAGTTTGCGATGTTCGTGCAAAATCCATTCGCCGTTGTCCGCACGGCGAAAGTGTTCAACCCATACCTGCTCTGAATCCACTAACACGTAATCGCATAACGTAGGGATGGAACGATACAAGGCGAACTTGCCGCCACGGTCGTAATCGCGGGTAGAGGGGGATAACACTTCAACAATCACCACCGGATTGAGCAAGCTGCGCTGGCTGTCCTGCAATTGCGCTTGCCCACAAAATAGCGATAGGTCGGGATAGGTATCCAGTCCCGAAGGCGTATGAATACGCATATCGCTGTTCATGGGGGTGCAGTTTTTGCCGCGTAGCCGGGTGGCAAACGCGGCATAAATATTCCCGCTGATACGGGCGTGGTTAAACGTCCCGCCGGACATGGCGAAAATTTCGCCCTGGAAAAACTCGTGTTTGACTCCGGCCTGTTCTTCCTGAGCCAAATATTCCTCGCGGGTACAAGTTTGTTTAAGTGCCGCCAGCATAGTTTCCTCCGTCAAGCAGATAATCCCACAAATCTACCAGGTGCAACCATTGCCAGCCCGTGTTTGGCGTGGTGGGAAACAGGCACTTTAAGCTATTTTCAATGTCGTCTGGTTTGATTTGGCTGACTTCCGCCAGCCGTTCCACTTGTTCTTTCAGCCGCTTGCCATCATCTTTGGCGTCCGCCAACGCCGCCCGCGCGCAGGTATATGCCTGGCCTTTGGGGAGATTTTTCAGCCAATCTGCTGCGGCTTTCATTTCATGATTGAATGGACACAACGGCGCGCGCGTCTTGCCCATTGCTTCGCCAAACTGGCGCTGGCGCGTGTGTTCTAGCGATTCGGTGGGAAAATCAATGGATTCCAGCACCATGTAATCAAACAGATTGCGCTCGCGCCCCTCCGGTCGGCTTTTCACTCCGTCGGCCAATTCCCTGGCAAGTTGGGTGGCGCGTTGGATCGGCGTTTTGGCGGAACAAAAAACCAGGCCGCCGGCGTGAGTCAATTTTTCGCCAGAACCAGGAAATGCCCAATCCGCGCTGTGTTCATAGAAAAAATTGAGCGTCTCTAATCCTTTCCACGCCGGCACCACGAAGATCATTTCATCACCGCCCCACAGCAGGGTTTCCAGGCGCAGGGCGTTGCCATTGGAAAAATCGGAGTCAAGTTTGATTTTATTCAATAAGGCAATAAGAAAAGCCTTGCGCTTGCCTTGAATATCCTTATCGAACTTGAGTTGTTTATCTTTGGTGTCGCAATGCCGCGCCTGAATTCCGCTGAAGCCATTGCCATCGAAATACAACACCGCGATTTTGTTGTTTAATTGCTTGAGTTCCGGGGTCTCTGCCTGCTGCTTGGTCAGCGCGGCGAGGTCTTGCAAATCCGTGGTGTAGTTTAGACCAAGCGTTTGTCCGGTTTCTTTGTCGTAAAATTGCTGTTTTTGTTTGCGGCCATGTTTCAAACGCACGGAAACCGAGAGAGAGACATTTTCACGCTCGGTTGCCACAGATTCATGCCCAGTAGTCGGGCGCACATTATCCAGCGCGCACGGCCCGATTTCTTGACTCGTATTCTTCTCCGACACCGCCACCGTGATTTGCTGCATTTGGCGAAAGCGGTTGCGTGCAATGAGCGCTTCTTTGTCGTGCTGAAAATCTGTACTCTCCGGTTGACTGTCCACCACAAAGGTCAAATGCTGGTATTGCGAATGTTTGCGCAGGTGTTTTGCCACTGCGTTCACCGTGTCATCCGGTGTATCCGACTCGAAACCAAAAAGACCGATAGACGCGCCGGTGGAAATTTTTTTCAGTTTCAATTGGGGTAATTCTTTCGGTAAATCCATCACGGCCTGGCGCAGTAACAAACCGCCACCGCGAATCACGCTGAGTTGGCGGGTATCTTCCAGCACATGAGCGAGGTTGACACCCTCGACGCGCAGATAATGGGGAGGCATGATTCTGTCCTCCTCGAAAACTTCAGCCAGATGAGCAGCGGTGGTCTGGCGTTGCGTCCAGTGTTTGATTTGTTCTACCTCCGCTGCCTCTATGCGTTGCCGGATGTCTTCCGCTAATTGGCCAAAACGCAGTTCCAGCAACAACACCAAAGAGGCCGTCATGCCTTGTTGTACAGTTTTTTCGACACCCTCATCCACACCCAACTTAAATCCATGGCGATAGGAAGGTAAATTCATAATTGCCTTAGCGAGTTGAGAGGAGGATTCTTCAGTTAAAATCTGTTGAAATACATCTTTAACTTCTTCCTGCAATCCACGCTTGCAAGCCAGAATTTCAAACATGAGAAGGTAGTCTTCCAATGGAAAATGAGTTTTTCCAACGGATATTTGCTCTATCATATTTTAATATCCTCTTTTATCCGGCTCGGCATTCTGTTCCATTGTCGGTAATGACCGATTAGCCTGAATCACGGGTAATGATTTATGATGCGGGGTGGCTTTGTCATTATCATTATTCACAAACCACTTGAAAGTTTTATCTTCCGGGTCATTTTGCCCGTTTGCCAACGGCGGTTTCACCTCGGCTTTTAAGTTGGCAGGATTGCCCACGGTTTGCAGCAAAGGTAAAGTTTCTTTCGTGTCAATTAGCGTCATATCTTGCTTAAGGCATTTCCAATCCAGGGCCTTGTCCCAAGCCGCTGCCTCTTGTGGATAAAGCGCGGCCCACTCGTCTTTCTTATCTTGCATAGAGCCGCGATACACTT
>DYPE01000080.1:9690-14309 GCA_020720085.1 Dichelobacter nodosus | reverse complement strand
ATTGTCAATGTCGTGATTGAAATCCCCGCCCACAGTGACCCGGTAAAATATGAGGTAGACAAAAAAACCGGTGCCATGTTTGTGGATCGCTTCATGACCACGGCCATGCACTATCCCTGCAATTACGGCTACATTCCGCGCACGTTGTCCGCGGACGGCGACCCAGTGGATGTCATGGTGATTACGCCAGTGCCGCTGATCAGCGGATCAGTGATCCGTTGCCGCCCAGTGGGCGTGCTGCAAATGACCGACGAATCGGGCGATGACGCCAAGGTATTGGCCGTACCGATTGAAAAACTGTGCCGCCTGTATGAGCGCGCCCATAACATTGAAGATATGCCGCGCGGATTACTTGACCAAATTGCCCACTTTTTTGAACATTACAAAGACTTGGACGAAGGCAAATGGGTGCGGGTAGGCGGCTGGGGCGGCGTGGACGCGGCCAAACAAGAAATCCTCGCCAGCCTGGAACTGTACAACAGCGCGCCGGAAAAACCTCAATTCTAAGCCATTGCACAGGAGCGCATTATGGCCAGAAAATACTTTGGCACCGACGGCATACGCGGCCATGTGGGCACGCCGCCGATCACCCCAGACTTTATTTTGAAACTGGGCTGGGCGGTGGGCCGCGTACTCGCCAACGGCGCGAATAACCACGTGCTGATTGGCAAGGACACACGTATTTCCGGCTATCTGTTTGAATCTGCGCTAGAAGCTGGTCTGTCGGCAGCGGGCATGGACATTCGCCTGCTCGGCCCCATGCCCACGCCCGCCATCGCCTACCTGACCCGCACGTTCCAAGCTCAAGCGGGCATCGTGGTCAGCGCTTCGCACAATGCCTTTGAAGACAACGGCATCAAATTTTTCGCTGGCAATGGTAAAAAACTGCCGGATGAAATGGAAGAAGCCATTGAAGCAGAAATGGAAAAGGACATGTTCACCGTGCCTTCTGCACAATTGGGCAAAGCCGTGCGCATCAACGACGCACCGGGCCGCTACATTGAATTTTGCAAAAGCGCGTTTGCGACGGGCAGCCTGCGTAATCTCAAGCTGGTGGTGGACTGCGCCCACGGTGCAACCTACCATGTTGCGCCCAATGTGTTCAGTGAATTGGGCGCAAACGTGGATAAAATCGGTGCCGCGCCCAATGGCTTGAATATCAATGACAATTGTGGGGCCACGCAACCCAAAGCGCTGCAACAGGCCGTGCTGGAAAAAGGTGCAGACGCAGGCATTGCCCTGGACGGCGATGGCGACCGGCTGATTATGGTGGATCACCATGGCGAAGTGGTGGATGGCGATGAATTGTTGTTTATCATTGCCCAAGCGCGCCAACACAAAGGCCAATTGACTGGGCCAGTGGTGGGCACGCAGATGAGCAACATGGGCCTGGAAGTCGCGTTACGCAACCAAAGCGTGGCGTTTTTGCGCAGTGCAGTGGGCGACCGCTATGTGCTGGAATTGATGGAACAACATGGCAGCCGCTTAGGCGGCGAATCCTCCGGCCATATTTTATGTCTAGACCGCACCACCACGGGCGACGGCATTGTTAGCGCCTTGCAAGTGCTAGATATTATGGTAGAAACCGGTTTGAGTCTGCATGAACTTAAGCAAGGCATGGACAAATATCCGCAAATTCTGATTAACGTCCCGTTACCATCTAAACAAGCCGATCCGCTGGCGCATCCCGCTGTAGCCGAAGCGGTGCGCCAAGCAGAGGCCAATTTAGCGGGCCAAGGCCGCGTGTTATTGCGCCCTTCTGGCACTGAGCCGCTGGTGCGCGTCATGGTGGAAGCAGCAGACGCCAATCTTGCGCGCAAAACCGCCGCGCAACTGGTAGAGGCAGTAAAAAGCCATATGCAATAACCGCTGCTTCGTGCCTTGCTGTCTACGCGGGCTATATGCGGGTATCTTCTGCCATGGCCCGCACAGTTTCCCACGCCAATTGGCCATGGACAGCGGCAAAACGCGCTTGCATCCACAATTGCCAGCGCGTCATGCGTTGGCAATAGGTTTCCAAGCGGGCATATTCCTGTTGCGCGAAGCATTCCACCATTTGTTCCGCATCCAATGGTTCCGGCGCAGGGGCAAATTCTGGGCGCAGTTGGGCGCATTCCGCCAAAGTACGTGCGTCTAGCTCTAACGGACAGGTGGCACCCAGCAAAGGCGCGCACAGGGTTACGCCGACCAACGCAGCGCGAATTTTCAGCCCATGCAAGGCATCTGATTTCAGGTATACGGTTGGCGTAGCGACTACATAATGCGCCAGCGATTCTAACAAGCGGCATTCCGCCTCATCTCCGCCCGCCCAAGCGGAAAATAACTCCACAGTGATTTGTGTGCCATCGTACACGGCGGCTCCGGCGCAAGCGATGCGGCTGGTGTGTGCGGGCGTGACCGGTAACGGCGTCGTTTGATTTTTCTGTTCATTTTGATGCAACTGCAATATGCGCACGTAATCCTTGACCGATAAATCATGGGAAGCGCCCGGCTCTGTCAGGTATAATTGCCGGATCGCGGTTGGATTGGGCAATTGCAGCAAAAAGACGGCACACAGTTTCATAGCATTCTCCTGACAAATGATAAAAGGATGCGGTAAGTACAGTAATTCCCAAATGGTTATACCGTTCAAACGCGCATCACGCGCAGATTACAATGATTGGTCTTATTCATGATACTCCATCAACGCGGCTACTGGCTGCCCCGCCAGCGCATCGGCTCACGATACTCAACACCTAACCGCATGGCAACTTTTTCATGGTTTTCCACGCCATGGTGGATTATACGACGTATTCCGTTGGTGGTTACGCTGTGGGGATTGCTTGTGCTGACAGGCGCGGGCTGGTTGCTGGGCAGTGCCAGTGGGCTATGGGCTATAACACAGGTGGCGCAATGGCTGGTACCAGGTTTACGCATTGAGGGCAGCCAGGGCCGGTTGTTGGACAATCCGCATTGGACGGGGATTACGCTCGTCACGCCCACCGCAGAGGTGGCCGTGGAACGCTTGCATGGAGTATGGCTGCCACACGCGCTGCTGCAAGGCGAAGTTCATATTGCGCAACTTTGGGCCGATGGCGTGACCGTGAAGCTCAAGTCTGCGCCGCCAGCAGCCCAGACTCCGCCTGCCGCGCCCTTGGCGTTGCCGGATAAAGATTGGCCGGTGCGTGTGGCTGAAGCCAGCTTGACCCGGGTGACGGTGATTCCGCTGGCCGCCCCCGACACCACGGAATCACCAATTAAAATCAATGCGTTACGATTGTCCGTTCCCAACCGGTTATCCGCATCGGGCAACCGCGTGTGGCTGGACGCGCCATTGGGGCGTTTTTCAGCGCGAATGCGCGTAGATTTGGCCGCAAAATTGGCTGTCCACGCGGATTGGCAATTCCACGTGCACGGCGGCCACGCCGGAGTGCCGGAATGGCTGAGCGGCAGCGGCGTTGGCCAGTTACAGGGCGACCGCACGCGGCTGGAAATCAGTCAAACGCTATCCGGTTTCAATCCGCTGGCCGAGGCGGATGTGCAGTTGCACGCGCAAGTGGATGATTGGCTGCAAGCGCTACACGACGTGCGTGTTCCGCACGACGTGCGTGTTCCGCACAACGTGCGTGTTCCGCACGACGTGCGTGTTCCGCACAACGTGCGTGTTCCGCACTGGCGCGCAGAGGCGCAATGGCAAAATTTGCGTTGGCCCTTGCAGGCCGATGCACCCGCATTGGCGCAATCGCGCGCAGGGCAAATCACTGCGTCTGGCGCACACGACACGTATCAAGCCACCTTGGCCGCGTTCCTTGCGCCCGTGCATTTGCCCGAGGGGCATTGGCAAGCGGATGTACAAGGCAATGGCCGCGAAATTACCTTGCAATCCTTGCAAGGCACCTGGCTCAATGGCGCGTGGCAAGTACATAGCCACGCCACATTGCCACCCAACGAACAAGCGGAGTTTGAAGCCAGCGTGGCCCATGCGGATTTAACGCCGCTATGGCCAGATTGGCCGACGGGTTTGGGGCTGAACCTGCGTTTGGCGGGCGAATGGCGCGAACGCGCGCTGACGGTGCGCGAACTGGTGGTGAACGCAGGCAAGGCGCAGGTGCAAGCCACGGGCAACGTCCAAATGGCAGATGGCACGCCGCGTCTCGATTTCACGGTGAATTGGCGCGATCTGCAATGGCCGCTGGCAGTCCAGTGTGCGCAAGCGCCCTGCCCAGCGCCCTACCAGCTACCCACAGGCCAAGTGCGCTTGGACGGCACGCCTACAAGCTACCGTATCGCACTGGATACCCACGCCGTTGGCCCTGGCCTGCCCGCCATGCAGGCGAGTTTGGCTGCCAACGGCGATGCAGCAGGATTGGCCATTCAAGCCTTGCAACTCAACACGCTGGGGGGCGCAGTGCGCGCCAATGGCAACGTGGCCTGGCTGCCTAGCCCACAATGGGATGTGCAAGTGCGCGCCGAACAGTTGCAGCCTGGCCAGCACTGGCCGCAATGGCCAGGCCGCGTGGATGGCGCGCTGGCCAGCCGTGGTCGCATCGAAAATCAGGCGGGAACGCCGCCGTTGGCGGGAACACCGCCGTTGGCGGGAACACCACCGTTGACGGGAACACCACCATTGGCAGGAACAC
>DYPE01000080.1:0-9590 GCA_020720085.1 Dichelobacter nodosus | reverse complement strand
CCGCCGTTGGCGGGAACACCACCGTTGACGGGAACACCACCATTGGCAGGAACACCGCCGTTGCAGGTTATTGCCAATCTTGACATTCCCGGCATCCAAGGCCAATTGCGTGGCAAACCGGTTTCCCTCCATGGCCGCGTGGCGCTAACACCGCAACAGGCAGCCGTCCACGCGCTGGAACTCACAGCGGGCGATGCTCGCATCAAGCTTTCGGCCAATTTGGACCAAGGTTTGCCACTGGCCGCCGGGCAAGCCTGGCAAACCGTGCCGGTTCATGCTGAATGGGACATTCATGTGCCCGAATTGCAAGCTTGGCTGGATGCCGTTGCTTCTGGCGCGCTGGCCAGCCAAGGCAAGTTGAGCGGCACGCTGGGCAAGCCCGTGCTGGCGATGCACGCACACGCCAGCACATTGCAAGCGGGCGGCGTGGCTGTAGAAAATATCAATGTAGACGGTCAGTTGCCTGCTGACCCGCAAGCGCCGTTGCAGTTGACCGCCAGCGTAGGCGCAGTGCGCCAGGACAGTAAGCCTATATTGCATCAGGCTCAGTTAAATTTAGAGGGCAAACAGGCGAACCACCAACTCAAGCTCGAATGGGACGCGCCCGCCGTCGCTGGTGTAGTGGCCTTAACCGGCACGCTGAGTGAAGCGTTGGATTGGCGCGGCCAAGTGCAACAACTCGATCTGAACGGCGCGCAACTGGGCCAATGGCAATTGTTGCGGCCCGCCGCGTTGCGTGCCGCTGCGGATCACGGCGAATGGCAAGCCTTGTGTGTGCGCGGCGAACGCGATGGCGAGGCGTTATGCCGCCACGCGGAGGGCTGTTTGTGCGTGTCTGGGCAATGGCAGGCAGGCGGCGATAAACAAGTCAACCTGGCGTTGCATGAATTTAACTGGCGCATGTTGCAACCGTGGTTGCCGCCTGAACTGGCACTGGAAGGCACGGTGGCTGCCCACGCGCAACTGCGCCAGGCAGCCAACCAAAAATTGTACGGGCAGATCACGGTGGATTTGCCACCAAGCCAAGTCCAGTTCACCACCGCCGAAGGTGCGCAAGCATTGCCACTGCCGTATGGCCGCCTCGCTGCAACCCTAGACGGCGATGGCGTGGCAACCGAAGCCCGGCTGGATTGGCGTTTAGGCGCGCAACAGGCGGAAGAACGCCTGCTGGAGGCGCGCGTGCAATTGCCCAGCGTGTTGCGCACTGGGTTGCAATCGTCGTTGCAAGGTGCAGTGGCCATTCAATTGCATAATTGGCGGCCCTTGTTGGAACTCACGCCCGCCAAGGCGCAGTTCGAGTCGTTGCAAGGCCAATTGGACGGCCAATTTGCCTTAGCAGGCACACTGGCCATGCCACAAGCCACGGGCGAATTGCGGTTTAGCGAAGGCGAGTTGGAATTATCGCCCACGGGCCAGCACTTACACGGCCTGCAATTGCGCGCCAGCGCAAAAGAATTACAACAAATCCAATTGGATGGCAGCGTAAAATCCGGCCAGGGTGAACTCCGCCTCACTGGCCAAGCGGGCTGGCGCGATGGGCTGAAATGGCATTTGGCCCTCCAAGGCGAAGACTGGCAAGCGCTCAACAATGCCCAAGGCGAAGTGTGGATCAGCCCGGATTTGCGCTTGAGCGGCCAAGCGCAACAAATTGAGGTACAAGGTAAAATTGACGTACCGCGTGCCTTGCTTACCCCAGCAACCGCAGGCGGCAGCGCGCAAGCGGAAATCTCCAAGGATGCGGTGAAAGTGGCACAACCGCTGCCTAAAGACGCGCCCGCCATGCCTGTAGCGATTGCTGGCACAGTAGAATTAACGCTGACCCAGCCAGCGGAAATTCAAGCAGGCGATTTTTTCGCCCGCCTGACTGGCGGCGTAACCGCCAAATTCCAACCCGACCGGCCATTGCCGCTGGGCGATGGCCGCATTGAAATTAGCGAAGGCCACTACCGCGCTTACGGCCAGGAATTGGCGTTAGAAACTGGCTTGATTTCCTTCAGCAATTCGCCGCTGGACAATCCGCAATTGCACATCCGCGCGGTGCGCGCGATTTTCGACAACACGCCCGTGAAAAAAGTCGGCGTTTGGTTACGCGGCACCGCCCAGAGTCCTGATATTGTGCTATTCTCCGAACCCGTGCTGGTGGAGGAAAATAAAATCATTTCTTACCTGACCCTAGGCACTGCCATTGACCGCGAACAACAGGAAGGCGCGTTGCAAGTGGGTACGTATATTTTGCCAAAATTATTCGTAAGTTATGGCCGCTCGCTGTTTGGCGCGCAAGATGTCATGAACTTGCGTTATGACTTAGGCAAACTGGGCCAATACGGCAAATGGGCGGTGGAAGGAAAACTGGGCGCGCAAGACGATGGCGTTGATCTATCGTATATTTGGGAGCGTTAGCGCTATGGAGCGTTAGCGCTATGGAGCGTCACAACAAAACACGTGAGATTCCTTCATACCTGGCAAACTGGCCGGGTTTGAGGTGTCTTGACGATGCGCGGCGCGTGGCTCCTGCCATGCTGCCGCGCAACCGACCTGCTATTTCTTTTTAGGGAAATCCATTTGCGTTTTCTTAACGCCATGTCAAATTCACTTACTGAAAAACCGCCGGTAATTTTACTGGTGGATGATAATTTGCAAAACTTGCAAGTCTTGGGCACTATGCTCAAAAAAAATGATTATTTTCTCACCGTGGCGAATAATGGCATCAAGGCATTAGAGTCAGCGGTAAAAACTCCGCCAGAATTGATTCTGCTTGATATTATCATGCCAGATTTGGATGGATTGGAAACCTGCCGCCGTTTAAAAAACGACGAAAGAACCATGAATATCCCCGTGATTTTTATTTCCGCGCTCAGCAGCATTCACAGCAAATTGCAAGCCTTTCACGCCGGCGGCGTGGATTATATTACCAAGCCATTCATCCAAGAAGAAGTGTTGGCGCGGATACAAGTGCATATCAAATTAAAACAAGCCATGGAGCGCATGGCGGCCATGGCCATCACCGATGAGCTTACCGGCGCGTATAACCGCCGCTTCGCCTATGAGGTGCTGCGCCGCGAATTAAAGCACATGGAAGCGCAAAGCCAACAGCCCGATGCGCCGCAAACCATGCTGACATTGTGCTACATTGACATTGATAATCTTAAAGTAATTAATGATACCTTAGGCCATAATTTTGGTGATAAATTGATTATCACGGTGGTGAATGCCTTGAAAAGTGCATTAGGCCCTCTGGATTATCTATTCCGTATGGGCGGCGATGAATTTCTTTTATTATTTCCCGGCGCGCTACAAACCGATGCAGAAGAATTGCTAGCACGCACACGCAGCCGGGTTAATCAAGAAGAAATCATGGGCAAAATCGTGGATTTTAGTTATGGCTGCACGCAATATTCTTTTCACGCTGACGGCCCAAATGTGGATGATTTGATCCGCGCGGCAGACAAAAAAATGTTCCGCGAAAAATCGCGCAAAAAAGTCCTTGAGCACGAAGACGCCACGGTTTTGCCGCAAGCCAATTTAGCCGCGCCACGATAATACCCCCACCATTTGCGACGTCATCCGTTGACCCGGATCAAGGCGTAGCAGCACTAAAAATAACATCCTTGGGAACCATCAAAATACCATTCCAAGGAGGCTGTTATGCTAACAAACCACATTCACCCCCTAACCCGCCCAGCGCAAGTATTGCTGCTTGCCGTACTCAGTCCTAGTGCACCTGCCGCGCCGCAGGCGTTGGAAGCCATAGTAGTCACGGCCACCCGCACGGCCAGCCCGCTTGCCGAAGTGCCAGGCAGCATTACTCTCATCACCCGCCAGGAACTAGAAGCCAAAGGCAGCGGGGAATTGGTGGATGCGTTGCGTGGCACAACGGGCATCCATGTGCAAGGCATTGGCGGGGGCGGGCGCAAAGCGCTCAGCCTGCGCGGCATGGAAAGCAAACATACCCTGATTTTAGTAGACGGCAAGCGCGTGCCGGGCAGCAATGATGTGTTCGGCCCGAACACCGATTATCAATATGACTGGCTGCCGGTAGAGCAGATTGAGCGCATTGAAGTGGTGCGCGGCCCAATGTCGGTGTTGTACGGTTCGGATGCGCTGGGCGGGGTGATTAACCTCATCACCCGCCAGGCCGGTAAAAAATGGTCAGGCCAGATAAAAACCACCGGACGACACAGCGGCAATCAGGACGGTGGCGATGGCTATCAGGCGACGTTTAGCGCTGGCGGCGGCCTAAGCGAGCATTGGCGTTTACAGTTGAACGCGCTCCAAGCGCAACGTAGCGCAGTGGCAGACGTGCGCAATCCGTTGCAATCGGCGCTGGAAGCGCGGGAGCAGCGGCAACTGGGGCTGGATTTGCAATGGCAGCCCGCAATTGGACATACCCTGCGCCTGGAACACAACGAAGGCCGAGAGCAGCGCGACCAAGACCTGCTGACGCGCGCGAATAAGCCCTACCGCAGCCATTATGACCAGGAACGCCGTCATACCGCACTGGGCTGGGATGGCTTATTCGGCGCAGTGGCGACTAAACTGCGGGCGTACCAATCCAGCCTGAAAGTGGAAAATAGCGCTACGCCCGGCGGAACCGCAACGGATCCGCAACACCTGCGCGAACGTGTGATTGAAGGGTATGCCACTGTTCCGCTGGGAAAACGCCATCTCATCACGGCTGGTTTGGAATATCGCACCGAATGGCTGGCGCACCCGAAGCTGCCGCAAGGCGAACAAGAAGCCGGACTGGCTTCCGCTTATTTCCAAGATGAAATCGAATTCACCCCGCAACTGCGCCTTACGCTGGGCGCGCGCCAGGACGAACACGAGCGATTCGGCGGCGAATTCAGCCCGCGCCTGGCCCTGGCATGGGATGCCACCGAACAATGGACGTTGCGCACGGGTTACGGACATGGATTTCGCTCGCCAACACTCAAACAAATCGCACCGGATTACCGCTTTGCTGCTGGGCTTTTTATTATCCAAAGCAATCCCGCGCTGCAACCGGAAACCAACGATGCTTGGGAAGTGGGCGCACGCTATGCGGGCAACCGCCTGGAAGTAGACGCTGCCGTGTTTGACAATCAAGTGCGCAATTTGATTGATACCCGTTTTAACCGCATGTTGGATAAATCCCTGCAAGAATGGGTCTACGACAATGTCGCCGAAGCGCGGCTGCGCGGCATAGAGCTTTCTGCGCGTTGGCAACTGAATTCTACGTTCAGCCTGTCTGCCAATTATCAATATCTCGACGCAGAAGACGGCGCGGGCAAACGCCTAGAACGCCGCCCGCGCCATACCCTGGCAGCAGGACTGGCTTGGGAACAAAACGGTTGGCAGGCCAGCTTGCGCGCCGAGCATCAGGCGGTTCAACAGACCATTCCACCCGGTGCCAGTCAGTTGACAGACTTGCCCGCTTACACGCTGTGGAGCGCGCAATTGCGCAAAACACTCAATCCGCGCCTAAGTATCGCCGTTGGCATTGAAAATGTTAGCGATGTGCGCCTGGCGGAACAATCGCCCAACTTCCGCCACGAAGAATACCCGCGCACGCTGTGGCTGGAGCTGCGCGGGCGGTTTTAACGTAACGGCTACTGCACGCCGCGCGCGGTCAAATGCGCGCGGTATTTGTGATCCGTACCCAAAATATGCTGTACCAGCCATTCGCGCAGGTACTTCAGCAACTCGTCTATGGTGCCGTCGCGGTCACGCTCATAGCGTTGCGCCAGTTCGTTCACTTTGGCGATCATCACTTCGTGCTGTTGTTTGTGTGCGGCAAAATCCGGGTATTGATGACTTTGCAGCAAATTTTCCTCGCGTGCGAAATGGGTTTTTGTGTAATCAATCACCTCATTCAAGGCTTGCCGCTCAAATGCCATGTCGGTGCGATAATGGGCGGCGGTGCATAAATTATTGATTAAATACAATAAGCGTTTATGATCATCGTCCAGTGCCCGAATGCCTACACTATATCCTTCCTGCCAAACTACATAATCTATTGACGATATCCGGCTGTGTAGCCAGGGCATGGCTGCAAGTAGCGCAACGGCAAGCCATGCCCAATAAGTGGTTGGCCCCGCCATAAAACCAAATATCGCAATGGTCAGTAAAATCAGTACTAAAATCGCCAAGCCCAATGTAGCCAGGGAATTGTTCATTAGATAACCTCCAAATTGTAGGGATGTGATAACCGTTACTGTAGTATTCAATATATGATGCAGAACTGAATTGATATAAGTCAAATTCACGTCAGTCTTTTTCGCTATTGATATAAGTCAATGTGCCAGGCGGTAATATAAAGGAAACTTTCCAATGAAGATAGGTCATCCGTGACTTAAAATTATGCGCATAACGTTTACTGCACGAAAGGAGCTTTATTTTATGAGAACATCCACGTTTTCCGCACTCGGCTTAGCCATTGGCTTGGCGCTAGGATCACTTCCATCCGCTTTTGCCGAACCCAGCCTCGCCCCAGAAGCTTATGAAGCCAGCAAGAAAATTTATTTCGAGCGTTGCGCTGGCTGTCACGGCGTGTTACGCAAGGGCGCGACTGGCAAAAATATTGAGCCAGCTTGGAGCAAGAAAAAAGACGATGGCACCGTTGAAGAAGGCGGTACGCTGAAACTCGGTCAGGATCGTCTGGAAAAAATCATCACGCTGGGTACTGAAGGCGGCATGGTGAACTATGACGATATTCTCACCAAAGAAGAAATCAAAAATATCGCCACCTACATTCAACTGCCGCCACCCGTGCCGCCAGAATGGGGTATGAAAGACCAATTGGCCAGCCACAAGCTGATTGTGCCGGTGGACAAGCGTCCGACCAAGCAAATGAACAAAATCAATCTGGATAACGTCTTTTCTGTCACTTTGCGCGACAGCGGCGAAGTGGCGCTGATTGACGGCGATACCAAAGAAATCATCAACATTCTCAAAACGGGTTATGCAGTGCATATTTCTCGTTTGTCCGCTTCTGGTCGTTATATCTATGTGATTGGCCGCGATGGTTTAACCAGCTTGATTGATTTGTGGATGGAAAAACCGGCAGTGGTTGCTACGGTAAAATCCGGCATGGATGCGCGTTCGGTAGAAACGTCCAAGTTCAAGGGTTTTGAAGATAAATACGCTGTGGTCGGCACCTATTGGCCGCCACAATATACGATTTATGAAGGCGATACCCTGAAACCGCTGAAAATCGTTTCTACCCGCAGTATGACCGTAGAAGGGGAATATCATCCAGAACCTCGTGTTGCTTCAATTGTGGCATCGCCATTTAAGCCGGAATGGGTGATTAACATTAAAGAAACCGGTCTGGTGAAATTGGTGGATTATTCCGATATTAAAAACTTGAAAGAAACCACCATTGAATCCTCTAAATTCCTCCATGACGGCGGTTGGGACTCCAGCAAACGCTATTTCTTGGTAGCGGCGAATATGTCCAACCAAGTGGTGGTGGTAGACACTAAAGAAGGCAAATTGGCAGCAATTGTTGATACCGAAAAGAAACCGCATCCTGGGCGCGGCGCGAATTTCGTCCATCCCACTTTTGGGCCGGTGTGGTCTACCAGCCATTTGGGGTCTGATGTGGTCACCATGATCGGCACTGATCCTGAAAAACACAAAGACAATGCCTGGAAAGTGGTACAAACCGTGAAAATGCACGGTTCTGGCTCGTTGTTCGTCAAAACCCATCCAAATTCCAAGAATTTGTGGGTAGATGCACCGCTCAATCCTGAACCTGAAATTGCTCAGTCTATCACGGTGTTCAATATTGACGATTTGGCAAAACCCGATGTCAAAGGCGAAGTCATCAACGTCGCGGCACTTGCCGAGCTGCCAGAAAGCAAAGCCGTTAAACGGGTGGTTCACGCCGAGTACAACAACACAGGCGATGAAGTGTGGTTCTCAATCTGGGCGGGCAAAACTGATCCCAGTGCGATTGTGGTGATGGATGATAAAACCCGCAAGGTAAAACATGTTATCAAAGACCCGCGCATTATCACACCGACCGGCAAATTCAATGTCCACAATACCCAGCATGATGTGTATTGAGTTCTAATTGTAGGGCGGATTAAGGCGCATTGGTTCGCGCCGTATCCGCCTTATAGCTGGAGTGCCAAGCGACGGTTTGGCGCTCCAATATGAAATGGCGGATACACTCCGTTTAATCCGCCCTACACAATTCACATTCTCCACCATCCCATTCTGGAGTGCGACATGAGCGTTCCGCAATTCAAAAAACCCAGTTTACTCTCACGCAAAACGTTCTTTGGTACCACCATTGGCGTGGCGTTATTTTTTATGCTGATCGGCATCATCTTCTGGGGCGGATTTAATACCGCAATGGAAGTCACCAATACCATGACATTTTGTATTTCCTGCCATGAAATGGAAGAAAATGTCTACCGCGAATATCAAGGCACCATTCACGACAGCAACCGCAGCGGCGTGCGCGCCGGTTGCCCGGACTGCCATGTGCCGCACCCCTGGCTACATAAAGTCAAACGAAAAATTCAAGCCAGCAACGAAGTGTTTCACAAAATCATGGGCACGGTGTCCACGCCGGAAAAATTTGAAGCCGAGCGCCTGACTATGGCAAAACGGGTGTGGACGGCAATGAAAACCACCGATTCACGCGAATGCCGCAACTGCCACGATTTTTACACCATGCAGCCCGACAAACAAAAGCCGCGTGCTTATCAGCAACACCGCAACGCCATGGAAAAAGGCAATACCTGCATTGATTGCCACAAAGGCATTGCCCACAAAAAAGTTCACGACCAATTGACTGAAGAAGAAACCGAAGCGCTGGAAGCGCCGAACCCTGATTATGTTCGCCCGATTCCCGCCAAATGGCAGGCATTTGAGCAAGCGCAACAAACCAAAGCCGCTGAAGAAGAAGCTGCCAAAGCCGCTGAAGCTGCTAAACCCGCAACTCCGCCGGTTGTTGCTGCGCCTGTCGCGGCTGCACCAACTTCTGCGCCCAGCGGCGCGGCGATTGACTGGAGCAAAGCCAGCGAGCGCCAAGTGGTGCTGTTCTATCCCGGCCAAGCCTCGCTGGAATGGGTGCTAACCGGCAAAGAACACAGCGGTGCGCGGGCAGTGCTCAAAGCAGGCGACCGCTGCTTCACCTGCCACGACAAAGAAGCCAACGACATTGGCCGCAAAATTGTCAGCGGCGAAAAATTAGAACCGCAACCGATAGCCGGCAAACGCGGCAGCATCCCCGTGAAGCTCCAAGCCAGCCACGACGCAGAAAATCTCTACCTACGCTTTGAATGGCCTGACACCGCGCACGTCCCAGTTCCCTTTGCAGACGGCGGCAAAATGGATGCCGACAACCCGATGAAACTGGCGCTGATGCTCACTGGCGACGGCATGGAATACGCCAACCTCGCCGGTTGCTGGGGCACTTGCCACCACGACCTGCATTCCATGCCCGACGAAGCCGATGCCCACGCCACCAAATACTTGGCAGAAAGCCGCAGCGAATTGCAAATCAAACCAGAAGACGGCAAAAAACGCGGCGGTTTCAATAGCCGCAAAGATGCCGCCGCGATTCAGGCTGAATTGGATGCCGGACATTACATGGA
>DYPE01000079.1 GCA_020720085.1 Dichelobacter nodosus | reverse complement strand
TGGAACCTCACCACCACCCCGCCCAGCCCAGCGCGGGAGCCGCTGCGCTCCCAAGACAAGCTGCTATGGGCCACACTCAGCCCCGACGGCCACTGGGCTGCCGCCGTCGGGCGGGAGTTGGTCGTCACCGTCTATCCGCTGAACAGCGCCGCCGCGCCGCTACGCCTGGTGGGGCATGAGCAAGCCGTATTCCGCGCCATCTTCAGCCCGGACAGCCGCCAACTGGCAACGGTGGGCGGTGACATGACGGTGAAAGTGTGGGATTTGGACAGCCAAAAAGCCTTGTTCAGCCTGCGCTTGCCGACGCAAATCATAAACAACCAAGCGCCGCTGTGGGACTTCGATTTCCGCTGCGTGGGCGAGGCGCGAAAAGACTGCTGGATTGCGGTGCCGCTGACGGTGGGGAAATTGGCGCTGTATCGCTTGAATTATGAATAAAACACGGATAAGGCAGGGATAACAATGCTGTTTTTATAGCCAGGTAGGTCGGGTTAGGCGTATTTTTTCGCGCCGTAACCCGACATTCGACTACAATGAAATGTCGGGGGATGGGACGCACCACATTTCGTTGAGTTATGCCGCAAAACATGCAGCTAACCCAATCTACCGTCCTAACCTGCAACTACGGCAAAGGTGAAATATGAAAGCGTTGCAATATGTTTCCGATGAAAAAGGTACGCCCACTGCGGTGATTGTCCCGATTGAGTTTTGGCGGGAATTGCTTGCTGAACGCGAAACAGCCTATTTGTTGAAATCCAAGAAAATGAAAATCCGCTTGCTGGAAGCACGGCAAAATCACGATGGCATCAATTTGGACACAGCCCGTGAAAAACTTGGAGTTTGATACCAAGGCATTTGAGGACTTGGCTTGGTGGGTCAATCAGGATCGCAGGAAAGCCTTGAAAATCATTAAATTGATTCAAGAAATTCAGCGTGATCCATTTACAGGACGCCCCCACTAGGAAAAAAGAAACCAATATGGTTTCCGGTGCGTGTGTGAAATTGTGCCAAGAAAATAATACGAAACTGCGAGAGGAACACCGAATGAACCTGGCGGACACTATTTACCGCAAAAGCTTTGTAGTTTGAGTAATCGCACCAGGAATAAAAAACCAGAGATGAACAAAACCGCAATCCTCGGCATTCTAAAATCCAGTCAGGCGCAATTCAGCGCGCTGGGAGTCAGGCGTTTGGGCTTGTTCGGCTCGCGTGTGCGGGAAACGCCGCGCCCGGATAGCGATATAGACTTATTGGTGGAATTCGCGCCGGGACGAAAAAATTTTGACAATTTCATGCAAGTCTGCGAGTTCCTGGAAAACAGCCTGCCATATTCGGTGGATGTGGTGACAGCCGAATCCCTGAGTCCTTATCTCAAGCCGCATATCCTCAAGGAAGTGGAATATGTCACCTTCTCCGCGTGAATATTTGCAGCATATCCGCGATGAAACCGCGTATTTGTTAAGTGTCAGCAATGGACTGAAACGTAGCGACTTTGTCCACGACGAAACTTTGAAAAGAGCCTGTGTGCGCAGTTTGGAAATTATCGGCGAAGCGGCAAAGAAGCTGCCAGTGGAATTCAAGCAAGTGCACCCGGAGATTGAATGGCGGGCTATCGCCGGAATGCGCGACCGTTTGATTCATGCCTATTTCGGTGTGGATTACGAGTTGGTGTGGGATGTATTGGAGAACAAAATCCCAGCCTTGCACCAATTTGTTACTGAGTGTTTAGAAATGTAGCGAATCTCTCATTTTTCCCAACGGAGGACTACCCCATGATCATGACTATTCTCAATCCCCTAGACCCTTTTGGCACAGGCGCGGACAACCCGCACCAGACCGATACCTCGCAATCCTTTGCGTGGGGGAGGCGCGAAAAGACTGCTGGATTGCGGTGCCGCTGACGGTGGGGAAATTGGCGCTGTATCGCTTGGGGTATGAATAGTCACGGTAGGTGGAATTCATAGCCCACAAACCTCAACCATAATGTCCATCCACGCGCGGCTTCATCAACATGGCAGTGTATTGCCACAAAAATAGCGCAAATGCCGTTATCCACAACCATTGCGCCAGTAAAATCCATAAGCCATACCAGGCAGGCGATAGCCAAGCCAGCGGCACGCGCACGAGGGCGGACAAAAATAGCAAAATAAACAAGGGCACTACCGCGCTGGACGGTGCGAAAACATTGCGTCCGGTATGGCCGAGCGTGACCCGCGCCATCATGCCCACGGTCATCAGGCCGATGCCACCCACGGCAAAAGCGTGTAGCGCCAGGAATGGCGGAACCGCCACCAGCAATTCCATGGCTTTAACCCCGAACCCGGCAATAATCCAGCCATAGGCTAAAAATAGCACCCATAACAATGGCTTTTGCCAAATATGCGGATGATGCCAGCCAGCCAGGCGTAGGCTATGCAAAATGGCCAGTGCCAACGCCAGCCAGGCTGCGCTGATGCGTGCCCATGCCAGGCCATAGGCCAACGCCAGGGTGTCGAGGATGGCGAATAGCAGAAATAACGCCAAACTGAGGCGATCCAGCCACAGACGGTTGGTGGCGGTAAATGGACAGCCCACGCCGCGCTCGATGAAAAAGGGAATTACGCGCCGCCCCATGTTAAAAATCAGGGCAAGGATGAGATAAAATCCAGCGTACAATCCCAGTGCCGCCCAGGCGGGATTGTTGTATAACAGGCCAAGATAAAACAACAAATTCGCCGGAATAAACAGCGCAACCTTGCCAATAATGGCCAGTTGGCCCCATTGCTTGGCGCGCCAGATGGGCTGGGTGATCGCCACTTGCAGCCAAACGAGAAATAGCAAATCTGCCAGCGCGGCAAGCCACAGCGGCACGCCCGGCAGCCAGGGCAAAATTCGCGCCGCCAGCCACAGCACGGCCAGGGCCAGCAGCGGGGTTTGATGCAAGGTTTGCTGTCCAGTCCAATTTTTAATCGCAGTGAGCAAAAATCCAGCAGTCACGGCCAGGGCATAGCCGTATACCATCTCATGCGCGTGCCACAATTGCGCGGGATACGCAGGCGGCAAACCGCCCAACTGCTGGTGATACAGTGCGGTCCACAGCGCCATGCCAAACAGGCCCATTCCGCCTGCCAGCAAAAAAAATGGGCGAAAGCCTAGATGTGACAAGGCATATGGGGAAGTGGGGATGGTCATTGGGGGTTCAATCTTGAGCGTGGCCATGACGGACTCCGGTGGTATGTAAGGAAGACGGCGGTGGACGCGGCCCCCCGTGGTGGTGTTGAAAGCAGTGCGTAGCGGGCTGTTCAGCTTGGCCGACATTTTTGGCTACTGCGCGAGCGCAGTCATTGCTAAGCCATTGTAACAAAGAAACTTCTCCCTGTGAGGACTGCACTTGCGCGCACGCATCAATGCAATTGTGGCATTGGGTACAGGTAAACATTTTACGCTTGGCCAGCCGGGGGCGCAGGCGCATGGGACAAACATGCTCGCAGGAGGCATCGCAGCTTTGGCAGCGTTTGGCGCGACGCGCGTCAAAGCCCACCACCAGGGCAGCGCGATTGCCCATCCACAGCACACTTTGCGCCACGCCAATGGCGCAGCCAAAACGGCAGAATAAGTGCCGCGCCAGGGTAAATTCCAAACAAAACAATAAAGTGGCAACACCTAAAAACAATGCTTGATTGCGGGTCAAGCTGGCATTGAATAAATTGCCATACACCTCAGCCGGTGGCAGCAAATAGGTCAACAATACCACTGCCCACAAGGCGCTGAATACTACCACGGCCAGCGCGGTGAGCCAGCCGTAACGCGCATGGCGCGGAAAAACTTGTCCGTCCGCCTGGCGTTGCGGCAAAGGCTGGCGTTCCCACAAACTGGGCTTGCCAATGGCGCGCCGCATTAGACCATTGATGATTTCCACCACCGCAAAGTGCGGACACAGCCAGCCGCAGTACAAACGCCCATAGCGCCAAGCCACCCAACCGCCGATGCCAATCACCAGCGCAATGGGCAGAAAAATCCGTAACAGGATGCTCAGGCTGAGTTCCGCGTTGGTGGTAGCTGCGTCAATGCCTAAGCGCCACGGCGCGCCCAGAACAACCAAATACCCCAGTGTGAGGTCAAAACGCAGTAAATCCAGCGGCGGAGCCAACACGAACAGCATGAAAAATAGCAGGCGAGACAATAAGCGACTGGTTTGCATGGCTTTTTATCCAGCCAGGTAGATCGGGTTACGTGTCGCTAACCCGACCTACGTGGGTGGCTTATGCTTGCGCTTCCGTCTTGCGCTGTGGCAAAAAGCTCAGCACAAACAAGATAGCGCCAATCAGGAATATCACGCCGGAAACCAGGCGCATCCAATAAAACAGCGCGATTTTATCTTGCACTACCATGAACGGCAAAGGCGTATCCGTGTAGCGTTGCAAGTAAGTTTGCAAAATACCCGCGCCAGTTAAAAACAGTGTGATGAACACCATGGACACGGTCATGAGCCAAAATGACCACATTTCTAGCACCTGCATCCGGTTGTTTTTCGCTTCCATGCCATTCATTAGCGGCGCGGAATAAGAAATAATGGTCATCACCACCATCGCATAAGCGCCGAAAAATGCCAGATGGCCATGCGCTGCCGTGATTTGCGTGCCGTGGGTGTAGTAGTTCACGGGTGCCAAAGTATGCAAAAATCCCCACACGCCTCCGCCCAAAAACGCCATCACCGCTGTGCCCATAGCCCACAACACCGTGGCTTTATTGGGATGCTCGCGCTTGCGCTGATTGATGGCGTTAAACGCAAACAGCACCATAACAAAGAACGGAATTGGCTCTAACGCGGAGAAGATAGAACCCCACCACTGCCAGTACGCTGGCGTGCCAATCCAATAATAATGATGCCCGGTGCCGATAATCCCCGTGATAAGCGTCATGGCGATAATCACATACAGCCATTTTTCAATCACTTCGCGGTCAACACCCGTGGTTTTAATCAACACGAACGCCAAAATGGACGCCAAAATCAACTCCCATACCCCTTCCACCCACAAATGCACCACCCACCACCAGTAAAATTTATCCTTTACCAAGTTGTCGGGGTTATAGAAGGAAAACAGGAATAATAGCGCCAATCCCACTAGGCCGGTGAGTAATACTATGGTAACCACGGTTTTACGCCCAGTTAGTACGGTCATGCCGATGTTGAACAAAAACGCCAGCGCGACAATGACAATGCCGACTTTAGTAATGCCGGGCTGCTCCAAAAACTCCCGTCCCATGGTGGGTAATAAACCATTGCCAGTGATTTTGGCCAACGTAGCATAAGGCACAGCCAAATACCCCACAATGGTCAGCGCACCCGCGATTAAAAACACCCAAAACATAATTACCGCCAATTTAGGCGAATACAACTCACGCCCTGCTTCTTCTGGTACCAGATAATACGATGCGCCCATAAAGCCGAATAATAGCCATACAATCAATAGATTGGTGTGCACCATGCGCGCTACATTAAAAGGAATTGCTGGGAACAAAAAATCTCCCAGCACATATTGCAGACCTAAGATTAGGCCAAACAAAATTTGCGCGATAAATAACCCCATGGCTGCTAAAAAATACAATTTAGCCACGCCCTGCGATGGATACTGCATAGATTTCTCCTTTAATAATAAAAATGGTGTATAAATTAGCCCTGAATATTAGGCGGCCAGTTCTGCGTGTTAATTTCACTGGCGTATTTTAGAAACTCAGCAATTGCGTCCAGCTCCGCTGCGCTAAAATTAAATTGCGGCATACTGCGCCGACCCGGCACGCCTTTGGCAGGGCGGCTTTGAATAAACGCAATAATGCCCTCCTTGCCACCATAGCGCTTGAATACATTGCCTAATTCCGGCGCATAATACGCACCTTCGCCCAACAGAGTATGGCAACCAATGCAGTTGTTTTCCTCCCATAACCGCTTGCCCGCTGCAACTTGTTCGGTCAAGTTGGCGCGATTATCGCGTGCGGGCAAGGCTTTTTCTGTATCCAAGGTCAGGGCTAAAAACAGCAGCACAAAAAATAACGAGCCGCCGTAATAAATATTCCTGGCCATGCTTTTGGTAAAGATTTCCTGCATGAGAACCTCCTGGTGTAAAAAAAAGAGTTAAGAAGACACGCAGTCTAAGAAAATCCAGCCATGCATCACCTTGATGCAGGTCAAACATGACATAAGGCGGGCGGATATGCGCTGTTCCGCCGTCGCGGTGTAACCATGCAGCAGGTGGTATGTGTGGCGATTTAGAACGGGAAAATGCGGGGTTTGGCGGGGTTTAGCGGGGATTTTTGGGGGTGGGGTGTTACAGGTGGGCCAAGATGTTTGTCAACCCAACAGGGGGACGCTACAATGCTGGCTCGCGGACTTTTGCGCGTGGCTTTGACCTGGCGGCAGGCGAGGTCTCGTCCTAGCGGGGCGGTTGCCACGCAAGCCTATGCCCGCGTAACACGCACAGACTTGCTACCAACAAACGAAAACGCCTAGGAGACTGATATGTTTGGAGAATCGCACGACATACCCCATGAATTTCCCGAATATCAAACAGATATTCATGCGCTATGCCAAGAGAACGAAAAATTCAACCAACTGTACCAAGAGTACCACGCGGTAGAAAAAGAAATCCAAGAAATCGAGCATAATATCGAACCCGTCTCGGATGCGTATGCGGAAAATTTGAAAATGCAACGGGTACACTTGAAAGATCAAATCTATCAAGCGTTGCGCCAGCATCACAACGGCTAACGCTGTGCGCGTTTTTCTGGCGGCAACAGCAGGTAAACGAACTGGTTTTTGCCGCGTAGCCGCCAGGTACGCGGCGGATCTGCGTTAGTATTTTTTAATTAGGAATCAGGTGTATGGATATTGGTGAATTGCTTGCGTTTGGCGTAAAAAATGGCGCATCGGACTTGCATTTGTCGGCTGGCGTGCCGCCCATGATTCGCTGTAGTGGTGAAATGAAAAAAGTCAATGTACCCCCGTTATCGCATTCCGATGTGCGCGACATGGTGTATGACATCATGAACGACAAACAGCGCAAGGAATATGAAAAATATCTGGAATGCGATTTTTCTTTTGAAATCCCTGGGTTGGCCCGCTTTCGTGTGAATGCGTTTAACCAAAACCGTGGCGCAGGCGCAGTATTCCGCACCATTCCTTCCAAAATTTTGAGCCTGGAGCAACTCAGCGCGCCCAAATTATTCTACGAGATTGCCATGATGCCGCGCGGCATTGCGCTGGTCACGGGTGGCACGGGATCGGGCAAATCCACCACTTTAGCGGCCATGCTCAATTACCGCAATGAAGCCGAAGCTGGCCATATTCTGACCATTGAAGACCCGATTGAATTCGTGCATGAAACCAAACGCAGCATGATGACCCAGCGCGAGGTGCACCGCGACACCTTGGGCTTTACCGAAGCGCTACGCTCGGCATTGCGCCAAGACCCAGACGTGATTTTGGTGGGGGAAATGCGCGACTTAGAAACCATACGCCTGGCGTTGAGCGCAGCGGAAACGGGTCATGCCGTGTTCGGCACGCTGCATACCAGCTCTGCGGCCAAAACCATTGACCGCGTTGTGGATGCGTTTCCAGCGGCGGAAAAAGACATGATTCGCGCGATGTTGTCAGAGTCGTTGAAGTTTGTCATCGCGCAAACGCTGCTACGCAAAATTGGCGGTGGACGTGTGGCAGCGCATGAGATTTTAGTGGGCACGCCCGCTATTCGTAATTTGATCCGTGAAAATAAGATTGCGCAAATGTATTCTGCGCTGCAAACCGGCCAAAAATTCGGTATGCAAACCTTGGATCAATGCCTACAAAAACTGATGCAGGATAAAGTAATTACCCGCGAGGCGGCACGAGAAAAAGCTGCTATTAAAGATAATTTTATGTAATATTTTTTGAGAAATCCGCGCATTACAACTGGCGGAAATCCTAATTTATCGGAAAAGTTTTTCATCGGAGAAGCATTGTGGATAGAGACCAAGCCACCAAACTGATTCGCGATTTATTGGCTTTAATGCGCAAAAAAGAAGGCTCGGATTTATTTATCACCGCAGGCTTTCCTCCTGCTATGAAAATTAAAGGCGTGATGACACCGGTAATGAAGCAACCGTTATCGCCGGAGGATTCCAAGGCGCTGACGCAATGTATTATGAATGACAAACAATTAAAAATGTACGAAGAAACCCTGGAATGTAATTTTGCCATTGCCCCACCCGGTCTTGGGCGGTTTCGTGTGAATGCCTATGTGCAACAAAACTGCCAAGGTTTGGTCATGCGCAGCATTACCACTGACGTACCGAATTTTGAAAAATTGAATTTGCCCGAAATATTAAAAGAGGTCGTAATGCAGAAAAACGGCCTGGTCTTAATGGTGGGCGGCACGGGGTCGGGCAAATCCACCACCATGGCCGCGATGATTGACTATCGCAATGCCAATAGCAAAGGGCACATCATTACCCTAGAAGACCCTATCGAATATGTGCATCCACACAAAAACTGCGTGGTGATGCAGCGCGAAATCGGGGTGGATGCCTACAGTTGGGAAGCCGCCATGCACAATACCCTGCGCCAAGCCCCGGACGTCATTCTGATGGGCGAAGTGCGCAGCCAAGAAACCATGGAATTCGGCTTGGAACTGGCACAAACCGGTCACTTGGCGTTGGCCACGCTGCACGCCAATAACGCCAACCAGGCGTTAGACCGCGTGGCGGGTTTTTTCCCGCATGAAATGCACAAAAAATTATTTGCTGACATGTCATTGAATGTACGCGCCATCATTTCGCAACGCCTGGTGCGTACTGTGGACGGTGGCCGCTGCGCAGCCATTGAAATTCTGCTGAACTCCCCGCTGATTCAAGAATTGATTCAGAACATGGACATTGGCGGCATTAAACCTATCATGGCCAAATCGCGCGAAGTCGGTATGCAGACTTTTGACCAAGCACTGTTTGATTTGCATGAACAAGATCGCATCAGCCTAGAAGCTGCCCTGGCGGCAGCGGATTCTGTGAACGAATTGCGTCTGCGAATTAAGTTAGAAGGCAAAGCAGCCAAGGGCCGCGACGCACTGGATGGTCTGGATCACTTAGCGTTCCAGGAAGAAAAGGACGAACATAGCGTTCGCTAACCGGACTCAAGAAAATCTATTATGGATATTATCCCTTACCTCAAATATGTCATTGAAAAAGAATGTTCTGACATTTTTTTCTCCGCCGGTTCCGCCATTAAAGTCAAAATGCAGGGCAAAGCCAAGCCCATAGGCAAAGGTATTCTCACACCGGAGCTAACCAAAAAAGCGGCTTACGGCATTATGAATGAACAGCAAATTGAACAATTCGAGCGCACCCGCGATTTAGACTTTGCCATAGGGATGCCAGACGACAGCGGGCGCTTCCGCGTGAATGTGTTTTACCAAAAAAACACCATTGGCATGGTATTGCGCTTAATTCCGTCTAAAATTCCCAGCGCCACTGCTTTAGATTTGCCGCCAATCTTGTTGGAGTTAATCATGAACAAACGCGGCCTGCTATTGATGGTGGGCGCGACCGGCTCGGGCAAATCTACCACGCTCGCCGCCATGCTTGATCACCGCAACCAGAATTCCTCTGGCCATATTCTTACCATTGAAGACCCAGTGGAGTTTTACCACCCGCATAAAAGCTGTATCATCAACCAACGCGAAGTAGGCGTGGACACCGCATCTTACGCAGCGGCGCTGAAGGCGTCTCTGCGTGAAGCGCCGGATGTAATTCTGATTGGCGAAATCCGCACGCGCGAAACCATGGAAGCTGGGCTGGAACTGGCCAATACTGGCCACTTGGCGGTTTCCACCATGCACGCCAACAACGCCAACCAGGCCATGGAGCGTGTGATCAACATGTTTCCGCATGAATTGCATAAACAACTCTACATGGACTTGTCGCTTAACCTGCGTGCAGTGGTTTCGCAGCGGTTGATTCCCGACGTGCGCGGCAAGCGTTGCGCATGTATCGAAATCATGCTCAACACCCCGCACATTGCTGGCCTGATTCTCAAGGGCGAAATCGATAGCATCAAGGATGCCATGGTCACCAGTGGTGCCAAGGGGATGCAAACCTTTGATCAAGCGCTGCATACTCTATACAAAGAAGGCAAAATCACCCTGGAAGAAGCGTTGGCCAATGCTGACTCGCGCACCAACCTAGAAGCAAAAATTAATTTCGGATAACAGGACAAACACCCCATGAATCCTACCAAAATTGCTGCATTAGCCGATCATTTCCCTGCGCCCAATGAAGATCCGCCTGAAGAAATTTTGCGCGTGGGCGCGGAGGCAACGCAATGGATTTGGCGCTTTTCTCGTCAAAAGCTGGAAGCCGGTCAGCAAGAAATGGAGCGCCAGTTCCAGCAAAGAGAAATGGAGCTGAATGAAAAATTGCTTGCAACAGACAGTGTAATTGAAGATTTGCAACACGAACGCGCGGAATTGCGCACTACACTGGAATTGTTGCAACGCGAAAAAAACGCAGTGCGTGTTGAAGTGGCCGAACGCAACACCGAATTGGCCACGCAGCGCGGATTGGTGGTTGGCTTGAATGAGCAACTCACTGATAAATTACAAGAAATACGCCAGTTATTGGAGCAGCGCGGACGACAAAAAGAAGCAATCGACCGGTTGCAAAAACAGCTTGAAGACGCGCAACAACAATCTCGCACATTGGAAGGCGCACGCCAAGAAAGCCAAATGGAAGCGACCTTGCAAGCCAAGGAGCGCGACCGCCTGGAAATCCGTTTGAAAGAAACCTCACAAGAGGTAGAGCGTTTGCGCGATAAATTAAAAAAAGAACAAACCCAACATCAAGTGGTCAATGTCCAACTGGAAGAAGTGCGCGCGCAGCAACGACGCAATCAAGACGAAATGGACTTTATCCGCAAAGAAAACCAAGAGCGCCAAGATGCGCTGGCAGTGGAAATGAAAAACCGGCTGGAAGCGGAGAAAAAGGCAGCCGCATTTGAAGCCCGCTTCGTTGCGCAAGAAAAATCAGCCAAAGAAGCCGTGTTGCGATTAGAACAAGAATTGCTCAAAATTCGCGCCGAAACCATGGATGCGCGCGACCGTATGATTCGCGCCGAGGCAGCGGCGGAGCGAGAAAAGCGCCAGGCGGGGATTCAAGATGACAATGTATTAAAAATATTAGAAAAAATAGAACTGCGCCTCCAACAGTTAGAAACCAAATTCACGCTGGCAGCTAAAAAAAACTAGGACAGCACGCGACCAGGCCCGCAATCCTCAGGCCGGAACTCGCTACGCCAACACCACCGCTACTGGCGCGAACACGCCTTCGCCATACTCTACTCACGTCGGCACCCGGTCTACACCCCCGCCTTATCCGCTGGCGGGGCGGAATCGGCGTGTCGTTGTCCTCGTTATTTAGGTGGCGTTATAAATGCAAGCGCTAGATCATGCCATCCCAAGCCAACGCTGCGGTAGTGCGCATAATGGGCACTGCCCTTGGCACGGCTTGGAAATAGACTTTTTTGCAGTTTTCAGTGAATATGCCGATAAAATGGCAGACTGGGATGCAATCTCCGTTCATTTGCAAATAAAAATCTGTCCAGAAACGACGAGGTGCATGGGCAACGGCAATATCGCGCCTTGAGCGTGCGGTGTGGGAATACCGTGCGTAATGCACGCTTGACAAATGAAATTAAATCTATGACAGTATAGATTTTTTAGCACAATCCTAGACGCCAATATCCAATGAAAATCCTCTTGTTGATTCTGGCATTAAGCGTGCTTCCCCCGTTATGAACGTCATGCGCGTATGGCTGATTCCATGGGCTGGGGCGCTGGTATTCGCCTCAGCGCTATTTTTGGCGCATGTCCGCTATGAAAATCGAATTCTCTTTATGCAATTGCAAGAATTATATCTGCAAGAAATCCATTTGGAAGAAGATTGGGCACGTTTGCAATTGGCATACGCTGAATTGGCCAATCCCGCCCGCCTTGAGCCTTTGGCACGCGAACAATTACACATGATGGCCCCCCAATCCAACGACATTGTTTTTATTCATCCATCACCATCGCCAAAATAACCAGGAAAAATCGACATGCGCGAAAATGCCAAATACCTTATTATCGAACCTGTGTATTCTTCCAAACCCAAGGCTTTTTGGGGACGTAGGCATTGGTTCTGGGGATTTGCCACGCTGGGAGGGATAGGCTTGGTGGCCGGTTGGGTATGGCAGCCGCCGCAAAATGAACTCAATAGCATCCATTGGCCGGGCGTGGCCACGTCTATTGGTTTGGCGTTTATGCTCGGGTTTTTATTGGGCGCATTGCTACGCTTGTTTCCACAACCCGCGCTATTTTTGGTTGTTGGCGGCGTGTTGTCTGGCATTATCGCAGGCTATGCTGGCCTGATTGAAATCAATCAGGCCACGCTGGCGCAAGCTATGGAAGCCCTACCTTCTTGGTTTGTGCCGCCAGATGGCGGTTGGCGCGGCTGGTTGGCGAGCCGCTTTCTCTTGTCCTTGTTGGCGGGGTTGGGTTTGGCTATGGGTGCGTGGCGCTAGGTGCGTAGCGCTTGCCAGCATGATTGCATGAAAAAACCATTGATCAGTATTGTGACCATCACCTACAATGCCGCCGTCCATGTGCGTGATTGCTTGGCCAGTGTACGCGACCAAACGTGCACCGAATGGGAACATATCGCGGTGGACGGCCAATCCACAGATGGCACAGTGGATATTTTGCGCGCGCATGGCAATCAATTCAGCCATTGGCTGTCTGAGCCGGACACTGGCATTGCGGATGCCATGAACAAAGGCTTGCGGCTCTGCACGGGCGAATGGGTTTTGTTTCTTCATGCTGATGATTATCTGCTCCATGCCAACGTGCTGGCACAGGTTGCGCCGCTGTTGCGCCAAACGGACGCAGCCATTTGCGCCTGTGGCATAGAATATTTGCGCACCGCCACCGGCACGCCGCAACGCCGCCCAGCCAGACCGTGGAATGCCCGCATTTGTTTTAAGCAACCATTGTGGCACCAAGGCGTGTTTTGCCGACGCGGGGTGTTCGCACAAACCGGGGCGTTCGATACCCAATTCAAAATTGCCATGGATTATGACTTCTTTCTGCGCTGTTGGCTGCAAGGCCACACCGTGCAACGCCTGCCGTTGCTGCTTACGTGTATGCGCGACACTGGCATTAGCTCACGCCAAGATTGGCCGTCGTTACGCCAACGGTTTTTAGAGGAACAGCGTGCGCAACATAAAAATTGCCGCCACCCGCTGATGCGCAGCGTGCATTGGTTGTATTGGCGCTTGTACTGGCCTTACCGGAGATTGTTGTATGGATTTTCTACAAAAAACATGTAATGCCCGCTACGCAGTGTACGCATTTTTAAGCTTGGTTGCCAACCTCGCCGCTTGGCCAGGCGCAGCGGCAGAATCGGCGGCATCTTCCGCGCCTGCCGCCACCTTTACACTGGCCCCTGCGCAACGCACCACGGTGCTGACAGGCTTCACACAGGCGCGTGCCGAGATGGAAGTGGTTGCTGAGCAATCCGGGCGTTGCCGCGAGGTGTTTGCTGACGTGGGGCAAGCGGTGCCGGAAAAAGGCTGGTTCGCCTGCTTGGATGACACGTTTGCCCGCTTGGACAGCGAGGCCAACCAAGTGGAGCAAGAACGGCTCAGCAATGAAATCAATTATTACGCCAAAGAAACCGAGCGCCATCGCCAATTAACGCAACAAAGCGCGGCAGCACAAACCGAATTGGATCGGCTGCGCCAGCAATTGAAAAATGCACAATTGCAATTGCAAGCAGCCAAGGTGGCCGCCAAAACACTGGCGGAACGCTTGGCGCGCCATTGCGTGGCTGCGCCGCCGGGCTGGAAAGTCATACGCCGTACCGTGGAGCCGGGCCAATGGGTCAATGTGGGCCAGCCAGTGGGCCAAATCGGCGATTATGCGGTCTTGCTCGCGCCGTTGGCCATCACAGAACAGGAATATGCGATGTTGCGCCAGCAATCGTCTATTCCGCTACGTTTTAGCGAATCGGGCTTGGCGTCTCATGCGCAAGTGTATCGCGTGGCCCCGCATTTTGACCCGCAAACGCGCAAAATCAACCTTGACCTTAAACTTACCGGGGCCGTACCTGAAGCGCGCGGCGGCTTGCGCGTGGAAGTGGCATTGGCCGTGCCCGCTGCGCCAGGCGAATTCGAAGTGCCTGTGCGCGCATTGGTGAAAAGTTATGAGGAAGCGCATTTACTCAGACCGGATCGCACGCCAGTGCCCGTGCAAATTCTCCAAGCCGGGAACACCGGCGTTGCCGGGAACACCG
>DYPE01000078.1 GCA_020720085.1 Dichelobacter nodosus | reverse complement strand
TCAGGCTTAAACCGGTTTTTGCGGCGACGGTCGGTGCGTCTAAGACATCCAATAGCTTCAGTGCCAATTCGCGGGTGGCTTGTTCGCGTCCTTTCTCTAATGCCGAGGCAATTTTGCTTTCAACTTCGCGGGTGGCTTGTTCGCGTCCTTGTTCTAAGCCTTTTTCCCGTCCATCATTCCAGCCTTTCTCTAATGCCGAGGCAATTTTGCTCTCAACTTCGGCAATGGCTTCCATGCGCACTTCATAAATGAGCCGTTCTTCTTCGTCAAACATGCGATCCACCGCATAAACGGCTTTTTTGATGGCGGGGTCTTGAGCAAGTTCTGGCGGAAGGTGATTTTTATCGAGTTCATGGGCGCGAGTCAGGAAAGTTGACCAGCGATCTAACGCAGTAACCAGTTGGTGATAGGGTTTATGGAATTTGCGCAATTCCAGATAATGCAATTCAAATACATCATGCAATTCGTCATCACTTTTGGTGACGGTATTGAGGATTTTGTAACGGTTATGAAATTCCTCCCGCCCATAAATGAAATTAAAATTCAAAATATTAATACTGAAGGTCTTTTGTAGTTCTTTATACATCTTGCCTTCGGTGAGTTGCTCGGTGACTAATTTTGCCCAGTAATAAAGGGCGCGTTTGTCAAAGTTGTAGTCTTCGCTGATTTGCATTTCGACATTAAACCAGCGTCCATTTTGGTCTTGGGCTTTGATGTCGAGAATGAAGATTTTACCGGCCTGATAGGCAGCGAGGTTGTAGGGATTTTTGAGAATCACCTGGGTAATTGGCGGTTCTTCGCTGAGAATGGCATTGAGTAAGGAAATCAATAGGTCTTGATTGCCGTCGCTGCCAAACAGTTTTTTGAAAGCAAAATCAACGCGGGGATTGATGCGACACATGATAAAAGTCCTTGTGGGTTGAGGTTGGTTTTTTTCTCGCTCCCGCAGTGTGCCAAGCTACACTTAGCACTTCAGGTGAGATAAATTACACCGTTGGCAAATTCACCGGTCTTTCGCGGTGCAGCAACAGCCAATCGCTGTTTTCTTCCAGCACGGCCTTGCCTAATTCCAACAGCGCAGGCGCTTGAAATGCGTATCGAATCCAGCTTTTTCCGCATAATCATCCAGCGCCGCCATAAAGCTATTTGATTTATTTATAAATTAAATTATCCGGCACCACGTCAATGCTATTATGAAAAATTTTGTGATCTCAAGACAGCAATTACGGACTGTCTCAGCAAAACCGACACCGAATATAGCCAGGAGATTGATTCACCACTTACCCTAAACTTTCAAACACACAAATAAGTTCAGAGTGTAGCGGTGTATAGCTAAATTATGTTATAGCCTACGATGAAAGCTGCGGCAATGTTGGCCATTGTTGCAATCTTGGCTGTTATTTGGTGGCGGGGGCGGTAGGCTGGGGCGGATGTGCTCCACTTCGGGCATGGGTTTGTATCCATGGTGTGTTTCAGGCGGAGGCGTGTAGGTAGGTGGGGGAGCATAGCGTTCAGAGGGGGGCGGCGAATTATGGAAGGGCCGGGGATTGTTTTTGGGCAAGGGCGGTGCATACGCCGGAGGCGGTGGTGTCCTGCGCTCGGCTGCACGCGCCCGTTGTTCAGCTTCGCGTGCGCGTTGCTCAGCGGCTCTGGCGCGTGCTTCTGCTTCGCGCGCCCGTTCACGCTCTGCTTCTACACGGTCATAGCCGTAATGCCAAGGCGATGGTGTGGGTGCGGGGAGGATTACCGGCGCGGGAGGCGTGATGGGCGTTTGATAATAATGCTCCATCACTTGAGCTTTTTCAGCCTCAGATAACCGTTCCCATTCGGTTTGCGGAATACCAAATATCAACGGCATACATGCGCTCAGCCACATGGCCAGCCCAGGCAATGCCAGCCCGGGGCGGTTTGGTATGAACTGTATGGTGAATTTCACGATTTTTCTCCATAACCAATCACTTGCAACTTGACGCAGCTAGGTCGCCATGCCTAATAGCTCTTGCGTAAGCTTAGGCTCCTGGCGCAATAAATTCAAATTGGGCTTGGTTTGCGCGCCATAGTATAAGCAAGCCCGCAGTAGCGGGTTATTGGTTTGATATAGCTTAGCTGCATAATTTTCCAAGCTAATTTCTAATGGTTTAGCAAATAAACTCATATACACTTTAGCCATTGCCTCTAGCCCTTCACTGCGTTCTTCAACAACTTTTTGCAAACGGGCAGCCAATTCAGTTTCGCCTGCATTGGATAATACTTCTAGCGCATTACCTAAGTTCGCTTTGTTATCCGATTGCAAGCCACGGCCTAGGCGTTGAAAAAATTCTCTGCTTTCATTTGACAAAAAAGTAATGGCAGTCAATACATAAAGTAGATGGTTTTCCGCAAGTTCCGCTAAAGTTTTTTCTACCAATGCTTTAAGCTTAGGTGCAATCATGGTATGTTCTTGGTACAGGCGGGCCAGTGCACGCACGCGCACGAATTCGGCCAATGCTGTGTCCGCGCTGTCACGTAATTGTTGTTTTTGCGCTTGAGTAAAACGAGTGTACACTAAGGATAAAATTTCAAATTTCTCCTGTACGGGTACATCGGGCTTAATCGATTGTTCTATCAAGGCATTTTTGCAGTAATTTAAGTTTAACCGCAACAGTTCCTTAGTTTCCACCACTAAAGCGCGATCCTTGGCGGCTAATAATTCAATAACGGGGGTCCAATTCTCTGGCGGCGAGCATTCGCGCAAAGCGCGCAAGGCAGCGATTTTCATTTCCTTGGAAGGTGATTCTAAAATTTCCAGTAATCTCTCTTTGTGCGCATCTAACCGTCCTTCCATCATGCGAATATACGCGGTAAATGCCGCCAAGCGCACGTCTGCTTGCGTATAATCCAAAAATGGTACAATGATGTGATTGAAATCGGCCTGGCGCATTTCGCCCAGCGCAGTGAGGTATAAAGAAAAATTCGGTAAATTAGGATGTTGAATACGGCTAATCAGCAAATTTTCCAGGTGGTCACGGCGCGGGTATGTGGGATTGTGATATAAACATAAACAGGCTTCAGTGAATACTTCCGGCGATGGGTGGCGTAGTAGCCGTTCTACTTCTTCATGTAGTTTGCGATCATCAATGCGGAAATGGCTAAGGTTGCGCAGCAATAATGCCAATACCGATGGATTGCGCTCATGTACCAGAGATTTAATAAGGTGCAGCATGACCGCATCAGAATTTGGTATGGCCGCCAGGGTTTCCAAGCATTGCCGTTTCACTTCCAAATGCTCAGAACGGCGCAGTAACCGACCTACGGCATGAACAAATCCGCGCAATTCTAATACGCGAATCATGCCAAGGGCGACGATGGCTTCGCGCGGGTCATCGCTTTCCAACTTTTCTTCAATGGTAAGCTTTAAGGTTTCCCCCCGGCCAACCTTAGTTTTGCGCGAAAATAAGGTGCGGTTAAGTAAACCAAACACACCATTATTGTAAGCTGCCCATAATGGTATTGCTATTAAAATACCAAGTAAGGAAAATACTAAAGTCAATGTAGGTAAGGCGACGGTAAGTTGTTGTGCTGTCAGTGTATCCTTAAGTAATAACAGTAAAAAACCAGCGCATACTGTGGCTAGCGGAAATGCAATGCCATTGAGAAATGCCTTGGTCGCGCCCCACATGTTGGGTGGAATGGCATTGAATAGCATGTTATTGGCGGGCGTGCGCACGCCCATACGCATTTCTTGGTTGACAAATTGCGCAAAAAAGCCAGTAAAAAACCCGAAGTTAAATAACAAGGCAATTGACATCAGGCTCATCAATATCGGATGCACCAGATTGCTGGCTCCCACGCCTAACAGCACCAGTAAACGCGAAGTAAAAAACAATTGAATAAACAACCAGGCTAAATTAGCAAATACATCGTAAGTGGCGAAAAATTTGGCGCGGTCAGTGGAATCTGGAAATACTTGTGGATAAATCAGTGCCTGATACTGGTATTCCATGAGCTTGCTGGCAATGACAAATACAATCAGGCCAAAGGTCATGTAAATCATTAAACGTGAGTTTATGATGTAAAAAAATGCGCTATTTAATTCGCGCAAGGGTGAGTGCTTGGCTTTTGTATCCGAATGTTGTGCACGCACGGGGCTTAACCGCAGGTCAATCAAGCGCAGTAAGCCATAAGCACTAAGAAATGTCAGTGGCATCATAAGAATCAGCCATTCCTTAGCAATCCAGTCCAGTAATACCATCAGTAAAATACCGCCCACCACACCGCCAATAGGAAACCCCGCATTAATAAAACCGGTGACTCGCTTTAACTGTACGGCGGTAAAATACGCAGCCACTACGCTGCCGACGTGAATGGAAATCATCACATAGAATATAAAGAATCCCACAAAGAAAAAGCCATACACCCATGCAAAATCTAAAAAAAAGAATGCACGCGCTACTAAGCCAAATAAGGCTGCACCGAGTAAAAGAAACGCCAAAATGGTATTGCCACTGATGCGCTTGGTGTAGTGGGCATAGGCGATGAAACCGAACATGGCAGAGGTATCGATTAAAATGAAGATTTTTGGCAATGCTTCGCCGCCCAGATGTTCCACCAGCATGGCCATACCTATGCTGCGGATCATGCTGGAGCCGATGGAGAATACTAAAATGACGAGAAAGAAATACCAAACACTTTCCCATTCATTGGGCTTGATACCAAATAATTTTCCTAGAAGACGCATGAAAGCCGCCGGGAAATGCTAAGAAAGACTGAAATGAAAAAATGGCGGGGAAAAAACTGGTTTTTTCCCCGCCGGTGCGCTTACGCGCTGAGTGCTTTTACGCCTTGAATCAATTCACTGGTCATTTTCTGCGCGTCGCCGAATAGCATGTGGGTGTTTTCAGCGAAAAACAGCGCGTTTTCTACGCCCGCAAAACCCGCACCGCGCCCGCGCTTGATGACAAACACATTGCGCGATTTATCAGCGTCGAGAATCGGCATACCATAAATTGGGCTACTGGGGTTGGAACGCGCCACTGGATTCACCGTGTCGTTCGCGCCGATGACCAACGTGGCGTCGGATTGCGGGAACTCGGCGTTGATTTCGTCTAAGTCGAAAATCAAATCATACGGCACGCCTGCTTCGGCGAGCAGCACATTCATGTGCCCCGGCATACGTCCAGCCACCGGATGAATGGCGAATTTGACCGTTACGCCGCGTTCGCGCAGCAGTTTGGTCAATTCCCAAATTTTGTGCTGCGCCTGCGCCACAGCCATGCCGTAACCTGGCACGATGATCACGGTGGACGCATACGCCATCATCGACGCGGCGTCGTTGGCTTCCATGGCCTTCATTTCGCCCTGCACGCTGTCGTCTTGAGTGACTTTGCTGCCAAAGCCGCTGAACAGTACATTGGCCAGCGAGCGGTTCATGGCCTTGGCCATCAGTTGGGTGAGCAGCGTGCCTGCGGAGCCGACCACGATGCCCGCGATCATCATGGCAGGATTGCCCAGCACATAGCCTTCAAACCCCACCGCCAGGCCGGTCAGCGCGTTGAACAGCGAAATCACCACCGGCATGTCCGCGCCGCCGATGGGCAACGCCAGGAATACGCCAAAGGCCAGGGCCAGTACAAAGAAGCTCAGCAGCAGCCAAGGGCTGGCATGGCCCGCTTGCTGGAAAATCAGCGCGCCCAGCACCACGGTAACAGCAAATAGCACCAAGTTGAAAATTTGCTGACCCGCGAACACCCAGGATTTGTTCATCAGCCCTTGCAGCTTGGCGAACGCCACCAGCGAGCCGGAAAACGCCACCGCGCCAATCAACGCGCCAAGAATGGCCAAAGCCAGCGTAATGGTGTTCATGGTATGGCCGCCGCCCAAGCGCACCAATTCCACAGCCGCAATGGCTGCTGCCGCACCGCCGCCCATGCCGTTGTAAATGGCGATCATTTGTGGCATATCGACCATTGCGACTTTCTTGGCAAAATACCAGGCAATGGCGGAACCCAATACCAGGGCCGTGGTCATGAGGAAATAATTTCCCATGTGTTCATGGCCAAACGTGACCAGCGTGGCCAGCGCCATGCCAACGCCAGCCCACACGATGCCGTTGCGTGCGGTGACCGGCGAACTCATTTGTTTCAGCCCAAAAATAAACAGCACAGCGGCGGCGAAGTAGACAATATCAATGACGGTATTCATAGTTGCTTGCGTCCTTTATCCAGTTAAGCTACTTGCTCTTTTTGAACATTTCCAACATGCGTTCGGTTACCACGTAACCGCCCACAGCATTGCCCGCGCCGAGAATCACGGCGATAAAACCGATAACTTGCTCGGTTGGAGTGGTCGCCTGGCCCATGGCCACCATCGCGCCGACCAATACAATGCCGTGTACGAAGTTGGAGCCGGACATCAGCGGCGTATGCAGAATCACTGGCACTTTGGAGATGACTTCGTAGCCAGTAAACGCGGCGAGCATAAAAATATACAGTGCGATCATGCCTTCGATCATAATGGTGTCTCCTTAAGAAATGAGTTATGCGCCGGGCGCAGCTTGCACCAATTGCTTGGTGGGGCCATGCTTAATTTCACCGCCATGGGTCAGTACCGTGCCTGCCAAAATTTCATCGTCCCAATTCAAGTGAATCTGCTTATCCTTGATGAACAAGCTCAGCAAATTGAGCAAATTTTTGCTATACATTTCACTGGCATGAGTAGGCATTTGGCTGGGCACGTTCAGCGGCGCGTGAATAATTACGCCGTTGGCAGAAGTGATGGTTTGACCAGGCGCACTTAATTCGCAATTGCCGCCGCCTTCTGCGGCCAAATCAATAATCACCGCGCCAGGACGCATGGCGGCCACCATGTCCTTGAAGATGATTTTTGGCGACGGACGGCCAGGAATCGCGGCAGTAGAAATCACCACTGCGCTAGATGCGATGTGTTTCGCCAACACGGCTTGTTGTTGCTGCGTTTCTTCGGCAGTCAATTCGCGGGCATAGCCGCCGCTGCCATCCGCGCTCACGCCAGTATCAACAAATTTCGCGCCCAAGGATTCGCATTGTTCCTTGGTGGCGCTACGCACGTCGTAGGCTTCCACTATCGCACCCAGACGCTTGGCGGTGGCAATGGCTTGCAATCCGGCCACGCCTGCGCCGATCACCAGCACTTTGGCCGGGCGTATGGTGCCAGCAGCCGTGGTGAGCATGGGAAAAAATACGCTGGCCAGTTCCGCGCCCATCAGCACAGCACGGTAGCCCGCCACCGACGCTTGCGACGACAGCACGTCAATCGACTGCGCACGGGTGATGCGCGGCAGCAATTCCAATGCAAAGCACGTGATGTTGCGGTCGCGCAAGCGCGCCACCAATTCCGCATTTTTATGCGGCATCATCAGCCCCGCCAGCACGGCACCTTCCTTCATCTGATCGACTTCAGCAAGCAACGGCGCTTGCACTTTCAGCACAATATCCGCCTCGCGCCACAGCGCGCTGGCATCCGCCACCACAACCGCGTCCGCGTACTGCGCATCAGGAAAATAGGCGCTATCGCCCACTCCTGGCTCAATATGCACTTCCGCCCCCATTTGCGCCAGACGTTTAGCAACATCCGGCACAATCGCCACGCGGCGCTCGCCTGGGGTTTGTTCTTTGGGTATGGCCACACGTATCGGCACAGCGGTCTCCTTTATTTCTGGCTGAATGGTCACAATAGCACAATATCATATTGAGTTTGTAAATAATTACGTTCCATTTGCAGTTTGATGGGTCGCCGGATAAACGACTCCAACTGCGTGACAGTTTCCGACTCCTCGTCCACCAAACGATCCACCACGTTGGGCGCGGCCAAAACCAAAAATTGCTTGGCCTCAAACTGACGCGCCTCGCGCAAAATTTCGCGGAAAATTTCATAACATACGGTTTCCGCCGTCTTCACCGACCCCAGTCCCTTGCAGGTGGGGCAAGGCTCACACAAAATATGCTCCAAACTTTCGCGCGTGCGCTTGCGCGTCATCTGCACCAGGCCCAGCGCCGACACCTCGCTGATATACGTCTTAGCGTGATCGCGCTCCAGCGCCTTTTCCAACGCACGGATCACCAAACGCTGATGCTCAGCATCCTGCATATCAATAAAATCGACAATGATGATGCCACCGAGATTGCGCAGGCGCAACTGGCGCGGAATCGCCTGTGCGGCCTCCAAGTTGGTTCTGAAGATAGTCTCCTCTTGCGTGCGGCTGCCCACGTATTTGCCAGTATTCACATCAATGGTGGTCATCGCCTCCGTCTGCTCAATCACCAAATAGCCGCCGGATTTCAACTCCACCCGGCTTTCCAACGCCTTGGCCAGTTCCTCTTCCACTGAATACAAATCAAAAATGGGCCGTTCGCCGGGATAATGCTCCAACACCCGCGTCAATTCCGGCGTATATTTTTCCGCAAATACCAAGGCTTGCTGATACGCCTCGCGCGAATCCACACGGATTTTCTCCACACTGCTGCCCACCAAATCGCGTATGGTGCGAATCACCAGCGGCGGCTCTTCATACAACAAACTGCCCGGTGCCGCATCGGCCAGAGTCTGCTGAATGCCAGCCCACAATTGCTTCAGATAATCAATGTCGCACTGAATAGACTCCTCGCCCACCCCGCCAGCGGCAGTGCGAATGATATACCCATTGGGCATCCGCTGCGTGGCCGCCTCCGCCTCAATGGCCGTATACTGGCGCACGATGGTCAGCAAACGGGTGCGCTCGTCGCCAGCAATGCGCTGCGAAACGCCCACAGTATGCATGTCAGGGATAAATACCAGATAACGGGAAGGAATGGAAATTTGAGTGGTCAGCCGCGCGCCCTTCGCGCCCAGCGGATCGCGCGCCACCTGCACCAGCAGATTTTGGCCATCGCGTAACATCAAACCAATGTCCTGCGCATGGCCGCCGCCATTGGCCAACACCAAGTCAGAAACATGCAGAAAACCCGCACGTTCCAGGCCAATGTCCACAAACGCCGCTGACATGCCAGGCAGAATGCGCACCACCTTGCCTTTATAAATATTGCCGGTCAGCCCGCGATGGTTGGCGCGCTCGATCACCACCTCCTGCAACACACCGTTTTCCAGCATGGCAACACGGGTTTCGCGGGGCGTTATATTGATTAAAACTTCTTCACTCATGGCGCAGACTTCGGGGTTGTCAAGAAAAGCGCCACGCAATACGTAGCGGTGGCGATTCTTGCACAGGCCGCGCAACCGCGCAAGCACGAAAATCGCTACAAATCATCCAACGGGCTGACCACCCCCTCGCCGCCCTGTTTCAGCACATGGGTATAAATCATCGTCGTCTGCACATCCTTATGTCCTAACAACGCCTGAAGCGTGCGAATATCCGTACCGTACAGTAAAACCATGCCGAAACGTATGCGCACGCGCTGCCGCCACATCCGCCTGCATCGTCAAGTAAATCAAATAATCTTCGACTTTCTTTTCCGGCCCCGCCAACAATGTTTCCCGCGCCTGCATATGATGAAACCGCACAACGCACGCAATCCAATCACAATACGCCCGCTCGGTATGAATGGAATAATGCAAACGCCACATCAAATCGCGGGTTTCCGTCAGTAGGGTTTTAGCTGATTGGCTGGTTGACATGGTATAAAGGCAGTGATAGCATCCAAGAAATATCCTGCTAAGGATGCGTGATTACTTGTTCAATATCAAGTTATCAGGTCAAATTGGTGGGATAAATTGGATGACAGGCAAGCAGGTCAAGTTTGCCTGGTTTATCTTTTAATATCGGAGAGTATCAGGGTGGGATGGCTTGGTACTAATAAGTTAGAAGTACGTTGGAGTTTGTATTATCGGAATGAATATTAAACTTATTTTATCTACTGATGAGTATCTCAAAGAAGAAATTTGGAAGTTACTAACCATAATTGATAAAAAATTTATTCCTCCTTTATCAAAAAGGCAGTGTACTACTCAAAAAGATTTTTCACAAACCATAGAAGATGAAAAGAGTGAATTGAAAAATTATTATTCAAAATTGCTTGAACAGAATACAATAGCAGCTTACAGTGAAGAAAAATTCATTGGGTTTATGTCTTTTATTCATGCTTATTCTTCAGAGTTCTTGCCTGATAAATATTCATATAACTATATTACTACTTTAGGAGTTTTCCCTGAATTTAGAGGACAAAAAGCTGCATCTAAGCTCTATGAATTTATTTTATATAAATTGCCAAGTAGTTTTCTATGTGATTGTATTGCAACTCGCACATGGTCTACAAACACCTCACACATTAAATTATTACTTAAATTAGGGTTTAACTTAGTGTATACCATACCAAATGAAAGATTGACTGGTATAGATACTATTTACTACATGAAAAAAGGAGAAATTTTGTGAGTGATTCAAATGAACCATTGCTAGTCCAATATGAGATGTTGTGGAAAAATATCGAGTACTTGGACTCTGGTATATTTAAAGTAATTGGTCTGTATAGTGTATTAGAAGGAGCACTTCTAGCAAATATAGAAAAATTTCATAACCACCCTTATTCTTCTGCTATTTTGATAATCATTATTAGTGGAATTTTTATTTTACTTCTGCACAGAACATCAAAATTGGCTGCAATTCAAGCGGAGAAGATAAGAACTGTAGAGCAAAAGATGTCAGATACTTTTAAAGATAGAATTGCGCCTAATTTGTTCCCGGCTCAGTATGGAAAAGGAATGACAACATCTTTGGTTAGTATTATGGGAATAGTAGAGTTGTTCCCAAATAAGCCAAAAGGCTGATTTCATCGTTCATAACCTATTGTTTTTACTGATGTGGGTTTTATTTGGGAACAACTCTAGTATTGATGACTGGCATCACGGTCATTTTGCTGGTTTTTGATATGAGCTTCTAACTTTGCGCTCCAGCCGTGTAGGGTGTGCGCATCTTTTCGCGCACACGCGGGACGTTGGCACGATGCCAACCATTCGCGTTTGCGCCGCGATGCTTCCCTTCGACAAGCTCTGTAAAGGGGACGCTTCCCTTTTTGGAAAAATTGAAGGTTAAATGATGCCTACGATTTCAATGTTCTACGGAATTATTATCCGCATGTATTTTGCGCCAGGCGAACATCCACCGCCACATTTCCATGTGTATTACGCGGAATATACCGCAACAGTCAACATCACGACTTGTGAAATAACTGATGGAAAACTACCCAAAAAGCAGAGACAACTTGTATTAGCTTGGGCTGAATTGCATCAAGAAGAACTTATGGCGGACTGGAATTTGGTTATGAACGGTGAAGAGCCTTTCAGAATTCAACCTCTTCAATAAGGTGTGCTAAGCCCATGTATCCAAAAGTTAAATCAGTCAAACCAAACGATAACTACATTCTTACTATTGTTTTTAGTAGTAATGAGATTGGCACTTTGGATATGAAACCTTACTTAGATTTTGGTGTTTTCAAACGAATTAAAGATTACGCTAATTTTAAAAGTGTTCGTGTTGCATTTGATACGATTGAATGGCCGTCTGCTGGTGTTGATCTTGATCCTGAGTTTGTCTACCAAAAATGCAAAAAAGCGCCTAACGAATCGCTCCAGCCCGATGCCCTGCCGCCAGGCGGTTTTGCGGCAGTTTGAAGCCCGGTAGCCCGGTAGCCCGGTAGGGTGGGCGAAATGTCGCGGCAATGTGCTTGAAATGGGTACGAAATCAAACGCGACATTTTACCCACCATAAGCGCGGTAGGACAGGTAGAGGCGCGCCAATGCGCTGGGTATTTGCCGATAATCTCCATCGTGCCGAAACCCATCACATCAATCGCGCCGTGCCGTGACAGGGTTTCGGCGCGGTAAAGCCCGGTAGGGTGGGCGAAATGTCGCGGCAATGTGCTTGAAATGGGTACGAAATCAAACCCGTAAGGCGGATAAGGCGCGTCTTTTTGCGCCGTCATCCGCCATGATGGAAAATCTCCAAATGTCGCATGACGCTATCGCTTATGCGACCTACACGAGCTAACAGCCGTCGGGCTTTTTTGGTTTGATTTGGGGGCTTTGTGGCGGCGGGTGTCGGCTTAGCTCTGGCGTTATGCTTGAAAATCAGGGTAACTGATGGATTTTGAATGGAATCCCCAAAAAGCTGAAATTAACAGCAAAAAACACGGTGTTTCCTTTGAGGAAGCGTCTTCTGTATTCGGAGATACGCTATCTGTCACATATCCCGATCCTAAACACTCAATAAATGAAGAGCGTTTTATAATGATCGGGCTTTCAGATAGACAGCGGGTATTGGTGATTTCTCACATGTATCGCGGTGAAACCGTAAGAATTATCAGTGCCAGACCTGCAACAAAACGGGAGCGGCGATTTTATGAGCATGGAAATTGATGACGAATTAAACGACGAACTTCAAGATGAATATGATTTTGCCTGCATGAAAGGTGGTGTTCGCGGTAAGTATGCCAAGCAGTATCATGAAGGCGTAAAACTTATTATGCTTGAGCCTGATGTGGCAAAAATCTTTCCTGATGCAACGTCAGTCAATGAGGCATTGAGGTCTCTGGCAAAGATTATTCAACAACACCAGAAAATCGCATAACTTGTCGCTCAAGGCCGGCCACCCGCCGTCGGGCTTTTTTGGTTTGATTTGAGCCTGGTAGGGTGTGCGCATCTTTTCGCGCACACGCGGGACGTTAGCCCGGTAGCCCGGTAGGGTGGGCGAAATGTCGCGGCAATGTGCTTGAAAAGGGTACGAAATCAAACGCGACATTTTGCCCACCATAAGCGCGGTAGGATGGGTAGAGGCGCGCCAATGCGCTGGGTATTTGCCGATAATTTCCATCGCGCCGAAACCCATCACATCAACTATTAAGTGATAAGGCTTTAATTTATGAGAACAATTAAATTTACATCATGGCAAGACGGTTCTTTTTTTATTGGTTTTCTAAATGAGTATCCTGATTATCAAACTCAGGGTATGACAAAAAAAGAGCTTATAGAAAACTTGAAAGATTTATTAAACGACATTGAGTCGGCAGACATTCCTTATATACGCAAAGTTGAAGAATTGTTGGTTGCGTAAATGAAAAGGCGCGATTTAATTAAAGCTCTTGAAAACATGGGATGTATTCTTGTACGCAATGGTGGGCGACATGACTGGTACACTAACCCACAAACGAAACAATCTCAACCAGTACCACGACATAACGAAATTAATGAAAATTTGGCTAAATCCATAATCAAAAAACTAGCCGGGTAGGGTGTGCGCATCTTTTCGCGCACACGCGGGACGTTGGCACGATGCCGAGCATTCGCGTTCGCACCGAGATGTTTCCCTTCGACAAGCTCAGCCAGCGTAGCCCGTAAGCCGTAGGGTGCATCCTACGCACCATTACCACGCCGAACATTGTAAAGGTGCGTGGGACGCACCCTACAAATGTGGCGGCGGGTGTCGGCTTAGCGCGGGCGTTAGCCTTAAAAAATACAGGGATAATCATTGGATATTCGCTACTACATTGATCCGCAAACTGAAGTACCGCACATATACGGACATGACGTAGATGAATCCGAAATAGCCGGGTAGGGTGTGCGCATCTTTTCGCGCACACGCGGATATTCGCACGATGCCAACCATTCGCGTTCGCGCCGCGATGCTTCCCTTCGACAAGCTCTGTAAAGGGGGCGCTTAGCTCGGGCGTTAGCTTGTAAATCCCAATGCCAAGCTATCATTTTGGATTGCAAGAACTTTAAATTTGGTCAGCGTCTCACAGACGAAATGCAAACAGGTGACGTTATGCTTGAAAATACTCAGGCCATAAATACACAGGCGGATGAAATGCCATCACTAAATCACAGTTATATCTGCGCACAGGTAATGCGGCAGTTATTACAGGATGATTCAATACAACCTCTTCCTGAATTGACACTGGATATTGAAAATGGGCTTACACCCGATATTTCAGTATTTAGAAAAGAAAAAATACATCCGAATTTCTTTGAAGATGTCTTAAAAGTAAAAGAATTACCGATATTGGCGATTGAAGTGATTTCATCAAGTCAAAGTATCCAGGCTATATTGGAAAAATCCAACATCCTTGTAAAATCCGGTGTAAAAACCGTTTGGACAGTGGAACCGTATGGGAGAAGTATTTTTGTGATTAATAAAGAAGGTAAAAATCTGTTTCACGAAAATATGGTGGAAAGCGACGGAATAAAAGTTGATTTTACCAAAGTATTCAAAAGCTAACTTGTCGCTCAAGACCGACCACCCGCCGTCGGACTTTTTTGGTTTGTTTTGAGCTTTGCGGCGGCGGGTGTCGGCTTAGCTCAGCGCGGTAGGATGGGTAGAAGCGCGCCAATGCGCTGGGTATTTGCCGATAATTTCCATCGCGCCGAAACCCATCACATCAACTATTAGACTTGCCCTGGATTTAACTTATTGAATTACTAAGTTATTTTTTAGGTTGAATAACCCCGCTGCCAAGCGAATAAAGACATCTTTAAGAAAATTAGACTTACTTCTTAGTCTATTTACAAGTATCTGAAACCGCTTTATTCCACCGATTGCGTTTTCAACAAAAA
>DYPE01000077.1:7416-14684 GCA_020720085.1 Dichelobacter nodosus | reverse complement strand
AGACAGTGCCTATCTGGAAAATCCAGCGGATTTTGTGGCGCGGACTTACTAATTGGTGCCGTACAGCCTGGCGTACACACCGGGTTCGTTGCATAGCTGGGCATGGCTGCCGTGCTGGATGAAGCGGCCTTGGTCAAATACCAAAATCCGGTCCGCTTGGCGGACTGCGCTGGGGCGGTGGGCGATAATCAAGGTGGTTTTGCCCGCTAAAAACGCGCGCAGGGATTGGTGTAATTGGCTTTCCGTTTCCATATCTAGCGCTGAGGTGGCTTCGTCCAGAATCACCACTTTGGGGTCGGTCAAAATCATGCGGGCAATGGCCACGCGCTGGCGCTGGCCGCCGGACAGGCGCACACCGTGGCGGCCTAGCACGGTATCTAGGCCAGCGGGAAAATCGCTGGGCTGGAGTTGGGCAACTGCCAGTGCGCGCCACAGCGCATCATCCGCCCATTCGCGGCCTAAGTTCAAATTCATGCGCAAGGTGTCGTTAAACAGCGCGGGATGTTGCAATACCGCGCCCACATTTTCGCGCACTTTATCCAAATCGATGTCGCGCATGGCCATGCCGTTGTAGTACACCTGGCCTGCGTCTGGCGTGTATAGGCCCAGTAAAATTTGCGCCAGCGTGGTTTTTCCGCCGCCGCTGGCTCCCACCAGCGCGACTTTTTCCCCAGCCGCAATATCCAGCGAAACCTGATCGAGCACTGTGCCGCCAACGTGGTTAGGATAGGCAAAGGTCAGATTTTCCAAGCGAATGGCAGCGGTGTGATGGCCTGCAAACGGATTCGCCGCACCCGTGCGCGGCGGTTCGCGGCGCAAGGTGAACAATTCGTTGATGCGCGTCAGCGCGGCTTTGGCGCTGTGAAAATTGTACTGAACGGCCAAAATTTCTTGGATGGGCGCGGACATCACCCACAAATAGCCTGAAATGGCGAACATTTCGCCCACGCTCAAGCCGGAAAATAGCACCATGAACATGCCGAGCAGACGAAAGCTGTCAGTACCGAGGATAAATACATTCAGCGAAAAGCGGTTGGCTGCCTCGGTTTTCCAGGCGTATTCCACGGAATGTTCGCGGATGTGTTGCGCGCCGCGTAGCACACGGTCTAAAAAATAGTCCTCGCGGTTGCTGGCGCGGATTTGTTGAATGCTGTCCAGGGTTTCTTGCAACAATGCCTGGAAGTCCTCGTATGCTTGATTTTCTTTAGATTTTAGCCGTTTTACCACTTGTCCCAACTGGCTGGTAAGATAGATTAGCGCGGGATTGAGCAGAAGAATGGCCAGTGCCAATTGCCAGTGCAACCATACCAGCACCAGCGCGATGCCAACGATGGTGAGCGTGGACACCAGTAATTTGCTCAGGCCGCTGCCAATAAATTGATCCAACGTGTCCAAATCCGTAATTAAATGCGCGTTCACCTTGCCGCTGCCTAGCGTTTCGTATTCTGCCATGGACACCCATCGTAAATGGTGAATGATGTCGGCGCGGATGTGGTACACAATGTCCTTGGAAATGCGCGCAAATTGGCGGTTTTGCCACACGTTGAGGAGTAATCCAGCCACGCGCAACAGCACGGTGATGGCAAAGATTGCCAAAATATAGAAGATTGGCCCGTGCCAGGATTGGGGCGCAATGGCATCCAGCGTGGCCGTCATCCAGCCGGGCTGATGCAGTAGCACTTCGTCTACCAACAGCGGCATCAGCATGGGAATCGGCACGGTGGCGAGCACCGCCAGCATTGCAATGCCATGACCGGCAAGGAGATTATGTTGATGGCACCAAGCCAGGGCGCGGATATGCTGCCAAGAATACCCGGCAGCACCGCGTTGTGGGGGCAATGGTGGGGCCGTCATTCTTCGACCTTGCCCACTGCTGCCGCTTCGACCAATTGGCCAAAGCACAAGCCCGCGTCGTTTAGTGGTACGCGACTGGGAATAAACACGGTGAAGCCGTGTTGTTGTAAACGGCGTTGCGCAGTTTCTGTCAAATAGCGGTTTTGCATCACGCCGCCACACAAGCCCACATGGTGGACGCCATGCGCTGCACGCACTGCCAGCGCTTGGTCAACGATGACCTGGCTCATGGCCCGGTGAAATCCGGCTGCGCGCTGAGCAGCGGTAAGACGCTCCGCACGCAGCCACGGCAGCAGCGGTTGCCAATCCGCCACCCACACGCCGCTTTGTTCTACGAGCGGCAAGCACGGTGGCGCGGGCGCACGTGCGCCATGCGCCAAACTTTCTAACCACATGGGGCCGTGGCCTTCAAAACTGGCCGTTTCCACTACGCCTATCAGCGCGGCAGCCGCGTCGAACAACCGTCCGGCAGCGGTCGTGCGCGGGCAATTTATGCCTTGTTGCCAGGCGGCGTACGCCAGGGCATATTGGTTGGCGCTAACGCAGGCTGGACGCCAGCCATCCCATGGCAATCCCGCCTCCCACCACAGCGCTGCTGCGCTGCGCCATGGCTGACGCGCCGCCAACTCGCCGCCAGGCAACGCGAATGGCCGGAAACTCGCAACGCGCCGCCATTGGCCGGGCCGCCCGAGCAAGCCTTCGCCGCCCCACAAGGTGCCGTCTGGCCCCAGTCCCACGCCATCCCAGGTGAATACCAACCAATTGTGATTTATCCCCGTCATGTAGGGGCGGCGGTTTATCCCCGCCCTATCGGTGCGGCGGTTTATCCCCGCCTTGTAGGTGCGTTCGTCATTGTCAAATGGCGGGGATCCACCGCACCTACAGGGCGGGGATAAACCACCGCCCCTACATTCTGCAACCAACGCACTGGCGTGGGCGTGGTGATGAAACACCGCGCGCATAGGCATGGATTGTGACTTAGCCCAGCGTGTGGATTGATAATCTGGGTGCGCATCGGTGATGATTTGCTGCGCGCGGGTTTGATACAGGGTTTGCAAATCGTCAATGGTTTGCATGAACAAATCCATGCCGCGCGGGCTGTCAAGGTCGCCGATATGCGCCGAAATCACTGCACGGCGGCCAAAACCCAGCGCCACGGTGTTTTTGTATTGTCCGCCTACGGCGAGGGTGGGCGTAGGCAATGCCCACGGCAAAGCCAATTCCAACGGCACCAGCCCGCGCCCCAGGCGCAATGGCCGCGCCCGGCCTGCGATAACGCGCATCACCGTGTCATCGGCGGGGCGGGCGATGGGGCGGTTGTGGTGCAAAAACGCTTCTGCCACGTGGCCCAGCCGCGCCTCGGCCTCGGTTTCTTCTGTCAACACCGGTTCACCGCTGGGATTGGCGGAAGTGGCGATAAGCGGGCCGCCTATCGCGTCTAGCAGCAATTCATGCAGTGGGCTATAGGACAATAGCACGCCGATTTCGCGCAAGCCCGGCGCAATGGTCGCCACGGGTAAATCTGAAAAATATCGTATCGAAATCAATAAAATGGGTCGTGAAGGTGCTTGCAATATTTGCTGGCAGGATGCGGATACGCCGCTCGGTACGCGGGCCAGCATCACGGCCAGCGGTTTGTGCGGGCGCGGCTTGCGCGCGCGCAGGTGGGCGATGGCAGCCGCGTTGCGCGCATCGCACAGCAAGTGGTAACCACCCACGCCTTTTACCGCCAGCACACGGCCTTGACGCAGCGCCGCCACTGCCGCGTCCAGCGCAGTATCTGCGTAAACCGGTGCCGCGCCTGGCGCGCTGAAATGCAGTTGCGGCCCACATTGCGGGCAAGCCGTGGGCTGGGCATGAAAACGCCGATCCGTTGGGTTGTGATATTCACGGGCACAACGCGGGCACAAAGGAAAATCGGCCAGCGTGGTATGCGCGCGGTCATAAGGTAAACAGCGGATTACCGTGTAGCGCGGCCCGCATTGGGTGCAATTGATGAAGGGGTAATGAAAACGGCGGTCCTGCGGGTCGTGCAATTCTGCCAGGCACTGCGCGCAGGGCGCATAATCTGGCGGCAGGCAGGTGTGTGCGCCAGCGGCTTCGGCACTGGGTAAAATATCAAATGAATCGAATGGTTGTAGCGCAATTTGCGTGCGCGCCAACACCCGGCCTTGCGCCAATGGCGGCTGTTCGCGCGCCAAGCGGCGGGCGAACTCTGCCAGCGCTGGCGCTACGCCTTGCGCAACAATTTCTACCGCGCCGGACTGGTTACGCACCCAGCCGGTTAAGCCCAATTCCATGGCCAGCCGATACACAAATGGACGGAAGCCCACACCTTGCACCCGCCCGCCCAGCAGCCAATGGCGGGCGTGAATCGCTGGTGCGTTCATGGGGATTCCGCACCGGCAAAACCGGCTTGGCGCCAGGCTTCGTATAAAATTACTGCGCAAGCATTGGATAAGTTCAAACTGCGGTTGCCCGCCATCATGGGGATGCGGATCACCTGCGTTTGGCGCGCCAGCACGTCCGCAGGCAGACCGCGCGTTTCTGGGCCAAATAAAAATGCGTCGCCCGCGCGATACGCCACTTCGGCATGGTTTAAGCGGCCCTTGGTGGAGCAGGCAAATACCCGTTGCGGCGCAATCTCGCACAGACAGTCTTCTAAATTCTGGTATTCGCGCACCCGCGCCCATTCGTGGTAATCCAGCCCGGCGCGGCGCATTTTGCTGTCATTCAGTGCAAATCCCAAGGGATGAATCAAGTGCAACGCCACGCCGGTATTGGCGCACAGGCGGATGATGTTGCCGGTATTGGGCGGAATTTCAGGCTGGTAGAGGATGCAATGGAACATGGGCAACGTATTGCGCTGCAACGCATTGCGATGCAGGGGGTAATGGGGGATTCCACGCCGCACTGGGCGTGGCGGCAATGTCCTCAGACTCTTGCGCGAGATGAAGGCCAGGTAGCGCACGGTATGACTCGGGCGCACGCAAGCTGTCGGACGCTGGACTCAGGCGCGGCAGAGGATAATTGGCTGGAAATTCATCAGGTAGGTGAGAATGGGCACTGTGCAACGCGGGTTCGGAGGTGGGATCGTGGCGCGCGTGCGAAGGCAACTTCGCCATTGGCGTTGCGGCGATCATGCCGGTAGATTCCCACGTGCCGCGCCCAGGCGGCAGGCGTAAGGGCGTAGCAGCGGCGATGATGGCCAAGCGCCGCCCGTCCAGGCGCGCGCCGATTTCCACATGCACCAGTCGTCCGCCGCCTGGCGCGCGCAGGTAGCAGCCAGCGGCAAGCCGGTGAATTTCTATTTCTACGGTGGCATGTGGATTGGCACCGCTGGTGTCCATGTAGCTCAAATCATGCGCGCGCAACACCAGCGGCGCGCTGCGGTGTCCTGAGCTTGTCGAAGGGTGGGCATCGGGATGGACCTGGCGCGCATGTTGCGCGTCGGCCCAACGGATGTGCCAGTACACATGAAACAGTTCAGCATCCACATCCAGCGCAATGACGTGGGAAACGCTTTCCGGTAGGGCAGGCGCAATGGCAGTTTCTTGCAAATACAACAAAGTAGGGAGGACGAAACATGACGTATCCGCACAGCCAGGCCCAGCGTTCCCACCTGGCAGGGATAAATCACTGTCCCTACATGGCGGGGATAAACTGCCGCCCCTACATGCTCGCCTACGCGAAACGCTGGGTTTAGCCATTACCTGTCCTGGGACGCGGAGTCTTCCACTGGCGGTGAAGCGTATTGTGCGGCCAAGGCTTGCCCTAGCGCACGCAACGCTTGGTCTAAGTCTTGATGGCAACGCCACACCCAATCCTCGCCCCAATAAAAATTGCAACTGGTTTGCGCACGTAACAGCCGCCAGTAGGCTTCTTCCAGCAAGTGCGCCACAGGGTCTTTGGCTCCGTCCGCCTGGATTTGCGCCTTGGCGGCGTGAATGTCCGCACTGACCGCACGCACACGGCGTAGCCCGTCGCGTTGCAAAGGGGAGCCTGTCCATTGTGTGAAACCCTCGCCATTGTGCCAGCCCGTGTTCCAGGCGGCTGTGCGCACAGTCACTTCACCATGCGCGCCAAAACGGCGTAAATATTCAGGGATGAAAATGGGGCGGATGGCCGTTTCGCCAGCGCGCATGTGTTGCAACAATGGCAAGTAAAAAACACCCCAAAAGTTGCCTTGTTCTGAGGTGTTGCGGAACCAGCCGCCATTTTCGCCGTCGCTGCACGTAGTGACCAACGTTGGGAAATCGCAATGTTTCATCCGTTCGTGGGTTTCGGCGATGAACCAGCCTGGATCCATGCCAGATTCCTGCGCGTCCGATAGCGCACGGTCGCGCACCACCACGATGATTTCTTCGCCACCATAACGGGCGATGTGGGGCCGGTAGCGCAGTTCTTCCCACGACATGGGCGTAACCGCCTCAACATTTTCGCTGTCCACCAATACATATTGATAACCCAGCTTTTTGAGTAGCGGAATCAGTTCCATACAAAAAGACATTTCTGGCGGCCAGAAACCGCCAAACTCCCGCCGCCAAAATAAATGCCGACCTGCGCCCAGCCAGCGTTGCAAGTGCGCTTCCCAGTCTTGCGGCGGAATCAGCGGCAGCACGGGATGGTAGTACCCTGTGCCCAGCAGTTCAAATAACGCGCGGTTTTGGAAAAACCACAAAATATCCCCGCACTTCACATGGCCGTACATGCGCTGTTGAAATTCAGGGTCTGCCAGCGTTTCCAGCAGCGTGCCAGACAACGACACATGTACCCGCGCCAAGTCTTCATGCCCCCACAACATGCGGGGAATGCGATCCAGCGCAAAGAGAATTTCCTTGGCTTCCCATTCTTTATCGTGTAGCAACTGCTCAATGTTGCCAGCAGGCTGGTGCAGGTTGAGCACCAGGGCATGATACATTTCTGTCATCGTGTCGCCTTACTTGAAGTGATTCATTATTTTTTACGTGATGTCCCGCCTTTTTTCGTTGGCGATTTTTTCGCTGGTGCTGCGGCTTTGCTGGCAGCGGGTTTTGCCGCAGGCTCGGCTGGTTTTGCCACAGGCGCGGGGGCCGCTTGTGCAGCGGGTTTTGCCGCAGGATTGGCCGGTTCTGCCATAGGCACAGGGGCTGCTTGTGCAGCGGGTTTTGCCGCAGGCTTGGCTGGTTCTGCCACAGGCGCAGGGGCCGCTTGTGCAGCGGGTTTTGCCGCAGGCTTGGCCGGTTCTGCCACAGGCGCAGGGGCCGCTTGTGCAGCGGGTTTTGCCGCAGGCTTGGCCGGTTCTGCCACAGGCACAGGGGCTGCTTGTGCAGCGGGTTTTGCCGCAGGCTCGGCTGGTTTTGCCACAGGCGCAGGGGCCGCTTGTGCAGCGGGTTTTGCCGCAGGCTCGGCTGGTTTTGCCACAGGCGCAGGGG
>DYPE01000077.1:0-7316 GCA_020720085.1 Dichelobacter nodosus | reverse complement strand
CCGCTTGTGCAGCGGGTTTTGCCGCAGGCTCGGCTGGTTTTGTCACAGGCGCGGGGGCTGCTTGTGCAGCGGGTTTTGCTGCGGGCTTGGCCGGTTCTGCCACAGGCGCGGGGGCTGCTTGTGCAGCGGGTTTTGCCGCAGGCTTGGTGGGTTCCTCCGTTGCTTGAGCTACTTCCGCCACCAGCGCAGGCTGCATCAGTTCGTCCAAGCTCTGCTCTATTTGCTGGGTGCGTTCATATATTTTCGATAGCCAAGCATCGCCCCAAAATAAAAAGCAACTGGTTTCTGCCTCTAAAATCAAGGAATTGACTCGCTCCAACAAGGGGCTGGACTTCGCTTTAGGCTGTGCGGCAGCCACCTGATGGTAGCGGGCGCGCAATTCATGCAGTTTGTGCAGCGCGTGTTTTTGTGCATCCGAGCCATTCCATTGTGAAAAATCATGGCCCGAGGTATGCCCCACGTTCCATGCGCCGGTTTCTACTTGTGCGACTTGTTTAGGCGCGTGTTTTTTCAGGTATTCGGAAATCGCCACTGGTTGGATAGCGAGTTCGCCGCTGCGTGCGTGCTCCATGTACGGCGCAAAAAAATGACCAAAAAATCCAGCAGATTCGTCGAGTTGGCGGAACCACCCGCCGTTTTCACCATCTGACCAAGTGGTGACCAGGCGCGAATTGCGCGGATGGGGCGAATGCGTGGTTTTGTGCTCTGTTTCATGCGCAAACCAATCTGGGCTTAATCCGCTTTCCTGGGCATTGGAAATGTCACGGTCGCGCGGGATAATTACAATTTGCGCGCCTTGGTATTCTGCCGTATACGGCTGATAAATGTCCGTTGGGCCATGTTCTGTCTTGACATGTACGCTGTCTACGACAACATATTCATAACCGGCTTTGACCAGCGCAGGAATCATTGCCATGGTAAACGCCATTTCCGGCGGCCAAAATCCTTTGGGTGCGCGGCCAAAAGTATCTTTTATAATTTCACGGCCCAAAATAAGCTGCGCTTCCCAATCTTCCTGTGGAATCAGCGGGAAAATAGGGTGGTAATAGCCCATGCCAATCAATTCAATATTGCTGGCTTCGCGGTAACTGTTGAGCATGGCGGGAATGTCGAGGTGGTGGCGGTAACGATCCACAATATTGGGATCGCGCAACTGCTCTAGCAAAATGCCTGAGAATCCGACATGCAATTTGGCAAAATCAATGTATTTGTGCGCATAACGGGTGGCGCGGTCGTAACATTGAATAATTTGATTGGCTTCCCATTCATTGGTATCAATTAACAAACGTAGATTGCCAGGCGGCTGGTGCATGTGCAGGCCCAAGGCGTGATGGATTTTTCCATGGGGCATGTGTATTCCTCGCAACGGATGGGTGGATAACTCAGGATAAACAAATTGGACAAAAAACCATGGGATCCACAGGGTAGCATGGGCGGAACGTCCGCACTGCACGGCACATGGTGATGGTTTGATGTGTAGTTTATGCCAACCACTTGACAAATCAACTACAAAATCACGCAGACTTGATTTTTTTGGTGAAAAAACATGATATTATCCAAGCAAAAAAAGGGCGTACCCGTGTGCCACATTGCCTTTGCACGCCATGTTTTTTGCATCAAATTAAGAGATAACCCGTTATTTCCGCGCGTTTTAGGCTAAAGCGCGCTTCACGCATCAAGCACACAAGAGGTGAGTTCATGAAAACTACAACGCACGAATTCCATTGGATATGGATAATGGCCTGGCTTAGCCTATTCAGCCTGGCCGCGCACGCTGGATCGCGGGTGGAGTTGTATAGCGAACCCGGTGAAACCATGGGCGAAGGCAAGAATTGGGCGTATACCAATCAAGATGGCAAATTCCTGCTGCGTAGCGTGCCCAGTGCAGAATTAAATATTCAATTTCGCCATAACCTTAGCACGCAAAGCTGCACCTGGGTGGATTTTATCATCAGTGGCCCCAAGCCAGAACGTGCGGGCGCGCCTGTGCCGCTGGAGGCGCAGAACTACCCGGATACGTATTGGAATCAAGCTTTTTTTTCAACCAATGGCCTTTTTACCACCGATAAGCCGCAACTGATTGTGGGCTGCGGCTATGCCGTATGCACGCCAGCGTATGGCAGTTTTAATATTTCATTGCTAGAACGCAATACGGCTGGTCAGATCATCCGCCTGACCATGGAGTTTGAACAGCACTGCCAAACCAAGGACGCGCCCAAGCTCACAGGCAAGCTGTACTACAACACCTACAGCGTGAATGACCCCACGCAGCCTGTGCCCACGCCAGAAAAACAACTCACCGTCAGCAAAACTGGCAGTGGCACGGGCGTGATCAGTGCTGCGAAAGGCACCGGCGCGGGCCTGGATTGCGGCGCGCAATGCGCGGAAAAATATGCCACCGATAGCCTAGTTACGTTAACTGCCAAGGCCGATGCGAATTCTTTATTCATGGGCTGGAGCGGCCAATGCTCGGGCGATAGTGCGCAAGCTCAGGTGAAATTGGATGTTGATAAAACTTGCACGGCTGAATTTATTTTGTTGAGCGCAATCAAAAATCGTTTTGTAATCAATGCGCCGGTTGGGGATAAAATTGGCAAAGGCCGCACATTGGATTGGGTGGAAAAAGCCGCCACCTTGGTGGCGCGCCATTATCCTACCGACAACAGCGTGGAACTGGAATTACGTTCCAATACCAACAGTTCCGATGTGTGGGTGCTGATTTTTGCGGCTGTGGGCAATGCGCCGCTGGAAACCAAAAATTACGGCAACGTGCAGTTATACCCCGCTTCCGCGCAAGCGCCAGGCTTGGAAATTTCGGCGGCAGGCGCGCGTTGCGCGAGCGTAGCCGGTAATTTTACCGTGCATGACGTAGGCTATGGCAGTAACGGCAAAATGGATCGTTTTTCTGCCCAGTTCGAGCAATATTGCGAAGGATTGGCCGAGCCGTTGCGCGGCAGTGTGCAATTCAACTCTTCTGCCACCACGCCGGGCAGCGGCAGCAGCGTCGCTACGCCCGCGCCCACGCCATTGCATGCGCTCACCACCAGCCTCACTGGCGCGGGGGCCAGCGCGGGCCGGGTAATCAGCGCGCCAGCAGGCATTGACTGCAACCCGGATTGCACGGAGAACTTCCGCGCCGGTGAAGTGGTAACGCTGACCGCCAGCGCCAGCGCAGAGGCGGCGTTTGTCGCCTGGAGCGGCGCTTGCTCAGGCACGCAGCCGGGCGTGCAAGTGACCCTCGATCAAGCCAAAAATTGCGTAGCGGAATTCAAACGCACTGGCGGCGATCAAGTCACTATCACCCCAGCCAGTCAGGACATTCCGGTGGGCACAGCGCAGCCCTTCACCGTACATTGGGAAGCCAATGGCGTGCCGCAAGCGGGCAAAAAGTTTACTTTATCCGCCAGCCTGGGCCTGCTTAGCCATGTTGAAATGACTACAGACAGCCAAGGCAATGCCACTTTTACTTTGTCGCACACCACGACGGGCGAGTCCACGGTGACGATAACCGCCGATTCTGGCGTAACCGTTAAGGCCGCCGTGCGTTTTGTCGGGCCGCAATACCACGTTACGCTCACCCGTCTGGGCAAGGGCAGCGGCATCATCACCAGCCAACCCGCAGGCATCCTGTGCGGCCCGGAACTCGGGCGTAGTAATGATTGCACTGAAATTATGGCGGAAAAAACCGCGCTTACGCTCACTGCCGAACCCGACGCCAATTCGCGTTTTGCGGGCTGGCTGGGCCAATGTACAGGCACCACGCCCACGGTGCGCCTGGAAATTACTGGCAACACCAACTGTTCGGCAATATTTGAGCCGCAAAGCGCAAATGGCGCAATAACCAGCTATTTGCTGCAAGTGACCGCCACGGGCGATGGCATAGTGACCAGCTCGCCCGCTGGCATTTCCTGTAGCCCGGGTAGCCCGGAACTCGGGTCTTGCCAAGCCAGCTTTGCGCCAGGCACAAAAGTGCAATTGGCCGCTTTGCCGGGCGTGAACGCGGCCACTGGCGCGGCAACGGAATTTTCCGCTTGGCGCGGCGATTGCGCGGGTCAAAACAATCCCGCCACCGTGGAAATGAGCACCTACCGTGCGTGTGAAGCGGTGTTCCGCGCCATCCCGGCCAGCGAAAAACAAGTGCAGACCTTAATTATGCACACCGAAGGCCACGGCACAGTGACGGCTGAGCCGTCGTTGTGGAGCGGCGCTTGCGCCAACACCTGCTCTGGCCAACACCCGCGTGGCGGCTTGCTGCGCCTGACTGCCAAGCCAGCCACAGACAATACGTTTTCGCACTGGAAAGGCGACTGCGCCAGTGGAAAGAACACCGCAGAATGGCTGCTGACGCTAGACGCGGACAAAACGTGCATCGCCGTGTTTGCCAACCAATTGCTGGACGATGACCACGATGGCGCGCCCAATGCAGTCGAAAATCAAGCGCCTAACTTTGGCGATGGCAATCTCGACGGCATTGCCGACCAAACCCAAGCCCGCGTGGTTTCGTTGCTCGCACAAGACGGCAGCATTCTGACCGCAGTGGTGGAAAATACCGTGTGCGCCCAGCCGAAACTGGCCCTGATTCAACCACAAACGGAGGATACGTTTGTATATCCGCACGGCTTATTGAGTGTGGAAGCCAGTTGCGGCAACACCGCGCTCACGCTGTTTTTCCACAACGAAACCACCGCGCTGGACGCGCCTATGCGCCATTTGGTGGGGTCAACTTGGGCAGACGCTCAGGCGCAGACCAGCGTAATAACCCAAACGGGCCGCAACGTCATGACCGCGCGCGTGGAACTCATTGACGGCAGCAAAGGCGACACCCTAGCGGATGGCGTCTTGCGCTGGCTGGGCGGCTTGGGCCGCCAAGGCGGCGTGCTGGGTTTCCGCCAAGCAAGTTACACCGTAGCAGAAAACGCCGGTGAAGTGGCGCTGGAAGTCAGCCGCACTGGCACAGCTACGCCCGAGTTCCGGGCAAAGGGCGCGGTCAGTGTGGCGTTTCAATTTGAAGACCAAGGCGCATTGCGCGGCGCGGACTATCAAGCGGACAGCAATAGCCTACACTGGGCAGCAGACGAAACGGGCGTCAAAACCCTGCGCGTGCCGCTGATCGACAATAAGATCATGAACGAAACGCGCGCGTTCCGCGTGCAACTGGTCAAACCGCAAGGCGGCGCAGCGCTGGGCCTGGCCACCGCCACGGTAAACATCACCAACGACGACATCAACGGCACAGGCCAAGAAGTATGCGCGCCGGTGGCGGCCAGCATTGATAAAGCCTGCACCATGATGAACCAAACCCTCAACGGCGCATGGAAAGTGACTGCGGACGGGCACTTGCTCAACCCCGTGATAGCGGGCACGCTCGACAACAGCGGCTGGGTATCGCACGCTACCGTGCTACCCACGGGCCTGCTGCGCTGGGGCAATGTCAGCGGCATGGTGGACAACCAAGGCAAAATCGCCAACATCCGTTTTTTAGGCACAGAATTGCACGGCGGCCTGCTGATGGGCGCAATTAGCAATGAAACCGGACTGATCCGCGATGTGCGCCTGGATGCGTTTACCCGCATCAGCGGCGGACGGCTGGGCGGCGAAGTGCGCGGCGACGCCAACGCACCCGCCACGCTGGAAGCGCTCACCGTGACACGCAACACGCGCTTGTCGCATGTGATTATTGGCAAAGGCGTGGTGTGGGAAGACCTGGCCGAAATCGGCGCGGGCGTGCGCTTTAGCGACTGGAATGTCGTGCCGGTGAAGGTTGATTTGCTCGCCGCCCTGCCCGCCCTGCCTGCGCCGCAACCCTGCCCGGACAGCAGCCAGCCTGCCACGGCCCAGAACACGGGCGTTGCACGAGCCAATTTTGACACCTCGCTACTCAGCATCGCGTCCGAGTCCATTTTGGCGCGCATTAACCGCACGCTGACCGATGTGGGCATTCAATTGCAACAAAATCCGGCGGATGGCGCATTATGGACTGTGTATCAAGGCCAACGCTTTGTCGCACTGCCCGTAACACTGCACTATAACCCCACTGTGCAAGCAGGTGTGCGCACAACCCACGTCAGCGCGCTAGAAATCGCCAGCAATGGCCTGGTCATCCAAGCTGCGCCTGTGGCGCACGACGCTTGCGCATTGCAGACCGCGCTGGCAGCCTATGGCTTTGCCCCTGGGGAAACCGTGCCCAGCGCAGACTACGCCCGTGTTCCGGGTTACGCCCGTGTTCCGGGCGGGATATTGACATTGACTTCACCCGCCACCAACGCCGTGCGCCTATACACCCGGCCCGACTGGGCTGCTGTGCCGCAAACCGAGCCAGGCATTCCGCCCGGCTTTCATTTCCGCGCCCATCCCAACGCGCCGCTGGCGATTGCCGACTTGGTGTTCCAAAGTCCCCCGCAACACGGAAGTGCAGGCCAATGGTGGCGTCAAACTTTCTGGCCCGCACTGGCCAATGAAGCGCAACTGCGCACCATTGCGCCAGATTTGGCCGTGGCTGCCGACGGCACGGTGACTTTTATCTACCAAGGCCAACAATACCGCGCTGTGCCGGAATATCAGGCCGCAGGCATAGGCTGGCCCGTCAACGCAACCACGCTGACGCCCACGGCCAATACTAACCCAGGCGTGGAAATTCGTTACCCCGGCCACGCCGACTACCCGCGCGACCCACAAAACGCAGCGTATCGGCAGAACTTAGTGAATTATTGAAAAATGGGTGGGGAGGAACCGGCACATCTCAAAGCGTAGGGTGGGCAATATCCCTTCGGCAGAGCTTCAGGACACCGCTTTTCGTTGCCCACCATAATTTGTGCGCTGAATTGGCGGCGGATTTGAAATCGGAGCGCGGATTTGAAATCGCGGCGCATTTGGTTGGGTTCCGGGTTGCGATGAAAGCAAACAGACGCTTTCATCACAACCCGGCTGATTAACTACTTGAATCTCTTGCGCCAATCCTTCGGGTCAATCCGTTCGGATTCGGGCAATTTCCACAGGCCACGCTGGGCCGCTTTGGCTTCCAATTGCAACGGCAAGTATTTGCTCTCTTTTGCGTGCGCACAGCCTTGCGCGGCCAATGCGGCGGATACATCGATTTCGCCACTGGTCAACCGCGCGACTGTGCGCCCGTACACGTCTTTCGCCTTGATTTCCGGTATCCATTGCCTGCCTTTCACGATGCGCGCCAAGCATTCCTTGGCCGCTTCGCCAAATGGCTGGCCCGGCTTGCCTGGATGCGCGGTTTCCGGCGCATCAATGCCCCAGTCAGGTAGGGTGGGCAAAACGTCCCTTCGGCAGAGCTTCAGGACACCGCTTTT
>DYPE01000076.1 GCA_020720085.1 Dichelobacter nodosus | reverse complement strand
TGGATGTATTCTTAGTTCATTTCTTTAATTAACTGATTTCGTATAGGCTCTTAAGTAGCGAAAATTTAATAACCTCTGAGAGAGAAATGCCCTCTTTTTATGGAGATGGCATATTTCTCTGTTATCAGCCCCCTGCAAACCTTCTAGGTATTCAAGACCTGGAAGGTTTTTGTAGGAGAGAAAATGCTTACTCTGAGCTTTGTGGTGACATCCTGGACGGCTTAGCTTTGGCGTTATGTCGCAAGGCACACCAGAGAGATTCCAGCAGCAGAGTTACCCAACCCTCTCGACTTAGCAGCAATAAATTGATTTATAATAATATTTATATTAACCTCCTTGCGTTAAGTGTGCTGTGAAGCTGCGACACACCGGTATAGAATCTTGGTGTATCCTGACGGCATGCATATGTGATGGGTTCTGCAAAAAATAATTAAATAAAAATAAATGTGTTATATTAAGTTGAGAGGATTGCAGAGTTACCCATGTAAAATGCAAGACAAAATTATCTAAAGGCTGTTGAGTAATGTCTGAGAAAACCATATTTGCAGAAAAACTGGAAGGTTTTGTCAAGAGTTTAAAAGATCACGTCAGTGCAGATGACGACCAATGGACAGTCAAAGGCTTCATTGATATCTTCAAGAATGTCTACACCATATCCTCCGATACAAAAATTGTATCGAAAATTCTCGAAATACATCTCTTTCCAAAAATTCTAAAATTTGCGCAAGAAAGTGGCTATAAAGTTGTGCTTGCAGAACATCAGAATTACTATCCCGATATTTCATTTGTCAAAACGACTGATGAATCTACGCGCTTTGCCGTTGACTTCAAGACGACATACAGAAATCCTAAAAAACCTTATTTATGCAATGGCTTCACGCTTGGTTCACATGGCGAATATTTTGAAAACAGAGCAAGCACAAAGAATATCCAGTTTCCTTACTGCTCGTACTCTGGACATTTTTGTCTCGGCATCATCTATGACAGAGCAGAAGGAGCAACTATTGATGAGACAAAGGCATACAATATTGACGAGCTACATGCAATCACGTCAGTGGCAAAAAATTTTCAGTTTTTTGTTAGTGAAAAATGGAAGATCGCAAGCGATAAGGGCGGTAGTGGAAACACAGCGAACATCGGCAGCATAAATAACATAGCTGATATTTTGGCTGGACGAGGCATGTTCTCCAAACTTGGCGAGCTTTGGTTTGACGAATATTGGATGAATTACAAAAAAATAACAGTTCAGGATGGGAAAGGCGGCACAAAGAAAATTTCTACGCTGCGTGAGTTTGTGGAATATAAGAACGGGGATGTATCGCTGGTCGTCGAAAAATGGAATGGTGAACAATGACCATAAAAGTAGGCGTTCCCCCCATAAAATCCCAAGGGATCAAAACCAAGCTCATTCCTTGGATAAAAAGCATCACTCCCACAGATTTCAATGGTGTCTGGATTGAGCCTTTTATGGGCACGGGCGCAGTTGCCTTCAATGTTGCACCATATCGCGCAGTGCTTTGCGACACAAACCCACATCTAATAAATTTTTACTCCGCGCTTGCGAAAAAAGAAATTACTCCAGAAATAGTCAATGCCTACCTCAATAAGGAGGGGGCTGCTTTATTGGAAAAGGGAGAGGAACACTACTATTTCATAAGAGATCGTTTTAATGCTGAGTCATCCCCATTGGATTTTTTGTTTGTGAACCGTGCCGGTTTTAATGGAATGATTCGTTTCAATCGCAAAGGCGGATTTAACATTCCTTTTTGCCGCAAGCCAAATCGTTTTGCGCAAGCCTATGTAACAAAAATCACTAACCAAGTTGCATGGGTTGCAAAAATAATAAAGGCTAAAGATTTTTCATTCAAATGTCAGGGCTTTGCGGAAACGATATCTCAGGCCGGCAAGAATGACATTATCTACTGTGACCCTCCGTATATTGACAGGCATGTTGACTACTATAATGGCTGGGATGCCGATAATGAGAACCACCTTTGTGAATGCCTAACCGATTTCCAGGGTAGATTTATATTATCTACTTGGCACCACAACGACTATCGGGAGAATGAGTACATCAAATCAATATGGGCAAATTTCTCTATTCTTACCAGAGAACATTTTTATCATGTTGGCGGAAAAGAAGAGAATAGAAACCCCATGTTTGAAGCGCTGGTTACTAACTTCACCACCTCGCCCAGAGAAATGGAAGTAGCCCGCCCAATGCAATTTGCACTTTGGGGAGCGTGTGCCAAGTACAGTACGGCATAACTCAAATGTTAGCCACTCTGCTGCGTCTCCCGTGACATACTCTGCTCGCCGCTTATTCCGCGAATCCGCACTACGCCGCCACTACGCGCCAGAACCTTTGGATCAAGCTGTGGTGGTGACTGCGCCGCGCGATTGGTGGCGGATTTTGCTGCCGACGATACCGGATGGCTGGGGAGGATGCCACGTTCATACCCCAACCATACTGCAAATGGAAGCTGCCGAATGCGGCGCGGTGGCGCTGGCGATTGTGCTGGCCTATCACGGACGATATATTCCAGTAGAAACCCTGCGCAGCGAATGCGGTATTAACCGCGACGGCAGCAAAGCCCGCCATTTGCTCCAAGTCGCCCAAAGCTACGGCCTGCGCGCCAAGGCTTTTCGCCGCGAACCCGCGCAATTGGCGAAAATGCAACTGCCATTGATTGTTTTTTGGCGGTTTAATCATTTTCTGGTCATCGAAGGCTTTGGCAAAAATTGCGTCTATCTCAATGACCCCGCCAGTGGGCGACGCACGATGAGCGCGCAAGAATTTGATGCTGATTTCACCGGCGTGGTGCTGGAGCTGGTTCCTGGCCCGGCGTTCATCCGTAGTAAAGACAAACCCAGTGTATTGCGCCGCTTAGGCCAGCGCTTGCAGGGGCATTGGCGGAGGTTGCTGTGGTTGGGGCTGTTTGGCATCGCGCTACTGCCCTTACAGGTGTTAATGCCCGTTTTGCTGCAACAGTTTATTGACCAATACTGGTTGGCGCGGCAAACCGACTGGCTATTTTTTATCATCACGGGGATGCTGTTGACGGCTGTGCTGCGCGTTGGGTTGGGATGGGGGCAGACGCAACTCCTTAATCGTTTTCAAGTTGACCTGAGCGTGGCGTGGTCAGGACAGTTTTTGTGGCATGTGTTGTGCCTGCCATTGCACTTTTACGCGCAACGCTCTGCCGGGGAGATTTGCCAGCGCGTGGCCTTAAATCAAAGTCTCGCCGCCCTGTTGGCCAGCGAGTCGCTGGCTGGCGTGCTGGCGCTGCTCATGGCATTGGGCTATGCCCTGGTTATGCTGATGTTCAATCCCCAAATTGCCGCGCTGAGCGTTGCTTGCGTGTTGTGCAATGGCTGGCTGTTGCGCCTGTTGGCGCGTCGCCATGCCCAACTGAGTCCACCGACCGCGTTGGCGCAAAGCCGCTGGCAGGGAACTGCCATGAACAGCCTATATCTGATGGAATCCATCAAGGCAGCGGGTAATGAATCCCATGTTTTCACCCGTTGGAGCGCTCTGCACGCCACGGTTCTTCATCATCAACAGCGCTGGGCAAGCGGTACTTTATTATTGAGCGCCTTGCCTGGTTTGTTATCTATTTTGCTCAATATCGGCATTCTTGCGCTGGGTGGATTGAATATCATGGCAGGCACTCTGACTTTGGGCGGATTGGTTGCTGTGCAAAGTCTGACCATGAGTTTGAGCGCGGCACTCAATCGGGTGTTTGAAGTGATCGGAAAAATTCAGGCGCTCAGCGGGGACGCGCAACGCCTGGACGATGTGCTCACGCATCCTACTGATTCCGCGCTGACAGAAACCCCAACCCAAGTCGCCACGCCGCTGTTGGGCACGGTTGAACTGCGTCGCGTTAGTTTTAGGTTTGGCGCATTGACGCCGCCGATACTGCATCATCTCAGTTTAATTCTACCGGCAGGCCAGCATATTGCCCTGGTGGGCGCTTGCGGCAGTGGCAAATCTACCCTGGCGCGCTTGCTGGCTGGCTTGTACGCGCCAGAGTGCGGCGAGATATTGTTTGATGGCCGTCCCCGCGCTGAAATTGCCCGCGCCGCGTTCAACCGGGGCCTGGCTTTGGTTGACCAAGACAGCAGCGTATTTGCCGGCACTCTCCGCGATAATCTGACTTTGTGGCAAGCAGACATTGCCCAAGCGGATTTGATTCAAGCTGCCCGCGATGCCTGTCTTGACGAATGGATTGAATCGCGCGCCGACGCTTACGACAGTTTATTGCTAGAAAACGGCAGTAATCTCAGCGGTGGCGAGTTGCAACGCCTGGAAATCGCCCGTGCGCTAACGCGCAATCCCGCCATTCTGATTCTCGATGAAGCCACCCGCATGTTAGACCCTGCCACTGAACAGCGGATTTTCGCCAATCTGCGACGGCGCGGCTGCGCCTGTTTAATTCTCAGCCACCGCCTGTCAGCCGTGCGCGATTGTGATGAAATCTGGGTATTAGAAACCGGGGCTATTGTCCAGCGCGGCACCCATGAAACCTTGCTGGCGCAAGAGGGCACTTATCAGCGGCTCATGGCTGAGCCTGTGGAAGCCGTAGCCTGGCACCGGTGCGAAACAACGGCTTCGCACTCCACGGCTGGCGCGGCGACACTGCATTATCCCACCGAGGCAATCTGGGCGGCCTGCCAGATGGTAGGCCAGCACACGGGGATTGCGTTTAATCCGCCGCCAGGCGCGGCCACTGCTAATCTGCTGGCGCATATCGCGGCTGAGGTGCCGTATCGCCAGGTTCGTCTGGACGCAAACTGGTGGCGACAAGATAGTGGTTGTTTGTTGGCGTTTAACAACCAAGACCAGCGCCCGTATGCGCTGCTGCGCCAACGCGGACAATATGTGGCCCACGACCCGCAAGATAAAACCACGCAGCGCGTCAATGCGGATTTTGCCGCCATGCTCAAACCCGTTGCGTTCATGTTTTATCGCCCCTTGCCGCCAGGCCCGCTGGATTTGCTCGCACTGCCGCGCTTTGCCCTGCGCGGACATGCTGTTTCTGCCGTTATCTTAATACTAATCAGCCTACTGACTGCGGGACTCGGTTTATTATTGCCGTGGGCCATGGGGCACACCATTGAAACCCTGCTACCCGCTGCTGACCGAGGTCAATTACTGAAGCTGGCGCTCGGCTTAAGCGGCATCGCGGTGGCGGCATGGCTATTCGGGTTATATCAGAATTTTGTCTCACTGCGCATGGGCGTCTGGATGGAAGTAGCGACCCACAGCGCGGTATGGGATCGCCTGTTAAAACTGCCTGCTGGATTTTTCCGCCACTATAGCGCTGGTGATTTGGCCGCGCGCGTCAGTGGCATTGCGGCGATTCGCCAGAGTTTAAGCGGCGCGGCTTTAGGCGGGTTATTACACGGTTTGTTCGTGGTATTCGCAATTACGCTCATGGCCTGGCACAGCGGGCCATTGACGCTGTTGGCTGTCGCCCTGACGAGTTTCCCAGTAATTTTCACCCTGTCCAGCGGGGCGCGCATTGTGAACTATGAGCGCGAAGCGAGCGAGCAGGCTGGCAAACTGTCTGGATTATTGCTGCAATTGCTCAACAGCATCATCAAACTGCGCGGCAGTGGCAGCGAAGCGCGCGTTTTTGCGCGCTGGCACACGGCGTTTATGCGCCAACAAGCCAGTGTTTTGCAGGCTGCCACTTTGCGCAACAACCTTCAAACAACCATGCAACTGTTTACCTTGCTAAGTCTCATCGCCATTGTCACTGCGGTCAGTCTAGGCGGCTGGGCAAAGCATTTGAGCACCAGCCAGTTTTTTATCTTCAACACGGCTTTTGCCATGTTCACTGCTTCCATGCTGGCATTGACGCACACTGGCTTAGGTCTGCTTTTTATCGTGCCCTGGCACGAACGCGCCCAGGCGATTTTGCGCAGTCCTTTGGAACGGCGTGGCGGTTTGCGGGTGGAATTAGACGGCAGCATTGAAATAGATAGGCTAAATTTTGCCTATCATTCTGAGCAATCGCCAATATTGCGCGATCTGAGCTTGCGCGTTGAACCCGGCGAATGGGTGGCAATTGTTGGCGCGTCAGGATGCGGCAAAACCACGCTGTTACGCCTGCTACTCAGCTTTGAACAGCCCACTGCGGGTCACATCCGCTACAACGGTCACGATCTGGCTGAAATAGATTTAACCGCATTACGCCGCCAAATCGGGGTGGTATTGCAAAACGGTCAACTGGTGGAAGGCAATATTGCGTCTAATATCATCGCTGGCCGTTCGCTCACTGTGGCGGACGCCTGGCACGCCGCCCGCCTCAGTGCCTTAGCAGAGGACATTACTGCCTTGCCCATGGGCATGGACACGAACTTAAACGACCGCGCGGTGACGCTATCTGGCGGTCAACGGCAACGCCTACTGTTGGCTAGCGCATTGGTGCATAACCCCCGGATTTTATTCCTGGACGAAGCCACCAGCGCCCTTGATCCTCTCACCCAAGCGCAGATTATGCGCAACTTGCGACAACTCAGAGTGACAACTTTGTTTATTGCGCACCGCCTCAGCACACTCACTTATGCGGATCGCATTTTAGTATTAGAAAATGGCGTGATAGTCGAACAAGGCAGTTATGCCGAATTGTTAGCCAAAAACGGCGTTTTTGCTCAACAGGTTCAACAGCGCTTATAAACAAATCATGCTCAAAGTTTTATACGATATTTCTCTGCCTGGCATTGCTTACCGTAATCGCTCGACCTTTGGCTTGTCGCGGACAGCGGAAAACCTGTTGCTGGCGCTGCTGGAAATGCCTGATGAACTGCGCCTGGCAGCCAGCAGTGATGTGTCATTCAATGTCTGGCTGTTTAGCCGCTTGTATTGGCAACAACAGCCATTTTGTGAGGCAATGCCCTGGTTTTCTGATGCGTTTAATGCCAGGTTCAAAGATAGGCTACGGGAATGGTGGCTGAAAGACGCTTTATTTACCAAACAAGTGACAAAACTAAAACAACTCGGTGTTATTAAAGATGAGGCGCGGGCCTATCAATGGCGTAACCGGTTCATGGATTTTGGATTTCATGGCACACCACGCCGGCGCCTGGCTAATCTGGATATTTACCATTCCAATTACCACGCCATTCCGCCACAGGTACAGCGCCATCCTAAAGTCAAAGCCGTGTTGACCGTGCATGACATCATTCCCATTTTGCATCCTGAATGGTGTGGGATGCTCGGCGGCGCGGACAAATATTTTCATCCTGAATTTAATTTGCCCGCTGCGCTAAACAGTTTGAACCACGCCAATTGGATTATTTGTCCTTCCACTGCCAGTCGCAATGACTTATGCGAATATCTTGGCGCGCAAATTGACCCGGACAAAGCGCGAGTGATTCCCTGGGCGGCTTCTGAATTATTCTATCCCTGTACTGATCCGCAACGCCTGAGCGCGGTACGGGAAAAATATAAATTGCCACCCACTCGACATTATCTGTTAAGTCTAAGCACCATTGAGCCGCGTAAAAACTTAGCCGCGCTGTTGCGCAGCTTTTATCGTCTATTGCGACAAGAACGGATGAACGATTTGTATCTGGTATTAGCAGGGGCTTTGGGCTGGGATTATGGAGAAATTTTCGCCCAATTGCGCAAAAGCCGAATGCTTGCCAGCCGGGTAGTTTTGCCCGGCCACATTGCTGATGATGACCTGGCGGCGCTGTACAGTGGCGCGTTGGCTTTCGTATATCCGTCGCTATACGAAGGTTTTGGCCTGCCGCCGTTGGAAGCCATGCAGTGCGGCACACCAGTGCTGACTTCGACCGTTTCAGCTTTGCCAGAAGTGGTGGGTGATGCGGGCTTACTGGTTAATCCACGTGACGAAGACGCGCTGGCGCAAGGTTTGTTGGACTTGTATCGTGATGCTGGCTTGCGCGCTGAATTGTCGCGCCGGGGACTCGCCCGCGCCGCGAAGTTTAGCTGGCCGCAATGCGCGCGGCAGACGGTGGCAGTGTATCGCCAGGCACGAGCGAGTTAAGAGGCAATCATCCACGCAACATTGCAGCCGGAACACGGCGCGGGAATGTGTCCGGTAGCCAATTCATCCGCCAACCCACGGCGATAGTCATGCAGCGCAGTGTCGCTCAGGGTGTCCAAATCGCCCAGGGGCCAGGCTTCGGGCTTGATCATGCAGCACGGCGACAGACGACCATGCCGATCCAGATAGATGCCATTGTCCAGCCAGGGGCAGGAAGCCTGTCGCCCGCGTTCGATGTCCGCCGGACGCGGCTTGAACAATTCATCATAAAAATGCGCATGAGCCGAGCGCGTTTGCCAAATTCGCCGCGCTGCTGCGCTATTCACATAATCCTGATAACGCGCGCCGTGTCGCGCTGCGGTTAAATGCTCGGTTTGCAGCGCCGTTGCGCTGTGTTGAACGTAATACGGCATTCGGTTAAGCGGCTGTACCGCCACCCCGCCGTCCAGGCCCAGTTGTTCATACAGCGCGTAAATTGCGGGCAAATCATCTAAGGTGGAATCCAGCACGGTAACGGCAAACCCCATGCTGGGATAGTCCTGACCGCGTGCGACGCGGGCATCGCGCAAGCGGAGGATGCCCGCCGTCACCGCCGCCAGCGAACCGCCGCGCAAAGCGCGGAATTTGTCGGCATTCGCGGTTTCCAAAGAAATGCGAATGGCGCGAACCTGGCTATCGAGAAGCTTCCCCACCACGGAATGCGAAAAACAACTGCCGTTGGTGATCAAAGACACTTGGATACCGGCGGCTTCCGCTAACGCCACCAGGGCGAAAAATTCGGGATGAATAAACGGTTCACCCTCGCCTTGCAGTTCAAGCTGGCGAATCGCTGGAAATCGCTGTAAAAACTGGCGAAAGCGCACCAAAGGTAAATGGCTCTGATCCATCTGCCGCCCGCAACAAAAGCCACACGTGAAATTGCAGTAGGTGGTCGGTTCTATTTGGGCAAACACAATATGGCCTTGCGTGGACATAACCCGTAAGGCGGATAAAGCGCGTCTGTTTGCGCCGTCATCCGCCATTTCGGAACTTTCATTTCGGAACTTTTGCTGCCCCCCCTCGTGCCAGTGTTCTGCGTATATACTTCAGCCGCTCACAAACTAAGCTTTTTATAACGTTATTCATTCTCTTGCGGCAAAGGTATCTACACATCTTTATTTTCAGCCCCAGAGGGGCGAAATCCATAGAGCAACAGGGCAATCCTTCGACAGGCTCAGGAACCGCGCCCTGGGCACGGTGCGTCCCCAAATTTAGCCCTGAAAGGGCGAAATAGAATCAGGGGCGCGCGCTCTATTTCGCCCTTTCAGGGCTGGCTGAATACAATCCGCTTACCCTGGGCGCGATGTACTGAGCCTGTCGAAGTATTGCCCTGTTGCTCTATGGATTTCGCCCCTTCGGGGCTGGCACTCCACAGGTGAAAAAACGCAGTTTGTGACCGTTTACAGTATACATAAGTGCAGAGTGGCAATGTGGTGTGCGGCGCAATCCTCTCAACTTAACTCAACAAGTTGATTTATAGGCATGTTTACGATGGGGCTTAGGGTGTTATTGAAGGTATTCAGTAAAGTCCAGTAGAATACTGTGGTATAAAATTTTGCATGATAAACCTCTTTGATGTCAAAATAGGATAATTAATTACATTACAATATGTTATCCTAATCCACAAAAAAAGTAAAACGCTTAAGTTGAGAGGATTGATGCACTGACGAGAAGTGCATCCACAAAAAATGCCGTCTTTTCAAGAGATGTCCGCTTTTAGGACTCCCCAAACAACATGCAACAACCTAAAGGATGAAAAATCATGGGACAATTTTTAGCAACCGGTTTGGCGCTTTCTCTGAGTATTTCTAAAAAGGAGATGGCAAAAAATAAACTGGAATTGAATACCATGATTCAGAGCATGGAAAGTGTTCTGAATTTTAATGCAGCGTTATATACGCCACAAGAACGCGCTGAAAATTTGGTGTTTGAACTCAAACCGGAAATATTACACCGCGAGCTGATTCCATTTCTCGATAAATTTTATCCGTTGCTTTATCGTCAGAACAAATACACCGACTTTCAGGCGGTGCTGGAAAAACTTAAATCAACGCCCCCAGAAAAATGGTTGGAATTGGCTGACATGAAAAAATATGAGGCATTTCAGGTTGACATCTATGGCGAACCGGCATATCTGTCTCAGCCTTTTGACAGAAGAATCGCCGTTTATTACGATAGCATTCTTTTGGCGGGGGAAGGCAAAATTGAAATGGAAACCTACGGACAGCAGTTTTCTTTTTTCGCATACTGTATTGCCAAAACTTTCCCGGAATTTGCCTTAGCGAGCGCGGTTCGGGTGTATATCACCGGATAAGCCAAAGGATAAGCGTCCCCCTTTCTTAATAACCACGGCGAATGTTGCAATGGTGCGTGGGACGCCCCTGGCTGGCAACCCGGCGGGAATTGCTGCCAAGTCATTGCAACTAGGTTTAGATGTGACAACGAGGGACAAAGTATCCAGGCTAAAAAACAAATAGGAGGCGGGCTACTTGCTAAATTTGGCATTGAACGCCGTGCACGTCGTGCCCATTGTGCAGAAATATCCAAGCAGAAGGAGAAGTTGAAATGACGACAGCACGTTTATTATCGTTGGAATGGGCACTGCACTGGGACAGCGCGGTGGGCCGTCATGTGGATCGCTACTTCGCGCCCAAGGCCAACCTGTGGCGTGATTTTTTTCCTGGCCGTTGCGCCCAAGGGCTGACCGATTTGCAACCTGGCGATGTGTATACGGAAACCATGGCCCCAGGCGATTTAATCGAAACGCGCGACGCAAATTTGGTTGCCATATTCAGACCCGACCAATTCACCGGCCCAGGCGGTTTGCAACCACGCGCTGGGCGGTTTTACCCCCGTGGTTTCACCCCAGGTGTGGCAGCCACGTACAAGGGCGATATGCGCCCTTTCCGTTTTTTAGGGCAGCAAGAAAACACTCTGTTGGGTGATTACAATCACCCGCTGGCGGGCCGCGTATTAGAACTGGCAGTGCAAGTGGTGGAATGCCTGGGCGAATCCGCACAGAGGGGCGGGCGGGCGCAAGATTACACGCAACTGCTGGCAGACAATGGCCCTGGAATGCAGATTCCGTATGAAGATTTGACAACGGATTTTTTTGCTGGCCAACCGTTTGCACGCGCAGACGAGCGCGACGACGCGCTGTTTTATCAACAAACGCGCCTGGTGCATCATTTGGATGCTGCCTGCCGTGCCCAGGTCACGGACATCTACCGTCGTTTATTGCAACCAGAAATGCGCGTGCTGGATTTGATGAGTTCATGGACATCGTATTTGCCAGAGGACATCCCAAATTTGCAAGTCACTGGGCTGGGCATGAATCGTGACGAGCTGGAGCACAATCCTGCCCTTACCACCCGCCTGGTGCATGACCTTAACACAGACCCGCGCCTGCCTTTGCTTGACCGCGAGTTTGATTTGGTCATCTGCACGGCATCCATTGAGTATCTTACCCGCCCATTTGAAGTGATGGCTGAAGCCGCGCGCGTACTCAAACCCGGCGGCATGTTAGCCGTCACCTTTTCCAACCGCTGGTTCCCGCCCAAAGCCATACAACTGTGGTCAGAACTGCATCCTTACGAACGGTTGGGCCTGGTGCTGGCATATTTTTTACGCGACAATCATTTTAGCGGCATTCACACCGAAACCCTGCACGGTCTGTTGCGCCCGGCGGATGACCCGCACGCGGCCAACCTGCCGTTTTCCGATCCGCTGTTCGCCGTATGGGCGCATAAACGCTGAGCTTTGCTATGCCTGCTTATGAATATACCGCGCTCAATGGCGCTGGCAAAACGTGCAAAGGCGCGCTGGAAGGTGACAACGCCCGCCATGCCCGCCAACAATTGCGCAACCAAGGGCTGACGCCGCTGGTAGTAGAAGAAATCGGCCAACGTGCTGTGCGCGCCAAGGGTAGCATTGCCGTCAACGACAGCGTTCCTGTCAATGGCGGGGCCAACGCAGCCCCGCTGCCGCGCGCGGCAATGATGAGCTTGGGCGCAGCAGATTTGGCTTTGCTGACGCGGCAACTGGCCACCTTAACGCGCTCAGGCTTGGCATTAGAAGAAGCCTTGCAAGTGATGGCCAAACAAACCGGCAAAGCCAAAGCACGGCGGCTGCTTATGGCCGTGCGCTCGCGCATTTTGGAAGGCCACGCGCTGGCAGACGCGCTGGCTGAATTTCCGCGCGTATTCTCCGGTATGTACCGTGCCACTGTGGCCGCAGGCGAACAATCTGGCCATTTAGATTTGGTGTTGGAACGGCTGGCAGAATATGCCGAAAACCACCGCATGATGCGGCAAAAAACCATGCTCGCCTTGTTTTATCCACTGCTGCTTAGCAGCCTGGCAGCCCTCATCGTGACAGGATTGCTGGCTTACGTGGTACCCAAGGTGGCGCAAGTGTTTGTTAATTTGCACCAAGACCTGCCCTGGCTAACGCGCGCATTGATTGCGCTGGGCAATTTTTTCCAACACTGGGGCTGGGCGCTATTGCTCGGCTTGATTCTCCTCGCTGTGGTCTGGCACCAAGCTATGCGCAATCCCACGGCGCGCTTCGCTTTTGACCGTTTGCTGCTGCGCTTGCCGCTGGTGCAAGCGCTGGTACGCGGTGCCGAAACCGCACGCTTGGCGCGCACACTCGCCATTTTGCTACAAAGCGGCGTGCCGCTGGTGGACGCGCTGCGCATGGCAGCAGGTGTGGTCGGCAACTTGCCCATGCGCGCGGCAGTGAACGACACCGTGCAACGGGTGCGCGAAGGCACCTCCCTGCATCAAGCGCTGGAACAAACCCGCCTTTTCCCGCCTATGGCGGTCTACCTCATTGCCAGCGGCGAAGCCTCGGGCAACTTAGAAGGCATGTTAGACCGCGCAGCCGTGTATCAAGAACAAGAACTGGAAGGCTTGATCGGCATATTCCTCGGCTTGTTCGAGCCGCTATTGATTCTGTTCATGGGCGGCGTGGTGCTGCTCATCGTATTGGCCATCTTGCTACCGGTATTTGAATTAAATCAACTGGTAAAATAACACTACCCCAGCCAACCCCTGAATGCACCTATCCGAGCACAACGCACTGGGTTGTTTCCAATCATGCTAGCTTCCGGTACAATTCCCACCTTTACACCTGATTTCGATTTCCTAGGAGAGGTACTCGAAGCGGTCACACCGGCACCGACTCGAAATCGGTTGGGGGGCAACCCCACGCGGGTTCGAATCCCGCCCTCTCCGCCACATAATTAACTGATTTTAAATTTTAAAAACCTGTCAGGTCTATTTTACCAACAGCCTCTTGAGTGGGCAAAACCAAAAGACGTTTTGCCCACTCTACCAAGCTGACCGCAGTCAGATGCGCTTGGTCGTTACAAACACGCCACCAGGGTTGCGCATTCGGCTTGGCCGATGACTTTTTCTGACACGCTGCCAACCAGCATTCGGTCTAAGCCGGTGCGTCCGTGACTGCCGACTACGATTAAATCTGCGTCTTTTTGATGGGCGACCGTGTTAATCACTTCGTCGGGTTTGCCGTCTTGCAACACGCCTTCACAGTCTATGCCATCCTGGCTCAGCAATGCGGTCACACGGTCTACTGCTTGCTGCGCTTCGGCTCGGCGTTGGGCGTTGTGGCTGGCAAGCACCGCAGACACCACGGTTACCGGCAAATTGCATAATTTGGCAAGTTTACTGGCATTTACGGCGGCGTTGTCGCTGTAGCGCGAACCGTCGGTCGCCAAAATAATCCGGCGCGTGGGCATCAGCGCAGCTTTGGGCACGACCAGCACTGGGCGGTGTGCGCCGCCCAAGACTTTCACAGTGGCGTGACCGACCATCCAGCGTGCCAGTTTGCGTTTGCCGCGCCGTCCCATGATGATGGCGTCGGCGGAAAGGGCATCGGCGGCGGACAAGGTTTCTTCCGCAGGTTCTGATCCGCGCCGGATGTGGGTTTCACAGGTGACGCCCGCTGCTTGCGCTTGTTGCTTCACACTGTCCAACACCACTTGCGCGTCTTGCTCAGCTTTGGCAACCAATTGCGGGGCAAGGGTTTCGTATTCAGGGTTGGTCATCACCATCGTCATCACATGCAGCGTGGCACCGCAATTTTGCGCCAATTGTAGCGCCATGCGGGCGGCACCTGCGCTGAATTCAGAACCGTCTGTGGACAACAGCAATTTTTCAAAACGCCCGGATGGGGATAATTGACTCATCTTCGTGTCTCCTTTAGTGGCCGCTTGCCAGAATGCCGGAGGCGGCTAATGCCAGCACCAACACTTCCAGAATAGCAATCGCAACGTATACCATGTCTTTGTTTTTGAACAAAATCGGTAAAATGCGCAGGTAGCAGGCAATGGTGACGCCAGACAGAAAGGCGATGCCGATAAAATTCAGAAAATCGCCTTTATGCACCAAATGCAGCCAACTCCAACCGATATGCACGTCAGCGGCTTTGAGGTATTCGCCCACGGGCATTTTCCAGTAGTGCGGCAGGTGTTCTAGCGGCACATGCGGGGTGAGAATGCCAAAGGCGTATAAAATAAAGCTCGCCACCAAAGTGACAAAGCCGATGATCATGCCCCAGTTGAGCAAGGTGGCATACGCCAGTTGTTCAGGTGTCACGTATTTATT